>CAZXJZ010000223.1:0-7524 GCA_964641065.1 uncultured Hyphomicrobiales bacterium | reverse complement strand
CTGCGGCGCAAGCCCCCGCGTCCCAAGCGCCGGCGCCGGCTGCACCCGCAAATGCCACCCCGGACGTGACGCCGGCCGGACCCGCACCCGCTTCGCCGTCTCCCGGCACGATCCCCGCGCATATGCTGCCGCACGATCTGACGCCCTGGCAGATGTTCCTCGACGCCGACATCGTGGTGAAATCGGTGATGATCGGGCTCGTTATCGCATCGATCGTGACCTGGACGGTGTGGTTCGCAAAAAGCCTGGAATTGCGTTTCGAGAAACGCCGCGCGCGCAGCAAGAACCGCTGGCTTGAACACGCGAAGTCTTTGGATGAAGCGGAGCGCAAGTTCGCGAAAGAAAAGGATCCGGTGGCGCGACTGGTGCGCGCAGCGGCGCATGAGGTCGAATTGTCCCACATGCTGCCGAAGGACGGCGTCAAGGAACGCATCGTCTGGCAACTCGAACGCGTGGAAGCCACCGCGAGCCGCCGCATCAGCAACGGCATGGGCGTGCTCGCGACCATCGGCGCGACCTCCCCGTTCGTCGGCCTGTTCGGAACGGTCTGGGGAATCATGAACAGCTTCATCGGCATCTCGAAAGCGCATTCGACCAGCCTTGCGGTGGTCGCCCCCGGCATCGCCGAGGCCCTGCTCGCAACCGCCATGGGCCTGGTCGCCGCGATCCCGGCGGTCGTGATCTACAACATGTTCACGCGGTCGATCGGCGGCTACCGCCTGATCCTCGGCAATGCCTCGGCCAATGTGCTGCGCCTCGCCTCGCGCGATCTCGATCGCGGCGGCGTCACGTTGCGGCAGGCGGCGGAGTAGCGTCATGGCGGTACATTTCAGCAAGGACGACGAGGACGTCGAAAACCACGAGATCAACGTCACGCCTTTCATTGACGTCATTCTGGTGCTGCTGATCATTTTCATGGTGGCGGCGCCGCTTGCGACCGTCGACATTCCGGTCGAATTGCCGAGCTCCACCGCCGAGCAGACGCGCCGGCCCGACAAGCCGGTGTTCCTGTCGATCAAGTCCGACCTGTCGCTGGCGATCGGCGAGGACATGGTTGCGCGCGCCAGTCTTCCTGCGGCGCTCGATGTCGCAACCAAAGGCAATCGCGACGAGCGCATCTTCGTGCGGGCCGACCGGGCCGTAAGCTACGGCGACGTCATGGAGGTGATGAATACGCTGCGCTCGTCGGGCTATCTGAAGATCGGCCTCGTCGGGCTGCAAGCGGCGGACGCGGGAAGCACGCCGAGATGAATGCGATCGCCTGGATCGCAGGTGTCGATCGGGATGACGAGCTGCATCTGGGCCGCTGGGTCGCTGCCGTTGCGTTCGTCGTGGTCGCGCATGCGGCGATCGCTGCCGCATTCATGTATGTCAAACCGGACGAGGGCATAACCGGCGCCGACGTCCCGGCGCTGATGATCGATTTCGCGCCGGAAGCCGCCGCACCGGAAACCGAGTCCGATCTTGCACCGGGGCCGGAGACCTTCGATTCACAGGCGGCGATGCAGCCGGAGGTCAAGGAGCAGGCAGCCGACGAACCGGTGATCGAATTGCCGCCGGTGCCCTCGCCTGAACCCGATCTCGTGCTTCCGCCCAAGAAGGAAGAGGTAGTCGAAAAGCAGGAGGTGCCGCAGCCGAAGCCGCCGGAGCCGGTCGAAGCGCCGGTGCAACAGCAGGTCCAGTCGGTGAAGCAGCCGACGTCGAACCCGAAGGCGGACAAGCGCGCGGACAAACCGGTGGCGCCGCGCGCCGGCACCACCGCCGCACGCAATGCCATGGCAAGCTATGCCAGCACCCTCAGCGCACATCTGCAGCGGTTCAAGCGGCCAGCCAAGGGACGCGGGACCACGGTCGTGAGTTTCACGGTCAATCGCAGCGGGAAGGTGGTGGCGAGCCGGATTGTTCGGTCGTCCGGCTCTTCGGCGGTGGACGACGAGGCGCTGGCCATGATCTCGCGCGCGCAGCCGATGCCGCCCTTCCCGGCGATCATCACGCAACCCGAGGAAAGCTTCGTTCAGGCCATCCGCTTCCGTTGACGGAGCGGTTTGCGCGAAGATCCCCACACGGATGCGCTACAATCCTCACCGCTGCTGCGCAGGCGATCCATCGACCGGAGCGGCCGAAACGTCTGGCGTTTTCCGACCGAATATCCTGTCCCACAACGTTTCGTCTCCCGGACCGTCAGGCCGCACGGCGCTCGGCTGCGCTGCGGGTTCGGCGGATGCCGGCGCAGTCACCGCGAGCCGCGCGGCGATATCGGAAAAGCCCCTGCCGATCGCCTGCTCCAGTACGCCGTCGCGTTGCTGCAGGTAACTCTTCAGCCGCGCGATGTCCTCGTCCGGCGGGCTGAAGCGCAAGGCGTCGATCTGTTGCCGGATGTCATGGAATTGCTGATTGATCGCGAGCGACATGCGATCGAGCGCTTGCTGCACATCCACGGCGCCGGCGCCGTTTTTCCGTTCACCGCGGATCAGTTGCGCCGCGGAGGAATCTTCCGGTAGGCGATCCAGCGCCGTCAGCAGATCGTCGACCGAGACTTCCTGGTTGTCACGGTTCTGCGCAAGCTCCTGAGCCAGCGTGACGATGACGTTGAATTCTTCGGAAAGACCGGGAAGTCCGCTCTTGGACGGACTGCCCCGCTCGATCTCCATCAGTGCTTGCATCGCCGCCCGGAAGGCGCGGTCGATGTCCATCTTGCGCAATTCGAACTGACGGCTCGCGTTGGGAATGAGCGTCATCGCCAGGATCAGGTGAGCCGCGGATACCGTGCCGTGATTGAATTCACGCGCCAGCTTGGTGGTCTTGTGCAGGCAGTCGGACGCCGACTTCGTACACCCCTCGATCTTGGTGTCGGCTTGCGGCACCGGCAGCGGTTCGTCGCTGCGGCCGGTTGCACTCCCCGCATCGACGATCTGTCCGTCGATATATGGCGACTGATACGTGTTCATTGCCTACTCCCAGCCATGGCGTTGTCGCGTCTACCTCGTCCGGTCAGGCCGCCCTCTCCGCCGGAGATTGCGGCCGTTCCGGCGCGTCTGTTCCTGTGCCCCAATCCGATGGCGCGGGCGGATCGCGCGGCGGCATGGCGGCCTGAGCCATCAGTTGCGCGACACTGTCGGCGAGAGAAGGAACGTAAACGGGCTCGGATCCGCGCGCGTCGGTCTCGGGTCCCAGCGGATGGCGATCGTCCGCCGTGGCGAACGCAGTCCGGTTCACTGTCGTCACGTGAGCGGCATCGACGTCCGTCTGTGGCAAGTCCAGGGGCTGCTCCGGCTCCGCTGCCGTCGCTGCGGTTTCGATGTCGACTGCGACCGTTTCGGACGGAGATTGCGTTGCAGCGTCGAGATCGCCGGCAGGCAACGCGTCCTGCGCCACAACGACCGCTTCGGCAATCACGACGCTTTCCGGAACGGGACTTCCAGATGCCAAGGTCGCTTCACCGGGATCCGAAATCTCTTCGCTGTTCGACGTCCCATTCAGCAACACCAGGACGTCGGACAATTCCGGAAGCATGCGCTCGATGCTTCGCAAGGCGCGGAATTCCGGCGTGCCGTCGAGTTGCACCTGAACGCGATCGCGAATGTCTCCCAGGGAATAAGCGACGTCATCGAGATCTTGAAAATCAGCGATCGTTCGCTCGATGGCCTGCAACGCGCGATAACGATCCAGCTCCGCGAAGCGCCGCTGAACTTCGCCGTGAAGCGTCTGGAGCGACACCAGAATATCCGTCTGCACCGTAGCCGTCATGACCACCCCCACAACCAGGATCGGTCACAAGCTACCAACTAACCTCATAGGTGGCAACACAACTTTCATGCGACCAACGGGTGCAATCCGGTCCGACCGAAAGGCCCGAAGGGAAACGCTTGTGTTCAAGGAATTGGTGGGCGGTGACGGGATCGAACCGCCGACCCTCTCGGTGTAAACGAGATGCTCTACCAGCTGAGCTAACCGCCCGACGGGGGAAAGCGCCGGCGCAGATTGCGCGCCCGCGACCCCGGATGCGGGCTGACATACGCCCGACCCTGCCGAAAATCAAACGGCGGCCCCGGCAAAACGCAGGGACCGCCGCTTGTCGTTGTTTTGGCGCGCGTCAGTGCGCGGTCAGCGCCGAACCATCCTCGTCGGCGGCCTTGTCGGCAGCGGGCTTCACTGCCGGCTCCTCCCACTGGATCGGCTCGGGCTTGCGCACGAGAGCGTGCGTCAGAACCTCATCCATGCGGGAGACCGGAATGATCTCCAGCCCACTCTTCACGTTCTCCTGGATGTCCGCGAGGTCCTTGGCATTCTCCTCGGGGATCAGCACCGTCTTGATGCCGCCGCGCAAGGCGGCAAGCAGCTTCTCTTTCAGTCCGCCGATCGGCAGCACGCGGCCGCGCAGCGTGATCTCACCGGTCATCGCAACGTCGCGGCGAACCGGAATGCCGGTCATCACCGAAACGATCGCCGTGACCATGGCGACGCCTGCGGACGGACCATCCTTCGGCGTCGCACCTTCCGGCACGTGCACGTGGATGTCGCGCCGGTCGAACAGCGGCGGCTCGATACCGAAGGCGATCGAACGGGAGCGGACATAGGATGCCGCCGCCGAAATCGACTCCTTCATGACGTCGCGCAGATTGCCGGTGACGGTCATCTTGCCCTTGCCGGGCATTTGCGTGCCCTCGATGGTCAAGAGTTCGCCACCGACATCGGTCCAAGCAAGACCGGTAACGACACCGATCTGGTCCTGGTCCTCCACTTCGCCATACCGGTATTTCGGCACGCCGAGATAGTCGCCGAGCTCCTTGGCGGTGACGGCAACCGACTTCTTCTTCGAAAGCGTCAGCTCCTTCACCGCCTTCCGGATCAGCGTCGACAGCTCGCGCTCGAGGTTACGCACGCCCGCCTCCCGCGTGTAGCGGCGGATGACGGTGAGCAGAGCCTCGTCGTCGATCGACCATTCGGCGTCGGTGAGGCCGTGCTTGGAGATCGCGTGCGGGATCAGATGCCGACGCGAAATCTGCAGCTTTTCGTCCTCGGTGTAACCGGCGATCCGGATGATCTCCATGCGGTCCATCAGCGGCGGCGGAATGTTGAGCGTATTCGCCGTGGTCACGAACATCACGCCGGACAGGTCGTAATCGACCTCCAGGTAATGGTCGTTGAACGTGGCGTTCTGCTCCGGATCCAGCACCTCGAGCAAAGCCGACGACGGATCGCCGCGGAAATCCGCGCCCATCTTGTCGATCTCGTCCAGCAGGAACAGCGGATTCGACGACTTCGCCTTGCGCATCGACTGGATGATCTTGCCGGGCATCGAACCGATATAGGTCCGCCGATGACCGCGGATCTCGGCTTCGTCACGAACGCCGCCGAGCGATACGCGAACGAATTCGCGACCCGTTGCCTTCGCAATCGACTTGCCAAGCGAGGTCTTGCCGACGCCCGGAGGGCCGACCAGACACAGGATCGGACCGGTCAGCTTGTTGGCCCGCTGCTGCACGGCGAGATATTCGACGATGCGATCCTTGACCTTCTCCAGGCCATAGTGATCCGCATCGAGGATATCCTGCGCAGCCTTGAGGTCCTTCTTGACCTTGGTCTTCTTCTGCCACGGGATCGACAGCATCCAGTCGAGATAGTTGCGCACGACGGTCGCCTCGGCGGACATCGGTGACATCTGCCGGAGCTTCTTGAGCTCGTGCTGCGCCTTCTCGCGGGCTTCCTTGGAGAGCTTGGTCTTCTTGATCTTGTCTTCGAGTTCGGCCAATTCGTCCTTGCCGTCCTCGTCGCCCAGCTCCTTCTGGATCGCCTTCATCTGCTCGTTGAGATAATACTCGCGCTGCGTCTTCTCCATCTGACGCTTCACGCGGGTACGGATCCGCTTCTCGACCTGCAGGACGGAGATTTCGCTCTCCATCAGGCCGAGCACCTTTTCCAGCCGCTGCGGCACGCTTGCCGTTTCCAGCAGCGCCTGCTTGTCGGCAATCTTCACCTGAAGATGCGAACCGATGGTGTCGGCGAGCTTGGCATGGTCGTCGATCTGCTGAACCACGCCCACCACTTCCGGCGAGACCTTCTTGTTCAGCTTGACGTAGTTTTCGAATTCGTTGACCACCGAACGCGCCATCGCCTCGGCTTCGACATGCTCGCCGAGGTTATCTTCGAGCACGACCGCATCCGCCTCGAAATATTCGGAGCGGTCGGTATATTTCAGAACCTTGGCACGCTGTGCGCCCTCGACCAGCACCTTCACGGTGCCGTCGGGCAGCTTCAGCAATTGCAGCACGCTCGCGAGCGTCCCGATCTCGAAGATGTCGGCGGTCGCCGGATCGTCGTCGGAGGCGTTCTTCTGGGTGGCCAGCAGGATGAAGGTGTCCGAACGCATCACCTCTTCCAGCGCCTTGATCGACTTTTCACGGCCGACGAATAGCGGAACGATCATGTGCGGAAACACCACGATGTCGCGCAGCGGCAGAACCGGGTAAGCCTTGGTTTCACCCGCGACCAGGGGGGGACGTGGCTTGTTGGCGGTTGTCATTGGCCGTCATTCCTTATTCTTGTGCCCCTCCGGTGGGCCCGCATCATGCGCAACCGTCCGGAGTGCCGAGGGAGGCCGGGAGGGAGCATGGCGAGGTTCAGCACTTGGGCCATGCACGAGGGCGCTACGAACCCTGCCCGGAATGGAACTGTTGTCTTCGTACGCGATCCGTTCGCCTGCATTAGGTGGCGTTCGCTCCGAGGACTGTCAAGGGAACTGGACCGCCAGTCCTCTCCCCAAGCCCTGCAAGAACAGCACCACCGCATGCCGGCGGACGCATGAGCCTAGGCGATTCTGACAGCGCTGTCGCAAGGCGCCAGCATGCCGGTGCCAAGGGTCCCGGCGCCAGAAACTCGGATGACGCAGAGGATCGAATTGGCTGCCCCGCGCCGGTCAGGCCGAAGCCGAGCTTTCGGCCGTCCGGTCGGAGCGATCGGCGTAGATGTAGAGCGGGCGCGCCGTCCCCTCCACCACCTCGCGCGAGATCACCACTTCCTCGACGCCTTCCAGGCTCGGCAGATCGAACATGGTATCCAGCAGGATGCCTTCCATGATCGAGCGGAGTCCGCGCGCGCCGGTCTTGCGCTCGATCGCCTTGCGGGAGATCGCGCCAAGCGCCTCCTCGGCGAGCGTCAGGTCGATATTCTCCATCTCGAACAGCCGCTGATACTGCTTCACCAGCGCGTTCTTCGGTTCGACCAGGATCTTCTTGAGCGAGGCCTCGTCGAGATCCTCGAGCGTCGCGACCACCGGCAGGCGGCCGACGAATTCCGGGATCAGACCGTATTTCAGCAGATCCTCGGGCTCGACCTCGCGGAAGATTTCACCGGCCTTGCGGTCCTCGGGCGCACGCACCGTGGCGCCGAAGCCGATCGAGGTCGAGCGGCCGCGCGAGGAGATGATCTTGTCCAGCCCGGCAAAGGCGCCGCCGCAGATGAACAGGATATTGGTGGTGTCGACCTGCAGGAATTCCTGCTGCGGATGCTTGCGGCCGCCCTGCG
>CAZXJZ010000222.1:0-7631 GCA_964641065.1 uncultured Hyphomicrobiales bacterium | reverse complement strand
CGATGGGCGGCGTGCTGGTGAAAAAGGAGATTCACGAGGCCTTCATGCACGGGCCCGAACACGTCGTGGAATTCTTCCACGGCTACACCTACTCGGCGCATCCGCTGGCGGTGGCCGCGGGCCTTGCCGCGCTCGATGTCTACCGCGACGAGGGGCTGTTCGAGCGTGCCAAGAAGCTCGAGCCCATTTGGTACGACGCCTGCATGTCGCTGAAGGGCCTGCCGAACGTGCTCGACATCCGCTGCGTCGGCATCACCGTCGGCATCGATCTGGCGTCGAAGCCCGACGGCGTCGGCAAGCGCGGCTTCGAAGCGATGGATCGCGGCTTCCACGAGGAAGGCATCATGCTGCGCGCAGTCGGCGATTCGCTCGCCATGTCGCCGCCGCTGATCGTCAGCGAAAGCCAGATCGGAGAAATTTTCGAGAAGGTCGCGCGGATCATCAAGGCGGTGGCGTAGGCGTATGAGCAGCAACGATCATCGCTCTTGCCGCAACTTCATTCCGCCGGCCGGCGGAAGCCGATGACCTCGCGCTCTTGCTTCTGATCCGCCTCGGTCTCGCCGATGATGTAGGTCGGGCGGCCGCGCGCCTCGCGCAATGTGCGGCCGACATATTCACCGATGATGCCGAGCACCAGCAATTGCGCCGCGCCGAGCAGGGCGATGGTCGCCATGATCGAGGTCCAGCCGGTGACGGTCTGCGGCACCAGCAGATAGCTGACCACCGAATAGATCAGCAGCAGCAGGCCCACCGCAGCAAAGACGAGCGCGAGCCAGATCGCCAGTCGCAACGGCCGCACGCTGTGCGCGGCGATGCCGGTCACCGCGAGATCCATCATTCGCTTGAACGTGTATTTGCTCTCGCCGTAGGTCCGCGCTCCGCGGGAGAAGGTAACCGTGGTCGTCGGATAGCCGAACCAGCGCACGGTGCCGCGCAGGAACACGTCCTGATCGCCGAAGTCGTTGATGGTGTCGATCACGGCGCGGTCGAGCAGCATATAGTCGGATGAGCCGGGCTCGATGCGCACGTCCCCGATGGCGTCGAGCAGCCGGTAATAGAGCCGCGAGGTGAGGCTCTTCAGCGGCGGCAGGTCGGCTTCGCCGTCCTCGCGCCGGGTGGCGACGACCTTCGCGCCGTCGCGCCAGGCCCCGATCAGCTCCGGAATCAGTTCCGGCGGGTGCTCGAAGTCGGCATCCATCATGATGACGGCATGTCCGCGGGCATGACGCAGCCCCGCGCGCAGCGCTTCCTGATGGCCGAAATTGCGCGTGAACGAGATGTAGCGGACCTGGGAATTCGCGGCCGCAGCATCGCGGATGGCGGCAAGGGTGCCGTCCGACGATCCGTCGTCGACAAACACGATCTCGTAGCGGCAGAGCGGCTTCAGGATGCCATCGAGCGTCGTTGCCATGCGCGCGATGTTGCCGGCTTCGTTGAAGGCCGGGATGACCACCGAGATATCCGGCACGGGTCCGCTCATCTCCGTGTGAGGTACCAATACCGGTGCCAGTTCATAGTCATCGTCGTCGTCCATGCGATATCCGGTCATTGACTGGCAGGGCCGTGCCGGGCACTCATTCGCAGCCGGACCGACATGGCCGGCCGCAGGTGGCATACTACGACGGGCGCATGGAAGCGAGAACGACCCTGAGGGACGGCGATTTTCTCGCGGCCGTCGTAAATGTCGCGCTGCGATACCCGTTCCGGGTTCTGCTGACCGTGATGGCCGCGCATATCGTGGTCTGGGCAGCGCTGCCGCTCTTCACCGCCAACAATCTCGAGCTCGACCTCGTCGAGGATCTGGCGCTCGGGAAGGAATGGCAGCTCGGTTACTGGAAGCACCCGCCGCTGCCCTGGTGGCTTTCGGACGCGGTCTATCGCCTCACCGGACAGGTGGAGTCGATCTATTTCATCGCGCCCGTCGTCGTCGCGACCTGTTTTCTCGGCGTGTTTTTGCTGGCGCGCGACATTGCCGGCCCGGTGCAGGCGCTGATCGCCACGCTGTCGCTCGTCGGCATCCATTATTACAACTATTCGTCGGTGAAATTCGCCCACGACCAGATGCAACTGCCATTCTGGGCGTTCACCGGCTTGTTCGTCTATCGCGGGCTGGTGCGCGGCCGTCCGCTCGACTGGCTGCTGGCCGGGGCGATGCTAGCGGGCGCGTTCTGGTCAAAATATGCGGCGTTTGCGCTGGCGACGAGCCTGGCCGCTTTCCTGCTGATCGACCCGCTGGCGCGGCGCAAGCTGCGTACGCCAGGGCCCTATCTGATGGTGCTGGCATTCTGCGTGGTGATCGCCCCGAATGCGATCTGGCTGATACAGACCGACTTCCTGCCGTTCGGCTATGTGAGCGGCCGTGCCATCGAAGCGAGCCGCTGGTACCAGTACGTCACCTTTCCGGTGGTCTGGATTGCCTCGCAGGCCTTTTTTGTCTTCCCCGCACTCCTTTTGCTGGCGCTGGTCCTGTTTCCGCAAACGGGGAAACAGCAGGAGTTGCCGCCGAAGGCCGCCTTCGGCCGCCGTTACGCGACCCTATTGGCGTTCGGTCCGTTCGCAGTGGTGACCCTGGCGTCGGCGCTGACTGGGCGCAAGGCGATCGCTTTGTGGGGCTATCCGCTATGGTCGTTCCTGCCACTGGCCGCCATCGTTTGGTTCGGTCCGGTCACGGACATGCGGCGGCTGCGGATATTTGCGGTCGGCGTGATGTTCCTTTTCCTGCTCAGTCCGGCAATCTATCTCAGTACCTATGCCTTCGAGCAATTCTGGCGCCCGCGCCCGAAGGCATCGAATTTTCCCGGCAAAATGCTGGCGGAGGTCATGACGCGCGAATGGCGGGCGAAAACCGGAGCGGAACTGCGTTACGTCGCGGGATCGGAATTCGCGATCAACAATGTTGCGGTCTATTCACCTGACCGGCCGCGGGTGGTGGCGCATGGCCGGCCTGAGATCAGCCCGTGGATTGACATGAAGGACCTGCGCAAGCACGGGGTCCTGGTGCTCTGGGAGGACAAGATCAATGCCGCCCATATCGACGAATGGCGCAAACGTTTCGGTGCGCAGGGCACGGTGATGTCCCTGCAACTGCCGCGACAGACGCGGCTTCCGATAAGGCCGGTCGAGATGCGGTACTGGATCGTTCCGCCGCAGCCCTGAGGCGAAAGCCGCGCGCCAAAATTCCTAAGGAGTGTCGTGCTGGATCGCTTGCGCTCCGCGCAGGCCTCATGGACATTAGTCCCTGGGCGGGCGAATCAGACGGTGGGGCGCCGCTTCGACCGCCGGCGGGATATTCATGCTGCGGCTGACGGCCATATTCATCGCGCTCTGCGTAATCGTGATTGCCGCATCGCTCGGCGCGGTTGGCTTTCTGCTGTTCAGCCTGACCGTCACCGAGGCAACCGTCGTCGCTCTCACGGCCATGACGGCGCTCGCGCTCTACAACACGGTGTCAGCCCGGCTGCGCGACCATAGCCGCGTCGGCGAGCAGATCTCCGATCTGTCGCGCGGCACCGCCGATCTTGCGCGCCAGGTTGGCGAGATCGGACGCCGCCTGAGTGCGGTCGAGGCTCAGGACGGCGCCCGGAAAGCTCGCGCGCCAAACGACGCGATGACTGCCGAAATCGGCGAACTCGGCACCCTTTTGAAAGAGCTTGCGGAAACCGTTGCGGATCACGATGCACGCCTGGTCGAGCTCAAGCGGGTGCAGAACGCGGCGGTGGCGCCCGTTCTCGTCGCCGAAGCGCTGCGCCCCGCGCCCCCGCCGCCGGTCCAGCTCCCCGAGCCTGTCGCCGAGGCGCCCGAGCCTGCTCCTGCCGAGCCGGTCAAGGCGGTCGCGGAACAGCCCCCACCGGAACCGGAACTCGTTGCCACCGGGCCGCTGAAGGGCAAGACCGCCGAAGAAATCGTTGCCATCATCTCCGGCGCAATCGACGCGAGCCGGATCGATCTCTACCTGCAGCCGGTGGTCACGCTACCGCAGCGCAAGGTCCGCTTCTACGAAGCAATGACGCGGCTGCGCGCCGAAGACGGCACGTTGATCCTGCCGAGCGATTTTCTCGCCCATGCCGAAAAGGCGAATCTGGTCGCGAAGATCGACAACATGCAGCTGTTCCGCTGCGTGCAGGTGCTGCGCCGCCTGCTGCTGAAAAATCGTGAGATCGGCCTGTTCTGCAACGTCTCGATTGCGACCCTGAACGATGCCGAGATCTTCCGCCAGTTCTACGAATTCCTCGAGGCCAATCGCGCGCTCAGTTCCTCGCTGACGCTGGAATTCACTCAGGACGCGCTTCGCAACATGGGTCCGATCGAACAGGAAAGCCTCGCCGGCCTGATCGCGCTCGGCTACCGATTCTCGATGGACCATGTCAGCGACCTGCGGATCGGGCCGCGCGATCTGTCGGATCTCGGGGTGCGCTTCGTCAAGGTGCCGGCGCATCTCCTGCTCAATCGGGCCGGCGTCTCGGCCGATATTCACGCTGCCGACCTGTCGGACCTGCTTGGCCGCCATGGCATTAGCCTGATCGCGGAGCGGATCGAGACCGAGGCGGCGGTGGTGGACCTGCTCGATTATGACGTCCGCTTCGGCCAGGGTTTCCTGTTCTCGCCGCCGCGTCCGGTTCGGGCCGATGCGCTGCAAGGCGTGGCGGCGGTCAGTGGCATCGCGGATCGCCCGATGGCGCAGACCACCGTCGGCGCCGCGGCCAGGGCCGCAATCTGAGACCGCGATCTGAGGCTGCGATCTAGGCCGCGATCTGAGGGTGACGGCGCCCGCGCGCCGCGCTAGATCAGCGCCCGCCCACCGGCGGTCCGCCATTCACACAGGTTCTTCCCTTGACCATTTTCACCGATCATTTTTCAGCGCTTGCGCGCGATTACGACGTGGTGCTCTCCGACGTCTGGGGCGTGGTGCATAACGGCGTTGCCGCCTTCCCCGAGGCCTGCGATGCGCTGACGCGTTTCCGGGAGGGCGGCGGCAATGTGGTGCTGATCACCAATGCGCCACGGCCGAACGGCGTGGTCGCGGATCAGCTCGAGCATTTCGGCGCGCCGCGTTCGATCTATGACGCGATCGTCAGTTCCGGCGACGTCACCCGCGACGAAATCGCGAAGCGGCCCGGTCAGTCGATCTTCCACGTCGGGCCCCAGCGCGATCTGTCGATCTTCGAGGGGCTCGACGTAACCTTCGCGCCCCCGGAGAGCGCCGATTACGTGATTTGCTCCGGCCTGTTCGACGAAGAAACCGAGACGCCGGACGATTATCGCGACATGCTCGGGCAGATGCTCTCGCGTCGTCTGTTCATGGTCTGCGGCAATCCCGATGTCGTGGTCGAGCGCGGCGAGCAGTTGCTGTATTGCGCCGGTGCGATCGCGGACCTGTACGCCCGGATGGGCGGCGAGGTGCTGTATGCCGGCAAGCCGTATGCGCCGATCTACGATCTGGCCTTGAAGCTGGCGCAACAGGCGCGTGGCGCCGGTATCGACCGCAAGCGCGTGATCGCGATTGGGGATTCGGTGCGCACCGATTTCAAGGGCGCGGCATCCTACGGCATCGATTGCCTGTTCGTGACCGCCGGCATTCACGCGGCCGAATTCGGCGGCCGCGACGATCCCGATCCCGATGCGGTCGAGCGCGTGCTGATTGCGGCCGGCGGCAAGCCGCGGGCGATTGCGCGCAAGCTGAAATGGTAGCAGTCTCTCGCGAAGCTATTCCCTGCGCTACGCAGCGTAATGCGGCTGTTCGGAAAACACCGCGTCGATCTTGGCTTTCAGCGTGGCCGCATTGAACGGCTTGACGATATAATTGCTGACGCCGGCTTTCTTGGCGGCGATGATATTCTCGGTCTTGGACTCGGCCGTGATCATGACGAAGGGCACGGCGGCGAGAGCGGGATCGGCGCGCATTTCCTTCAGCAATTCGAAGCCGGACATCGGTTCCATGTTCCAGTCGGAAATGACCAGCTTGTAATGCCTCTCGCGCAGCAGGCGGAGTGCGCTGATGCCGTCATAGGCATCGTCGACATGAGTGAAGCCGACCTGCCGCAGCAGGTTGCGGATGATACGGACCATCGTGCTGTAGTCGTCGACGACCAGAACGGGCATCGATAGATCGACAGACATCGTCTCAAGCTCCGTCGTGGCGACCGGTCCTAGCCGGGCCGCACCATGAGCTTTCTACCCACGGTAGGCGCAGCATAGCGCCTGCGCCTTGAACTTCCGTTAAACCCGCAAGTTTTGAGGGGTATCGTGGACGTTGCCTTAAAGTGCGGCGAAATCTGCCGAAAGGCGCATTGCGCGCTGCCGATGCGTGAAGCATTTTAGATTTCATTTACTGTGTTAACAGAGGCAAATGACCACAACCCCAGCAAAAGCCGCCGTCGATCCGCGCATGGTCCGCACCCTGTGCTTCGAGGACCTGCATGTCGGCATGCGCGAGACCCTGATGAAGTCGGTGATGGAGACCGACGTCGTCGGCTTCGCCAATGTGTCCGGCGACGAGAACCCGATCCATCTCTGCGACACCTATGCCCAGGGCACCCGCTTCGGCCAGCGGATCGCGCACGGGCTTTACACCGCGAGCCTGATTTCGGCGGTGCTCGGCACGCGGCTGCCGGGCGCGGGCGCGGTCTATCGCTCGCAGACGCTGAACTTCCACGCTCCGGTGAAGATCGGCGACGTGGTCTCTGTCATCGTTGAGGTGATCGAACTGGTGCCGGAGGGCCGCAAGGTGCGGCTGCATTGCGAGGCCCTGGTCGACAACGCCGTGGTTCTGGACGGCGAGGCGATCGTATCGGTGCCGGGGCGTCCGAAGTCTTAAGACCCGAAGGGCCTGGCCGCTTGACTTGCGGCGGCAGCGGGCCGACACGGTGCGCATCGACAATCCAGCCACGTTCTCAATGCCGCAATCCGAACGCCAGAAGCCGTTTGTGGTGGTCCGCGACGACGGGCCCGAAGTCGAAAAGCTGCGCGGCGCCGTGGTTGCGATCGGCAATTTCGATGGCGTGCATCGCGGTCACCGGTCGGTCATCGATCTGGCCATGAAGCGCGCCGCGGCGGCCGGCAAGCCGTCCGCGGTGCTGACGCTCGAGCCGCATCCGCGCAGCTATTTCCGTCCTGACGTCCCGCTGTTCCGGCTAACCGACGAGCGCCAGAAGCTGCGGCTCCTTGCCGCGACGCCGCTCGATGGCGCGGTGGTGCTGTCCTTCAATGCGGTGCTTGCGGGCCTGCCGGCCGAGCAATTCGTGGCGGATATCCTGGTCGGACGGCTGGGCGTGAGCGGGGTCGCCATCGGTTTCGACTTCCATTTCGGGCAGGGCCGGGGCGGTTCGCCCGCGTTCCTGACCGAAGCCGGAGAGCGCTACGGCTTTCCGGTCGATGTGGCGCCGAAACTGGAGGATGAGGGCCGCCCGGTCTCCTCGGGCACCATTCGCACAGCGCTGGAAGCCGGGCGCGTGGTCGAGGCGGCCGAACTGCTCGGTTATCCCTGGTTCGCCTCCGGCGAGGTGGTCCACGGCGAAAAGCGCGGCCGCGAGATGGGCTTCCCGACCGCCAATCTGCGGCTCGCCCCCGCCTGCGGCCTGAAGCACGGCATTTATGCCGTGCGGGTCGGCATCGGCGAGGCTCGATACGACGGC
>CAZXJZ010000221.1:0-7659 GCA_964641065.1 uncultured Hyphomicrobiales bacterium | reverse complement strand
TGAGCAGTGTCGCCGGCGACATTTTCTTGCCGTCGATGGCGACCGGATCGCCCTTCTCGAAATCGATGGTGATGATCGTCGGCTTGTCGGGCGCGGTCACCGGATCATCGGTGCGCGAATAGACATAGTCCGGCACTTCCTGCGATGGATCTTCCAGCACCTTGCCTTCGGATGACGCGTGCAGGAGGTTCGCATCGACCGAGAATGGCGCCTCGCCGCGCTTGTCCTTGGCAATCGGGATCTGGTGCATTTCCGCGAACGCGATCAATTGCTCGCGCGAGCGCAAATCCCATTCGCGCCACGGCGCAATGATGGTGATGTCGGGCTTCAGTGCGTAATAGGTCAGCTCGAAGCGAACCTGATCGTTGCCCTTGCCGGTGGCGCCGTGACACACCGCATCGGCTCCCACCTTCTCGGCGATCTCGATCTGTTTCTTGGCGATCAGCGGCCGCGCAATCGAAGTGCCGAGCAGATACTGGCCCTCGTAGACGGTGTTGGCGCGGAACATCGGGAACACGTAGTCGCGGACGAATTCCTCGCGCAGGTCCTCGATGAAGATATTTTCCGGCTTGATGCCGAGCAGGATCGCCTTGGCGCGCGCCGGTTCGAGCTCCTCGCCCTGGCCGAGGTCGGCGGTGAAGGTCACCACCTCGCAGCCATAGGTGGTCTGCAGCCACTTCAGGATGATCGAGGTGTCGAGGCCGCCCGAATAGGCGAGAACGACCTTTTTGACGTCTTTTTTCGGGTTGTCGGCCATGGATCCAGTTCCGTCTGATCATTGGCGACCGGACGGGAAAACGGTGTCCACGTCCTGGTCGCGCCTGAAGGCGGGCGGGACTATAGGCAGAACCGGAACCGGTGCAACTTGCCCCGATGAAAAGACAGAGCCGCGTCGGCGACCGAGCCGGCTGTTTGGGTAAAAATCGGCCGGACCGCGGTGCCGGGTCGGCAGCCCTACCGCGTGCTCCGGGCGGGCTGCTTTTTCCGCCTCTGCGGCGGCACGTATCGCGGGTTTTGCTCGCAGCGCCCGCCGATGCCGGAGATGGTAGCGAGGCATTGCTGGAAGCTGACAAAGCCGCAATTGCGCGTCGTCCAGTCGTATCGCGCGCACCAGGGATATTCCTGGGCCTGGGCAGACCCGCCGCCGAGAACGCCCGCGACAAGCATTGCCGCCACTGCAACCAGAATCATGCGCATGGAATCGATCCCTTTGCCTGCAGGCGCAACGTCGCGACGTCGGGCCCGGTTCCGGCAAGTCTAAGGATCGTCGGCGCGGCCGCAACGCTTCGGCAGCGGCACCGGCAGCGATCAGCGCCGTGAGGCAGCCCCCGAGACCCGGCCGAGCCGGGAGCTGATGCCGGCGATCACGAAGCCCCGCGCCGCTCCGAGCCTTTGACCGATGGTGGCGATGCCCGCCCGCGCGCGACGGCCGGCATTGCCGAGCGCATCCTCGATCCTGCTGTCCGACAGCGCCCGCAGGCGCCAGCGATACAGCCACCCGTGCAGGGTCCAGACCAGCAACGCGCTCAATGCGCCTGCGAACAGCACGTCGGTAAAGAAGTGGCCGCCGAACGCCACGCGCAGGAAGCCCATCATTGCGCCGAACAATGCCGCCGCGCCGATCGCCGTCATCTGCCACGGCGCGGATACCAGCGCGGCCGGTGCCAGCATGGCGAAGGCCGCGGCACTTTCACCCGATACGAACGAGCAATTCCTGCGGCACTCCCCGCTTGCATCCCACCAGGGTTTGAAACTCATGGCGCCACCAAATTCCTGGACCAGGCCGGGCCGCGGCCGATTCCAGTTCTCCTTCAAGCCGGCATTCACGATCAGTCCCGGTCCGATTGCGATCGGCATCAGGATCAGCAGCATGGCACGGCCCGGAAGCAATGCCGGGCGCGACGGAAACAGCATCTTCCCGATCAATGCGATGGCGGGAATGGCAATGCCGATCGCGATGGCCCAAGACGTCACGAAGCGAAAGCCGGCCAGAAACCGGTCGTTCTGCGCCGGAAAAATCCCGCGCGCCGGGTCGAAGAACACCGCGGAAATTGCGAGATCGAGTTCAGGATAGAGCGTGAAGACAATTACGGTCAGCGCTGTCGCTAACCCGATGACAACCAGTCCGGCACGTGACACAGCCAAGTCCCCCAATCTCGGGGTCAGGCTTAAAGTTCGCGATTGACATCGGGGTGACGGAATTATGATGCGGCGAAGAGTGCGGAAAGCGTCACACGCATTTCGAAAACAGTTGCCTGCCTGTTGCGGGCTTCGCTTGGTGAGAGCCCTGGTCCCATGAGCAAGCCGGTTGTCGATTTCTGGTTCGAATTCGCATCGACGTATTCCTATCCGGCGATCATGCGCGTGCAGACACGGGCCGAAGACGCTGGCGTTGCGATCCGCTACCGCCCCTTCCTGCTCGGGCCGATCTTCAAGGCGCAGGGCTGGGATACGTCGCCCTTCACCATTTACGAGAGCAAGGGCCGTTATATGTGGCGCGATCTCGAGCGGCTTTGCGCCGATCTGTCGATTCCGTTTTGCCGCCCCGATCCGTTTCCGCAGAACTCGCTCTTGGCCGCAAGGATCGCCGTCGCGGGTGAGGGGCAGACCTGGCGCGACGCATTTTGCCGCGGCGTGTTTCGCGCGCAATTTGGCGAAGGCCGCCGCATCGACGATCCGGCGGTGCTCGCAGGGATATTGGAGGCAGCCGGCGCACCGGCGGCTGCGATCCTTATTCACGCGGGGTCGGAGCCGATGAAACTGAAGCTGCGGGCGGAAACGGAACGGGCTGCGGCACTCGGCATTTTCGGCGCACCGAGTTTCGTCGCGGCGGACGGCGAATTGTTCTGGGGCAATGACCGTCTGGATATGGCGCTCGCCTGGGCGAAAGCGCACCAGGAATAGGCGACCGATCTTCAACCTTGGTCGCAGGGAACTGCCGGCGCGTCTGACGAGTTGGAACAGGCTGGGCGTCGGAGCTTCAACGTCCCATCTTCACTCCGCCTCCCGGTGGCCCCGGCCCAACAGCCGGGGTCTTTTATTTACGGGAGCGGGAGCGAAACAACGCTCACGCCGCCGCCAGAGCCTTCCCCGCCGGTCGGGCCGACGCCTCCTGACCGACGGCGGGCGAGCTTTCGACCTCGACGGTGACCTCGATATCGATGCTGACTTGCCGGTCGGCCCATTGCACTTTCTTGTAATCGAAGCCGTTGACCAGCGTCGGTTTCACCACCTCGAAATAGGGAGAGATATCGAAGTCACGCGGCGCGTAGAGCGACGAGTGCCGGATCTCCAGTATTTCCTCGCGTGCGGATTCGCTTTCCACGCGGCTGATCTTCGGCAGGATCGGGTAACGCACCGAGTCGAAGGCCTGCGCGATGAGGGCCGAGCAAATGATCCGGGTCGGATGGCCGGAGCCCATGCTCATCATCTTGCGCCGCCATTTCTGCGGCAGCGGCAGCGGCATCAGGAAGCGCATCAGGTCGATGATATTCTTTACATCGTAGTCGAAGCCGATCCGCTCCTTGGCATAGGCACAGACCCTGGCGCGATCTTCCAGTGTCAGTCCGGTCGGCCGGCAGATGCGGGTGTGATAGCGCGCATATTTCGACAGTTCCGCCCCGACCACGCCTTCCCCGAGATTGGCCTCGACAAGGACCAGCGGTTCGCCGGCCGCGGTCTCGCGATCGCCGATGCGGCCGACATAGAGCGCGGCATGAGACCAGGTGGATTGGGTGAGATACTTGATGATGCCGGAAACGTGATTATTGCCTTCGACCAGCAGCACATCGCCGGGCTGCAGCGTTGCCTGCAGGGCGCCGAAGTCGCTCGGCGTGAAGGGTTCATAGCCCTGCACCGGCTTTTCCAGATAGCGGGCAAGGAACCGCCCGATTCCGTCGAGCATGAAGCTCATGGCCGTGACCTCCCGTACGCGGCTGGTCTCCGCGTATCCGGTTGTTTTGCTGCATTTTCGTCGAAAGCGGTTGCAATCCGGTTCACCGGTTTCACGCCCCGGTGACAGCCCCGACATCGGATGTTTGCAAAACCTTGCTTTTTCCGGGTAGTGAGGCGGGAGTGCAAAGCCTCCGGTAACCATGGACGCAATCTCCCGCCGCAAGTTTCTCGCGATCACCGCCGGAGCCACTTCGCTCCCGGCATGGGCACGCATGGCGACGGCGGCCGAAACCGATGTAGCGATCGTGGGTGCCGGGGCCGCCGGCATTGCCGCGGCGCGGAAACTTGCCGCCGCCGGCCGCCGCGTTGTCATCCTCGAGGCCGCCGACCGAGTCGGCGGCCGCTGCATCACCGATACCACGACCTTCGGAATTCCGTTCGATCTCGGTGCCCACTGGCTGCACGCCCCCGATATCAATCCGCTCTCGAAGCTCGCGCCGCGCACCGGGCTTGAAATCTATCCGGCGCCGCCCGGTCAGAAGGTGCGGATCGGCCGTCGCAATGCGCGCGAAAGCGAACTCGAACAGTTTTTCGCGGTCCTGGTTCGCGCGCGACGCGCGATCGAGGATGCCGCGCGTGGAAAGTCGGATATGTCGCTGGCGCAGGCCATGCCGAAGGATCTCGGTGAATGGGCGCCATCGATCGAATTTTATCTTGGGCCGTTCAGCTGCGGAAAAGACTTCGCGGATTTGTCGGTGGTGGATTTCCAGCGCTCGAATGAGCGCGATGTCGACGCCTATTGCCGGCAGGGTTTCGGAACATTGCTTGCGAAGCTGGCCGAGGGTCTGCCGGTGCAGTTGTCGACGCCGGTGACGCGCATCGCTCCGCAACGCGGCGGCATCACGCTCGAGACCGGGAAGGGCGCGCTGCAGGCGCGCGCCGTCATCGTCACGGTGTCCACCAACGTGCTGGCCGACGGCAAGCTCATCCCCGATTTGCCGAAGCGGCAGCTCGACGCGCTGGCTCGCCTGCGTCTCGGACACTACGAGCGGGTGGCGCTGCAAATTCCCGGCAATCCGTTCGGTCTGGCCGGCGACGATCTGGTTTTCGAGAAAGCCGACGGCAAGCAAACTGCGGCTCTGCTCGGAAATGTCGGAGGATCGTCGCTGGCCTATGTGGACGTCGCCGGATCGTTCGCGCGCGATCTGGCCTCGAAAGGCCAGCGCGAGATGACGGCCTTCGCACTCGACTGGCTCGACAAGTTGTTCGGCGCGGACGTGAAGAATGCGGTCGTGCGCACGCATGCAACGCAATGGGCATTCGTTCCGAATGTGCAGGGCGCGTTTTCGGCAGCGTCGGTGGGTGGCCAGCCATCGCGCCGCATCCTGATGACGGAGCCGTTGCGCGACCGTGTGTTCTATGCGGGCGAAGCGGCGCATGAAACGCTGTGGGGCACTGTTGGCGGCGCATGGGAATCCGGCGAGCGCGCGGCTGAGCTGGCCCTTAAAGTGGCCACGCCACTCACCGGCACCGTGCCGGCCCAAAAGACCCAGTCGGGGAAACAACCGGTTCGCCGGCGGCAGGAACAGCAGAAAGCACCGAGGCAGCAGCAATGGCCGTCCGGCACGCCGCGGATCAGCAATTGATGCCGGATATCGCCGACTGACAGGACCAATGAAAAAAGGCCCCGCGCGAAGCGGGGCCTTTTGCCTTTGGTACTCTGTGTCAGCGCCGTGGCGTTACTGACAGGGATGATACTGGCCGTCATAGCCGAGATAGAGCCCGGTGGCCGGATTGAAGGACCGGTATTTCGACGAGCAATAGGCGATCCAGTCGGCCCCGCCGCCATAGGCAGGCGCATAGGCCACCGGGGGAGGCGCCGCATTGGCGCCGGCGATAACCGCGCCAAGCGCCAGGCCGCCGATCACACCGGCCGCAACCGCGCCGCCGTTTCGATAGCCACGATACCCGTAGCCGCGATAGCCATAGCCCCGGCCGCGATAATAGCCGCCCCGGCCGCGCCATTGCACGTGCTGCACATGTTGCGTGTCGACCGATCCCAGCGACGACAGGCCCGCTCCGGCAGGCGCTGCGGCGGCCTGCGACGGCGCGAGAAACGCGGCCAGAGCCAGCGCGGACAGGCCGGCCGAGGCGCTCAGGAATTTGGATGCTGCCATACTGTGATCTCCACTTGATTGAACGAGGTCCAGAGTCTCGAACGAATGCAGCGGGAGATTGTTCCTACAGCAGCGGCGGCAACACGACGCATCGCACCTTAACGTTTGTCCATGACGTCGCGCGTCATGAGCGCAGCACGCCGCCGGTGCGCTTGCCAATTTCGGCCACGATCTTGCCGGCGAGCGCATCGATCTCGGCGTCGGTCATCGTCTTCTCGCGCGGCTGAATGGTGACCGCGATCGCGATCGAGGTCTTGCCCGGCTCGATGCCCTTGCCTTCATAGACGTCGAACACCGTCACGCCGGTGATCAGCTTCTTGTCGGCATTCTGCGCCGCGCGCACGAGGTCGGCCGCCTTCACACTCTTGTCGACGATAAAAGCGAAGTCGCGCGACACCGGCTGGAATGCCGATATTTCGAGTGCGGGCCTGGCACGAGTCGGTTTCGCTTTCGGCTCCGGGATGCGATCGAGAATCACTTCGAAGCCGACGATCGGACCATCCGCCTTCGACGCCTCGAGCGCGCGCGGATGCAGCTCGCCGAAATGGCCGAGCACGTTCTGCGGACCGATCTGAATCGTTCCCGACCGGCCGGGGTGGTACCAGGCCGGACCGCCGGGCACGATCTGCAGCGCCTGCATCGGCGCGCCGGCTGCTGCAAGCGCGGCCAGCGCATCGGCCTTGGCCTCGAACGCATCCGCCTCCTTGCTGTCGCCGGCCCAGAAGCGCCCGCTGCCGGTCGCGCGCGACAAACCGTGACGCAGGCCCGCGGCGGCGATGAACTGGTCTTCGGGGCGGTCGCCCTTGAACACCTGCCCGACCTCGAACAGGCCGGCATCGGCGATGCCGCGATCGGCGTTGCGCTGGATCGCGGCGATGAGGCCGGGAAGCAGGCTCGGCCGCATGTCGGAAAGATCGGACGCGATGGGATTGGCAAGCGCCAGTTCGGGCTGACCGCCGCCGAACAATTCCGCATCCGGCTTCGAGATGAACGACCAGGTCACCGCTTCCGCCAGATTGCGCGCGGCGAGCGCGCGCTTGGCCTTGCGGGTGCGATTCTGGATCGGCGTCAGCACCGCCTTGCGGGGCGCATCGCCGCGCTCGAATGGGGTCAGCGGCACCTGATCGACGCCGACGATCCGCACGACCTCTTCGACGATATCGGCCTTGCCTTCCACATCCGCGCGCCAGGACGGCACTGCGATCTTCACCGCCTTGCCGGTGCCGGCAAGGAAAAAGCCGAGATGACCGAGGATCCGCTTGATCTCGACCAGCGGCACGTCGAGGCCGGCAAGGCGCTTGACCTCGTCGAGCGGGAAATCGATCGGCCGCTCGTCGGCGGGCTCGCCGCCGACCACCACATTCTCCGATGGCTCGCCGCCGCAGAGATCAAGCACCATCTGCGTCGCCAGTTCGAGGCCGGGTACCATGAAATTCGGATCGACGCCGCGCTCGAAGCGATAGCGCGCATCGGAATTGATGCCGAGCTTGCGTCCGGTCTGCGCGATATTGATCGGGTCCCAGAGCGCCGATTCGATCAGCACGTCGGTGGTGTTCTCGTCGCAGCCCGACAGTTCACCGCCCATGAT
>CAZXJZ010000220.1:0-7700 GCA_964641065.1 uncultured Hyphomicrobiales bacterium | reverse complement strand
TGTGCAGCGAGCCGGCGATGCGCGCGCCCTTGAGCGGCTGCTTCGGGCCATATTCCTCGCGGGTGGCCATCAGGCCCGGCATTTCGGTTTCGGCGAGCGAGATTTCCTTGCGGCCGAAGGCGGCGAGGCCGATGTCGGCGACGATGTAATCCGAAAAGTCGGATTTCTTGGCGGTTGCTGCAGTCATGACGCTCCCTTGACGCTGTGTCGTGCTGTGGATGTGACGGAAATGGCGGTTGCGGCCCGCGCGCGAGCCGACGTTCGGGCGGGGCTATAGCAGGCCCGGCCCGCCAGCGCAATGCGGATATAAAGATTTCTTTATGTGTCCTTTACCGACCGTGACCGCGCAGACCGCTTGACCTGCCATACGATCATGTAACATACAGAGTTACATGAGATACGACAGTCGGCTCTCCGGCGTGCTGCATGTCCTGCTGCATATGGCGGAACTGGATCGCCCCGTAACCTCCGAAGCGCTGGCCAAAACCATGAGCACCAACCCGGTGGTGATCCGCCGGATCATGGGTGGCTTGCGCGAGCAAGGCTATGTCCGCTCGGACAAGGGGCATGGCGGCGGCTGGACGCTCGCCTGCGATCTGTCGGCGCTGACGTTGCGGGACGTTTACACCGCGCTCGGCTGCCCATCGCTGCTGGCGATCGGCCACCGCTCGCAATCGCCCCAATGCCTGGTCGAGCAGGCGGTGAATGCCGCGCTCGATCCGGCCTTCCGCGATGCCGAAGCGCTGCTGCTGGCGCGGCTCGGCGACGTCACGCTGGCCGCGCTGAGCAAGGATTTTCACGACCGCATGACCGCCCGCGGCAGCGCGCAGCTTTTCCACAAGGATGCAGCATCATGACCGATTTTGTCGCGCCCTTCCGCGATCCGCAGGCGGTGGCGCGTTATACCGATGGACCGCGTCGTACAGTGCCGGGTTTTGCCGATCTGCACAGAATGACCGGACTGCTGCTCGGCGAAAACGCGCCGGCCGATGCACGGGTGCTGGTGCTGGGGGCCGGCGGCGGCCTCGAACTGAAGGCGCTGGCCGACATGCATGACGGGTGGACTTTCGACGGCGTCGATCCGTCGCCGGAAATGCTGTCACTGGCCAATCAGACGGTCGGTGCGCATGCGCCGCGCGTTCGTCTGCATGAAGGCTTGATCGATATCGCGCCGGACGGCCCTTTCGATGCCGCGACCTGTTTGCTGACCTTGCATTTCCTGCAAGCCGACGAACGTCTGCACACCGTGCGAGAGATCAGGCATCGCCTCAAACCCGGTGCGCCATTCGTGGCCGTTCATCTCAGCTTTCCGCAAGATGACGAAGAACGCGGGCAATGGCTATCGCGGTATGCGGCTTACGCCGTCACGTCCGGAATTGATGCTTCGCAGATGGAGAAAATGCGCGCCGCGGTCGGAACGCATTTGCCTCTCTTCGATCCTGACCAGGATCAAGCGATCCTGCGTGACGCCGGATTTTCCAATGTCACGCTGTTCTATGCCGCCTTCACCTGGCGCGGCTGGGTGGCCTACGCCTGATTCATTGCGCCGCGCGCATCGAAAGCGCGCGGCCCGGATGTCAGCGCTTCCGCACCGCACCGGCGGAAGCGAACCATTCGCCGTCCTTCTTGTCCTGCTTCGGCTTGGGCGTCGCCCTGGCTTTCTTCACAGGCTTGTCGGGTTTCGGCGCAGGCTCGGCGTCACCCTTGACCAGTTGCAGGATATGCTGCCGCCACCACGCCGCATCGGCCGCCTTCAATTGCGGCTGATGCTTGTCGAGGCGGGTCACGAGCGTCTTCACCTCGGCATCCTTCATGCCATCGATCAGGAGTCCGAACGTCTGCTTGCCGAGCGCCTTGCGGGCGCGGCGAAGCTCCACAAGGCCCGTCGTCTTCGCCTTGAGATATTTGACCAATGCGGCGCGCGCGGACTTCGCTGCCTCCGCGCGCAGCGATGCAAAACTGTCGGGGCTTTCGGCGACGGCGCGCCATGCCTCAAAGCCATCGAACTCAAGAGCCATGCAAGGCCTCCTTCACCTCTCTGACGAGGTCTGCGAGCATGATGTCGGTCCCGTCCTTCCATTTCTGGGAAAAGGTCGGATGGGTGTCGATCTTGCCGAGCGCTTCGGCAATCGCGGCGCGCTCCATGATCTCGGTGCGGAAGACGGAGAATTTCGCATTCTCCTTTTTGGCTTCCGCGCGCAGCCGTTCCGCTGTGTTCTCGTGCTCCCGGATCGGGCGGCGGCGCGTGATCAGGACATGCGGCGGCCGCTTGGGTTTCTTCAGCTGGCTCTGGTCGGCAATCGGGCCGCTCCAGAGATTGCTGCAGAATGAGTTGAGTCCGTAGGTCGACAGAAAGTCCGGTATGGTGGGTACGATCACCAGATTGGCGAGGCGAATGCTCACCTCGGTCATCACCGAAATTCCGGGCGCGCAATCGATGAGCACGTAGTCGTAGGACTTCCGCGTCCGCTTCAGCTGCTCCTTGATGATGGTGTGAAGCGCCTCGACGACGCGTTCGAGCGACATTCCCATCTTGGTCAGGGTGAAGATCAGGTCGCGTTCGACCAGACGCAATGCCGAGCTAGACGCCAAGAGCGACAGCGGCAATTGCTGTCCGAGATGCGAGACGTTGCTGATATGCGTCCTGATCCGCTGCTCGAGCGGTGCGTCCTTCTGGCCCTTGATGAAATGGTCTTCGACGAAGGCGTCGATGGTGTGACCACCTTCGATGATGTCCTTGAGAAACTGGTCGCCCGCGAGACAGATCGAGGCGTTGGCCTGCGGATCGAGATCGATCACCAGCGTCTCGGCGCCACGCGCGGCCAGGGCTTCGGCCAGGCCGATGACGGTCGCGGTCTTGCCGACACCGCCCTTCATGTTGGCGACGGCAATGACCTTGCCCTTCATGCGGGCGCACCGTTGAGCAGCAACCGGATCTGCCTGCGCTGCGCATCCTGCAGCCGCTCGTCGAGGAACAGATCGATTTCAGCCGGCGGCGTGGATTTGCGCTCAGGCTCGACGAGGATCTCCCAGCCTTCGCATTGCCGCGGTTCGTGCGCACGGATGAAGCCGATGCCATACTGGCTGCATTGCTTCTCGATGAGGGGCAGCTTCCGCTCGAATTTCGAGCCGCGGGGAAGATGCCAGACGAGATAGCCGAAATTGGTGAATCGGGTTTGCGCCAGCGCCTCGAATACGGCGAGATCGGTGGCGCCGCCGCTTTCGGTCTTCAGTTCGAAGCTGTGCACGTCGAATTCGACTCCCGGCAAGAGCTTGAACTGCTTCACGCTGATCAACGTAAAGTCCGGACGGGCCCATTGTACACCGGTCCTGCCGACGCTCGAGGTGTCGCAGGCGAAACATCTCGCGCCACGCAGAATATCGAGTTCGGCCTGGATCGGGCCGTCGAGATATTTTCCGAGACATGGCATCAGCCGGGCTTCGGTCCAGCCGTCCGAGGCTTGCTGACGCTTGACCTGCTCGGCCGGACTGCGGGTCTTGAGAAAGACGCGGCCGCCCTGCCCGCCCTTCACGCCGGCCTGGCCGCGATCGACGAGCTTCTGGCGGGCGGCGACGTAGCGGTCCTCGGCGATCGCTGTCGACAATGCGCGCGCCAGCATCACCCGCATGACGCGGTTCAGGACCGGTGTGCCATCCTCCGGCAGCAGCACCAGCATCTGCTTCGCTATATCCTCGACCGATACGGACACAATCCTGTCCCGCCGCAACAGCGCTGCGGCGGCCCCAATCCCCACGTGATTATGGCGGGAATAGGCGGGACTTGCTACCCCTGATTGCAGTCCAGGGGACGGGCCGTTAGGCGATCACGCCGCCGGCTTCGGCTGCGCCGGCTTCACCAGCCCGGCCTGCTGCAGGGCATTCGCGGTCTGCTGCATCTTGTTGATCAGTTCGACCGCGGCGTTGACCGGCAACACCAGCCGGCAGGCCGGGTAACGTCGGCCCGAAGGCTGCTGGCCCTGCTTCAACTCATCCATGCGCGTGATGCCGAATTCGATCCGCATGGTCTGCCCGTCGAAGAACACGCTGTTGATGGAATCGGCAAAGGTCTCCTGGCATTCCGGCTGATCGACATAGCGGATGGTTGCGGCCTGCGGCTTGCCGGCATTCTGATTTCCGGAATTGTCCATGATGTCGTCCTTCAGGCGGTGGCTTAACTGGTGCCGGGGTTCAGCAACTCGATTCGTGCTCTTG
The DNA here is from genome assembly GCA_964641065.1 of uncultured Hyphomicrobiales bacterium. Classification (GTDB taxonomy): domain Bacteria; phylum Pseudomonadota; class Alphaproteobacteria; order Rhizobiales; family Xanthobacteraceae; genus Pseudorhodoplanes. The sequence goes on along the minus strand of CAZXJZ010000220.1, from coordinate 3,488 downwards.
TCCTGCACTGGCGTCGAGGCATCTGCGAAGACGCCGCAGGCCGGCGATGCTTTAGCCGGCTTTTGTGACAAACTCTGCGCGCATCGGGCAGTTCAGTCGTCTTCGTCGAAGCGCCCGCCGATCAGGCTTTCGATCGCATCCATGACCGCAGCCGCGTCCTTGCCGCTCGCCTCGACCGTGACGGTCGAACCGGGACCGGCCCCCAGCATCATCAATCCCATGATCGATGTCCCGCCGACCGTTTCGCCGCCGCGGGTGACCTTCACATCCGCATCGAAGCGTTCGACCGTCTGCACGAACTTCGCCGACGCGCGCGCGTGCAAACCCTTTTTGTTGCAGATCTCAAGCACGCGGACGATCGCGCCGTCGACGGTCATTTTCCGGCAAGCACCCGGCTGGCAATGGTCACATATTTGCGGCCGGCATCCTGCGCCGCGGCGACCGCTTCGGGCAAGGGCTGGTCGCCGCGCACCTTGGCGAGCTTGACCAGCATCGGCAGGTTGATGCCCGCCACCACCTCGACCTTCGGCCGGCTCATGCAGGAAATCGCGAGGTTGGACGGCGTACCGCCGAACATGTCGGTCAGGATCGCCACGCCGTCGCCGGTGTCGACGCGCTTCACCGCTTCGATGATATCCTTGCGGCGCTGCTCGACGTCGTCGTCGGGCCCAATTGTAATGGCTTCGATCTGCTTCTGCGGACCGACCACGTGCTCAAGCGCCGAGCGGAATTCCACGGCAAGGCGGCCGTGGGTGACGAGAACAAGGCCGATCATCAAGGACTCCGGCGGGCACTTTTCTGCATGCGGGCGCCGCACGAAAGGGCGCTCATCTTGACCATCCGAAAACCCATTGCAAGGCCCGCCCGGGCGTTTTCGGCGTCATGTTGCATCGCACCAGCTAGGAAAGCCACAGGCATTTTGCGAGGGGGGCCGCCGCTTGCAGCGCTTCGCCCCGGCAGAAGGCCTCACAATGCCTCGCTAAACTGCAAAAACCCCAGAAGTTGCGAGAAAGCGTCGCCCCCCGGTGCGACCGGAAGCCGCGCAAGCCGGACCCCGGCGATCTCGACCGACTGCGCCGCAGGATCGGGTATCCGGGCCGCATCGGGTGCCGCCAGATCGACCACGAGATGCGCCACCGCCACCGGCTCGAACGGCAGGCGGACGATGCCGAGGCCGCGAAGTTCGATCAATCCGGCAAGCGCCGTTGCGGGCCGCATCAGCAGCCGGCCATTGACCGCCGCGAGATGGATGCGGTCGTCGCCGACCAGCCGGACAAAGCCGGAGCCGGCCGACTGCAGAAGCGACAGCGCCAGTCGCGATTTGCCCGATCCGGAGGGCCCGCGGATCAGGATGCCGCGATGGCCGACGATCAGCGCGGTCGCATGGACGGTGGACGGCGACTGCGTCACGGGGTCATGAACCCCGATCACGCCGCCGGAAGCTGCACGACAAAGCGCGCACCAAGCACCAGCGGCTCGGCGCCGTCATGGGTCGGAACACCGCGCCGGTTCTCGGCCCAGATCTGTCCGCCATGCGCTTCGATGATCTGTCTGGAAATCGACAGACCGAGGCCGGAATTGTTGCCGAAGCCCTGGTGCGGCCGGTCGGTATAGAAGCGGTCGAAGATCTTCTGCATCGCGTCGGGCCGAATGCCGGGCCCGTCGTCATCGACAATGATCTCGACCTTGTCGCGGATGCGCCGCGCGGTGACGCGCACCGTGCCGCCGGGCGCGGAGAACGAGCGTGCATTGGCGATCAGGTTGTCGATCACCTGCCCGATGCGCGAATCGTGGCCCGGCACGACAAAAGCCTGCGGCCCGCCGCCTTCGAACGACAGCGAGACCTTTACGCCGTCATCCTGACGGACTTCGTTCGCAACCGTTACCACCGTGGTCAACAGCGTATGCAGATCGACCGGCGCGGATTCCTGGCGCTGCAGTTCGGCATCGAGTCGGCTGGCGTCGGAAATATCGGAAATCAAACGATCCAGCCGGCTGACGTCATGCTGGATCACCGCGAACAGGCGCTCCTTGCTTTCCTGTGTCCTGGCAAGCGGAATGGTCTCCACCGCGGAGCGCAGCGACGTCAGCGGATTTTTCAACTCATGCGCGACATCGGCGGCGAAGCTTTCGATCGCCTCGATGCGGCTGTAGAGCACGTTGGTCATCTCGCGGAGCGCGCCGGACAAATCGCCGATCTCGTCGCGCCGGTGCGTGAAATCGGGGATCTCGACACGCGAGCGCACCCGTCGCCGAACCCGTTCGGCCGCATCGGCGAGACGCCGCACCGGACCGGCGATGGTGCGGGCGAGGAACATCGACAGCACTGTCATGATCAGCGCCGCGATCAGGAACACCTTCAGGATCGCGAGCCGTTCGGCGGCGACACTGTCTTCGATATCGGCGCCTTGCGTCGACAGCAGCAGCACACCGCGGATGGCGCGGAAGCGCTGCACCGGTGTCGCCACCGACACGATCACTTCGCCGCGCGCATTCATGCGAACGATCGAACTCGTGCTTCCCGTCAGCGCGGCAACAACCTCGGGATAGCCCTTGCCGTTCAGCGATCCCCGCTCCTCGTAGAGCGGCAGATCGCCGCGCGTGATCCGCTTGCGGATCGACTGCCATTGCCGCTCGAAAAAACCGAGCTGTTCGGAATTGGATGTCGGCAGATCGAAACGCAGGATATCGCCGCGGCCATAGAGGCTCTGGCTGTCGAGCAGCAGAACGCCTTCGCGATCGTAAATCCGCGCACGCGTATTGGTCGGCGAAATCAGACGCCGCAGCACCGGGGCCACCCGCTCCGGACTGATCGGGAATTCCAGCGTCGCCTCATCCGCGCCGTAGGTTTCGCCGAGCTGCAATTCCAGCAGACGGTCCGGATCGATGGTGATCGAGTCGGTCTCGACGGTCGCCGATGCCGCGATCGCGCCGGCGATGATTTCCGCCTGTACCTGAAGGCTGCGGATGCGCGCCTCGATGAAAAACTGACGCGACTGCGACAGGTAGAGAATGCCGATGAACAGCGCGAAAAGGCTGGCGACGTTGAGGAAGACGATCCGGCGGGTGAGGCTCGATGAGCCCTGGCCAACGAAATAGTGCCAGAAATCGGCGGCACGCCGCAGCAGGCCGCGTCCGGCCGGGACCGCCACGGCATCCTCGGCCGGCCGCTCGGCGGCCGGGCTTTCCGATGTCAGCTGCTTGGTCCGATCGAGCACGCTTGCTGAGCCTTGGGTTTATCGGCCCGGCCGCATTGGGAGCGGCGTCTGGCCTCTCCCAATCTAGTGCAAGGCGGCCGGAATGTCAGACTGGATCGTCCGCTATCGGACGGCCGATGCAGGCTGCTTCTGCGGCACGGCCGCTACGGCCTCAGGCCTCCTTGAAGCGGTAGCCAACCCCGTACAGGGTCTCGATCATGTCGAAGTCGTCGTCGACCACCTTGAACTTCTTGCGCAGCCGCTTGATGTGGCTGTCGATGGTGCGGTCGT
>CAZXJZ010000219.1:0-7807 GCA_964641065.1 uncultured Hyphomicrobiales bacterium | reverse complement strand
AATTCCATTTCCACGCCGAGACCACGTCGAAATGCGTGTTCTTCGCCTCGAACGGAAAGTTCTACACCATCGATGCATCGAAGCTTCCGGGCGGCCGCGGCCACGGCGAACCGGTGCGGCTGTTCTTCGATCTCGAACAGGACGCGTCGATCGTTGCCGCCTTCAAGCACCAGGGCGGACGCAAATTCCTGATCGCGTCGGCCGAGGGCAAGGGCTTCGTGGTGCCGGAGGATGAGTGCCTCGCCAACACCCGCAAGGGCAAGCAGGTGCTCAACGTCAAGGCGCCGGACAAGGCGGTGGCGATCACGTTGGTCGAGGGCGATCTGGTCGTTGCCATCGGCGAGAACCGCAAGATGATCGTTTTTCCGATCAACCAGGTGCCGGAGATGACGCGCGGCGCCGGCGTGCGGTTGCAGCGCTACAAGGACGGCGCCCTGAGCGACATCATGACGTTCGAGTCCAAGGGCGATGGCATGAACTGGTTCGACTCAGCCGGCCGCGCGCAACTGACGTCGTTGAAGGACCTGGCGGAATGGCGCGGCAATCGCGGCGATGCCGGACGGGTCAGGCCGAACGGATTTCCGAAGACCAACAGGTTCGGCAAGACGATCGGCCAGGGCTGATCGGGTCAGCCAGTAGGGCTTTGCGTTTTGTCTCGCGTCGCCTTGTTTGCGTAGCTGCATCTGCTGGGGCGCGGACAGCAGTTCATCTCGTCTTCGTTGCGCGAACCGTAATGCGCGGCAGTGGCTGCCGCGCTGGCGCGCTGTCACCTTGAGGGGCTTATGAAAAATTTCGGGCTGATTTTGTCGGCGCTCGCGGCGGGTTTCGTCGTCGGCGGCGCGGGGATGGCGCGGGCGCAATCCGCCGATCCATCCGGGTCGGGTATGCCGCGATCCGCGTTTTATGTTGGCGCCGGCGCCGGCTATGCTTTCGGCCAATTCGGTACGCAATCGTACTACAACAAGGGATATTCAGAAACCTATCAGGGTGGGGTGCTGGTTGCGACAGGAACGGCGGGCGGACCGCCGGTTCCTGTTTCCCTTGGCAGCGACTCCAGCCTCACTCCCGGGATTCAATTCGGATATTACCAGCATCTCGGCAATACGGACTGGCTGCTTGGCGTGAAGGCCTCGTACAATTATCTCGGTTTGAAACGCTCGATGTCGGATGTCAACGTGCCGCAATACGGCACGTCAACCCAGAACGGCGGCTCGACATTCGACGGCAATGCAGTCACGAATTCGTACTCCGTCGAGGTCCGGCACCAGTTCGCATCGCTGCTTTATGCGGGGCGCTCCTTCGGCAACGGGTTCGTCTATGCCGGCGGCGGCTTGTCGTTTTCGCAGATGAAGTTGCAGGTGGACGATGTCGTTGGCTACGCGACGCTCAACGGTGTGCTCACCAACGTCTCCGGCGCGCCGCAGAGTTTTTCCGATACGGACTGGCGGGTGGGTGGCGCCGTGACGGCCGGCATGACCTATTTCGTCACGCCATCGTGGTTCGTCGATGTCGCCTATCTGGTCAGTTTTCCCGCATCCCGCACGTTCGACATAAGATCGCCATTCAACAATCCTGGCAATCCGGACACGTTCAAGGGCTTGCTGACGGGGACGGCGACGTCGAACGTCGAAAATGTCCAGACCATTACGCTGTCGCTGAACAAGGCGTTCTGACGCTTCGCGCGTGAGCGCGGAGCCTCACATCTCCGCGCGCACCCAGCCCTGCGACATCAGCCGCTCCTGCGGCAGGAAGCGGCTCTTGTAGTCCATCTTGCGCGAGCCGCGTACCCAATAGCCGAGATAGACGTAGGGCAGCCCCATCCGCTTCGCCCGCTCGATGTGATCGAGGATCATCAGCGTGCCGAGCGAGCGGTCCTCGTGGTCGGGATCGAAGAACGAATAGACCATCGACAGCCCGTCGCCGAGCACGTCGGTCAGTGCCACCGCGATCAGTTCGCCGCTGCGGCGGCCGGCGGGCTGCTCCGGCCTGACGCGGTATTCGACCATGCGGGTCTCGACATGCGAATCCTCGACCATCATCGCGTAATCGAGCACGGTCATGTCGGCCATGCCGCCATCGCGGTGACGCTCGTCGAGATAGCCGCGAAACACCGAATATTGCTCCGAGCTGGGCACCGCCGCGCGCATTTCGCCGGAAACATCCGCGTTGCGCTGGGTGATCCGGCGCATCGAGCGGCTGGGGACGAAATCGTCCGCCACCACCCGCACCGACACGCAGGCGCGGCAGGTCTCGCAGGCCGGACGGTAGGCGATCGACTGGCTGCGCCGGAAGCCGCCATGGGTGAGCAGATCGTTCAGGCCCGGCGCGCGGTCGCCGACCAGATGGGTGAATACCTTCCGCTCCTCCTTCCCGGCGAGATACGGGCAGGGCGAGGGCGCCGTCAGGTAGAATTGCGGCGTATCGCGGGAATGCTGGGTCACGGTCCGGTCAGTTGCTCCGAAACAGAGTCTGACCCGGCAAGGCCGCTCTCGTCAAACGGTACCACGATCCGGTCCTTCCGGACGCACGGTCGCGGCGCGGACCGGGTTGTTGATCACCACCGTGCCGACCAGGAAATCGTGCATCAGGCGTCCGCGCTTGTTGAAGAAGCAGACCAGCAGGATCAGCGGCGTCAGCACGCTGGTGGAGACCCAGAACAGTCCGGCATGGATCACCGCCAGCACGAAATAGGACGCGCCATCGGCGGTGCGCATCTCTACATCGAGGGCGCGCATGCCGATCGTGGCAGAACGCGGGCCACCGAGAGTGGTGCCGTAATAGAACGCCGCCCAGATCAGGGTAATCAACGGCATCAGCGCGAACAGGCCGAAGCCCAGGCCCAGCGTCACGATCCCGATGGCGAAAAAGAACAGCCAGATCAGGATCAGCGGAATCGCCAGGATCACCAAGTCGATGATGAAGGCGAGCACCCGCCGCGCCGGCACGCCGTCGAACAATTCCGGATGGACGTCCGGGTCATAGACGTGCGGCTTTGCGTTGTAACCGACGCCGGCCCGGTCGCGTTCGTCCGCCATTATGTCCTCGAACCTGTCGATCACGGCTCCCGAAGAGTCTAACGCATTGCCACCCGCGCGCCTATAGTACGGCCGGAGAGGCGGACGAGGATCCATGATCAGGCTGAGCGACATCGAGGATGCCCAGACAATTCTCGACAGGCGGATCCTTCGCACGCCGATGCTGCCGGCGCCGCGGCTGTCGGAACTGACCGGCGCGGAGATCTTCGTCAAATACGAGAACTTGCAGGTCACCAATTCGTTCAAGGAGCGCGGCGCGCTCAACAAGCTTGCGAGCCTATCCGCCGCCGACCGCGCCCGCGGCGTGATCGCGATGTCGGCCGGCAATCATGCGCAGGCGGTCGCCTATCATGCGGCCAGGCTCGACATCGCCGCGACCATCGTGATGCCGGTGACGACGCCCGCAGTGAAGGTCGCGGCGACCCGGGCCTATGGCGGGACCGTGGTGCTGCATGGCGAGACCATTGCCGAAGCGCAGGCGCGCGCCGAGGAACTGCAGACGCGGAACGGGCTCGTGTTCATTCACCCCTATGACGACCCGCGCATCATCGCCGGGCAGGGCACCATCGCAATCGAGATGCTGGAAGAGCGCCCCGATCTCGATTGCCTGATCGTGCCGATCGGCGGTGGCGGCCTCATTTCCGGCAATGCCATCGCCGCCAAGGCGATCAATCCGGCAATCGACGTGGTCGGCGTCGAGGCCGAGCTCTATCCGTCGATGTGGAATGCGCTGCACGGCGAGAGCAGGCCGTGCGGTGGCGCGACGCTCGCCGAAGGCATCGCGGTGAAGAATGTCGGCAAGCTGACACTGCCGATCATCCGCGACCTCGTGTCCGATGTCGTGCTGGTGAGCGAGACGCATCTCGAGCGCGCGGTGAATGCCTATCTCACCTTGCAGAAGGCGATGGCGGAGGGCGCGGGCGCGGCGGGACTTGCGGCGATGCTGAAGGAGCCCGCGCGGTTTGCGGGCAAACGCGTCGGCCTGATCCTGTGCGGCGGCAATATCGATCCGCGCATCCTGGCGTCGATCATGGTGCGCGAACTGGAACGCGGCGAGCAGATCGTGTCGTTCCGCCTCACCATTCCCGACCGGCCCGGCGTGCTCGGTCAGATCGCGAGCCGGCTGGGCGACCTCGGCGCCAACATTCTCGAAGTCGACCACAAGCGGCTGTTTCTCGACGTGCCGGCAAAGGGCGCGCGGCTCGACGTCACGGTAGAGACCCGCGACCATGCGCATGCCGAGGAGATCATCGCCGCGCTGGCGGCGGAGGGCTTCCACCCGGTGCGCATTCACGCAAGCGACGTGATGGAGTAATCGGGAGCGCTCGCTCCAGGTCGTTGTTTCCGCGATGGCGGGGACCCGTAGCCACCGCTCTGGGATATAGGTCCCCGCTTTCGCGGGGACGACGACGTTGCTTGATAGCTGAGATTGTTATTTCCGCAGCATCTCGGCGGCTTTCGGCGCGAAATAGGTCAGGATGCCATCCGCGCCAGCACGCTTGAACGCGAACAGGCTTTCCAGCATCGCCTTGTCGCCATCGAGCCAGCCATTTTGCACCGCAGCCGTGATCATCGAATATTCGCCCGACACCTGGTAGGCGAAAGTCGGCACCCCGAATTCGGACTTCACGCGGCGCACGATATCGAGATAGGGCAGGCCGGGCTTCACCATCACCATGTCGGCGCCTTCCTCGAGATCGAGCGCGACCTCGCGCAACGCCTCGTCGGAATTGGCATAGTCCATCTGATAGGTGCGCTTGTCGCCGGTCAGCGTTTTGGACGAGCCGACGGCGTCGCGGAACGGTCCGTAGAAGGCCGAGGCATATTTCGCCGCATAGGCCATGATGGCGACATTCTGGTGTCCGGCATCGTCAAGCGCCATCCGGATTGCGCCCACGCGTCCGTCCATCATGTCGGACGGCGCGATGATATCGCAGCCGGCATCGGCCTGGACCAGAGCCTGTCGGGTCAGGACCTCGACCGTCTCGTCATTCAGAATCACACCGTCCTGCAAGAGCCCGTCGTGACCGTGGCTGGTGAATGGATCGAGGGCCACATCGCAGAGGATACCGACCTCCGGCACCGCCTGCTTGATCGCGCGCACCGCGCGGCAGACCAGGTTCTCGGGGTTGACGGCTTCGCTGCCGCCTTCGTCGCGCAATCCAGGGTCGGTATAGGGGAAGATCGCGACACAGGGGATCGCGAGTTTGGCCGCGCGTTCGACGTCGCGCACCGCTTCCTCGATCGACACCCTGTCGACACCCGGCATGGAGGGAACAGGTGTGCGCCTGGCTTTTCCGTCGACCACGAAAATCGGCCAGATCAGGTCGGACGCCGTCAGTTCGTTCTCGCGCACCATGCGGCGCAGCCACTCGGTCTGACGCAGCCGCCGCGGCCGGTGCGACAGGTCGAGCGGCAGGTGAGGGGGCGGTTCGACCGGAACCACGCGGGTCCGGTGTTCGAGCGGGCGACCGTATTTGATTGCCATTTCTATGTGCCTTCACTCTCGGTCCGCTCGTCCCCGCGCAGGCGGGGACAAAAGCGCTTCCGGTGCCGAACTCTCGCGCCTCCGGGCGAGAACTCGTGAAGCATATCCGGTCCGGTTGTTTGCCGCTACCTGCCTCTTGGCGTTTGTATCAATAAGTGATACATAGCCGAATGATCCGAAGCTTCAGGGACCGGCTCACCCGGGCGGTGTTTGAGGGCGAAAGTCCGAAGGGATTTCCGGCGGACATTGTGAAAGTTGCGAGACGCAAACTTCGCTATCTACACGCTGCGTCCGACTTGAATGACTTGAAGTCGCCGCCGGCGAACCGGCTGGAGGCCCTGAAGCACGATCGTGCGGGGCAGCATTCGATCCGCGTCAACGACAAGTGGCGCATCTGCTTTGTCTGGACGCTTGATGGCCCAACGGAAGTCGAGATTGTCGATTATCACTAACATCTTGCAGGTCGCAAACATGCCAATGGAATGCAGGAGGTAGATCGTGGCCAAGAAACTCTCGCCGCTGCATCCCGGAGAGGTTCTACGGGAGGAATTTCTGGTTCCGCTGAACCTCTCGGCAGGCGCACTGGCAAAGGCCTGCGCCCTTCCGCGAACCCGCATCGAGAGGATCGTTGCGGAAGATGTCGGCATCTCCGCCGATACGGCGCTACGCTTGGCAAAGGCGCTGGGTACGTCGGCTGAGCTCTGGTTGAATCTTCAGAACGACTTCGAACTCGAAACGGCGAGGCGGACCATCGGGAAGGATCTGGACAAGATCGAAGTCCTGAACACGGCGGCATAGTCAGGCCCGGCGTGGCGGGCAGGCCAATCCATTGACGGCCATTGCTACCTCACTTACCCGTTCCCCATGGACTTCTCTGTCTCCGAGGACCAGCGCGCCTTCCAGGCCACCGCCCGGCAATTCGCCCGTGACGCGATGATGCCGCAGGCCGCGCATTGGGACGAGCATGAGATCTTCCCGGTCGAGACGCTGCGCGAGGCCGCGGCGCTCGGCTTCGGCGGCATTTACGTCAAGGGCGACGTCGGCGGTTCGGAGCTGACCCGGCTCGATGCCGCGATCATCTTCGAGGAACTGGCACAGGGCTGCACGTCGACCGCCGCCTATATCTCGATCCACAACATGGCGGCCTGGATGATCGACGCGTTCGGCAACGACGCGCAGCGAAAGCGCTTTCTGCCGAAGCTCTGCACGATGGATCATTTCGCCAGCTATTGCCTGACCGAGCCGGGCGCGGGTTCGGATGCAGCAAGTCTTTCCACCCGCGCGCAACGCGACGGCGAGCATTACATCCTCGATGGCGCCAAGGCCTTCATCTCCGGCGGCAGCACCTCCGACCTCTATGTGTGCATGGTGCGCACCGGCGGCGCGGGGCCGAACGGCATTTCCTGCATCGCGGTGGAGAAGGGCACGCCGGGGCTCTCTTTCGGCGCGCGCGAGAAGAAGCTCGGATGGAAGTCGCAGCCAACCGCGATGGTGATGTTCGAGAATTGCCGCGTACCGGCAGAAAACCTGATCGGCAAGGAAGGCGACGGTTTCAGGATCGCGATGATGGGGCTTGATGGCGGGCGACTGAACATCGCGGCCTGTTCGCTCGGCGGCGCGCAATTCTGTCTCGACCGCACCGTCGACTACATGCGCGACCGCAAGCAGTTCGGCTCGCGGCTGTCGGATTTCCAGGCGCTGCGGTTCAAGATTGCGGATTATGCGACGGAGCTGGAGGCGGCGCGGCTGATGGTGCGGCGGGCCGCGCATGCGGTGAGCGAGGGCGAGCCTGGCGCGACGCGGCTTGCGGCGATGGCGAAGCGTTTCGCAACCGATGTTGGGTTCGAAGTGGTGAACGGATGTCTGCAACTCCATGGCGGCTACGGATACTTGCGCGACCATCCGATCGAACGCGTGCTGCGCGACGTGCGCGTGCATCAGATTCTCGAAGGCACCAACGAGATCATGCGCCTGATCGTCAGCCGCGATCTGCTGGATAACTGACGTGAGCGAAACCGACGACATCCTGTTCGAGCGGCGCGGTTCCGCCGGCATCGTCACGCTCAACCGTCCGAAGGCGCTGAACGCGATCACCCATGGCATGGTGCGTGCACTGGCGGCCAAGCTGCACGATTGGGCGCGCGACGATGCGGTGACGCGCGTCATCGTCACCGCCAACGGCGAGCGCGCCTTCTCTGCCGGAGGCGACATCCGGGCGCTCTACGATCTGATCACCGCCGGCAGGCACCAGGAGGCGCTGTCATTCTTTCGCGAGGAATACAGG
>CAZXJZ010000218.1:0-7835 GCA_964641065.1 uncultured Hyphomicrobiales bacterium | reverse complement strand
CGGTTTCATGATCGACCATATCGGCTTTCCGGTTTCCGACTATGCGCGCGCCAAGGCCTTCTACGCCCGCTGCGCTCGCACCGCTCGGCTACACACCGATCGTGGAAGTCCAGCAAGACCATAATAGCGCCTCCGCTTGCGGCTTCGGCATCGGCGGCAGGCCGGGTTTTTGGATCGGCGGCGAAGGTTCGCTGGACAAACCGCTTCATGTGGCGTTCGCGGCAAAAGACCGTGCCTCCGTCGATGCCTTCTACACCGCCGCGCTTGCGGCAGGCGGTCGCGACAACGGCGCGCCCGGCATACGCGCGCATTATCATCCGAGTTATTATGCGGCCTTCGCGCGCGACCCGGACGGCCACAATATCGAGGCGGTTTATCACGGTGAGGGCAATGCCCCGGTGCAATCGGCGTTCACCAGCAGCAAAAAACCTGGCGCAGCAGTTTGATCGCCCTTTGGCTTCCGGTCGCGCAACCGTGATCGCAGCGCCTTGACACCCACGGGATTCGCCGCAATCCGCCGTTAAGCATGCCGGTCTAATCATCCGAACGCATGCGCGTTTGCATGCGTCGAAGACCGCGAACGCCCGTCTCAATCGGAGGCTCGTCATGCGTAGGGTTTGCGTAAGCCTTTTGCTCCTGCTCGTCAGCGCGATGTCGGCAAGCGCCCAAGGCACCATTCAGCAGCCGGGGCAGATCCAGGCACCAAAGGGCACCATCCAGACGCCGGGCGAGATCCGGGTCCCGAAAGGCACCATTCAGACACCGGGCGAGATTCAGGTGCCTCGCGGCACCTGGCAGGTCCCGGGCGACATCCAGGTCCCGAAGGGTATCCAGGCGGTGAAGACGATCCAGAGCGGCGCATGCGAACGCCGTCTGAGCGTGATCGGCGACGCACTGTTCGATTTCGATAAGGCCGCTCTGCGCATTGACGCGGAAGAAACGCTTGTCGCCGCGTTGCCCGAAATCCAGAAGCTCGGCAGCAAGCCGGCGCTGGTCGAGGGCCATACCGATGCGATCGGTTCCGACAGCTATAACCAGAAACTGTCCGAAGCGCGGGCCAAGACCGTGCGCGACTGGCTGTCGCAACGCGGCGCCATTCCGGCAGCCACCGCGATCAAGGGGTACGGCAAAGCCAAGCCGGTCGCAGCCAATACGACCGAAGACGGCAAGGATTATCCGGAAGGTCGCCAGAAAAACCGGCGTGTGGAAGTCGTGTTCGATAGCTGTCGCTAGGGTGATTACGAAGCTAAAGCAGATCAAACCTATGGTGCGACCTTCGACGTCGTGCTGCTAGCCGAGCCGAGCCCCAGCGCCTCCGCCATCACCCGGAACACATCGGTGTTGTCCATCTGGCCGCGGACGCCCTCGCTGCCCGGACCGGACGCGGTGAGGATGATGTCCTCGCCGGAATGTACGCTGGAATTGGTGAGCCGCGGCAGGTTTCCGGGCCGGAACACCGCGCCGGGCATGCTCTTGTAGCGCTCGTTGGCCTCGAAGCTGCCGGGCTCCTTGCCAGCAACCGTCGGCTGGTTCGGATCGTCGAGCCTGGGGCGGAAGGTTTCGTAATGGTCCGGCAGGCTCGCAGAGAACATCGCCAGTCTCCGGCTGACATCGACGCGAGCGGGGTAGCCCTCCCCATCCGGCGCGGCGTAATTCGGGAAGCCGGCCGCGCCGTAGACGCGCACACGCTCGCGTAATGGCACGTCCGGTTCGCTGGTCATGTCGTCATCGATGGTGCCGACGATTGCAACCGGATGGGCGTGGTCGGCGAGCACCAGGATCAACGTGTCGTCGCCGCGCGCCTTCGACCAGTCGCGCACCAGCTTCACCGTGTTGTCGAACATGATGGTGTCGTAGACCGCACGCTCCATGTCGAGCAGATGGGTGTATTTGTCGATCATCCCGGCTTCGACCATCAGGAAGAAGCCGTTCGGATTCTGCGACAGGATATTGAGCGCCTTCGCGGTCATCTCGGTGAGGTCCGGTTGATCGGCAAAGCGCCTGACGCTGCCGGCTTTCAAAAACTTGCGATCCAGCACGCCGTCCATGTTGCGCAGATTGAACAGTCCGAGCAGCTTTTTCGTATCCTGCGGCACCGCCTTCAGTTCGGCCGCGTTGGCCGCGAAGGCGTAGCCCGCGTCCTTGAACCGCGCGACATAGTCGATCTGGTCACGCCGGCGCGCACCTTCGGCGCCCTGGGGCAGGAAGTTTGCAAGTCCGCCGCCCATCAGCACGTCGGGCTGCGCGGCGAAATATTGCGCAACGATCTGATCGTAGGCACCCCGCCGCCGTGTATGTGCGACCATCGCGGCCGGCGTCGCATCCTGAATCTCGGTATCGGTGACGATCCCTACCGCCATGGCGTTGCGCCGCTTCACCAGGCTGACAATGGTCTCGACGCGAGGGTCGTCGAACGGGTCCGCCGTGCGGTCGGCATAGACGCCCATCGCGCCGGCCGCGGTTTTGTGTCCGGTCGCATAGGCGCTCGCGGAGTTTGCGGAATCGGTGATGATCGAATCGGTGCCGGCGGTGGCGACCAGCGCCATCTGTGGCATGTCGTCCATCGCAAGCTTGCCAAAGGCCTTGCCCTCGGCGACGCCCTTCGACAGCAGGCGCGCGGCGGTCCGGTGCGCGAGCGAGAGACCGTCCCCGATCAGCAGCACGACGTTCTTCGCCTTGCGCGGTGGCGTGTCGTAAACGGTCCAGCGAATTTCGCGCGAGACGCCCGGCGCCGCGACCTTGACGAGATATTCGCCCGGCCGGTCGAGCGACACATCGCGCAGGATCAACGCGGATTGCTCCTTGCCGTCCTCTCGCGCGATGAACTGCGCGGCCTTGCCGAAGATGGCTGCGTGGTCGGCGCCGTTTACGGTCAGCATCGTATCGTCCGGCGCAACGAGGCCCGGGAACTCGACCTTCACGTCGAAACGCGCTCCCGCGAGAATGCCGGCGCGATCGACCGGATAGACGGTCTGGGCAGACGATGCGGAGATGGCGATCGCGAGCATTGCTGACGCCAGTAGCGACCGACGCATGGCTGAACCCTTTCCTGGTTCCGTCGAAAATACCTATGACCGGTCCGTGACAGACATATTGCACGAGCGATCCGAACTTTTCGGCCGCGTGTGATCTGAACCGCCTCCTACCCGCTCACCGGTACATACCACAGCACCAGCGCGCGCGGTCGATGCGGCCCGGGAACGTCTGCCCGATCCCGCAGTTAACCTCTGTTGAAATAAGCGAACAGCCGAGGAGTACCGCATGAGCGACGATGCCGAACGTGTATGGGATCTGATGGAGAAGATTTCCATCTGCATGCTGGCGAGCTGGGACGGCAACGAACTCACCTCCCGCCCGATGGGCGCCTTCGTACGGCGCAAGAATAACGCAGTCTATTTCCTGACCGACGTGCGTCACCACAAAGACGACGATATCCGCAAATATCCCAAGGTGTGCCTGGCATTTGCTGACCCCGGCAGCGAGCGCTTCGTGTCGCTCTCCGGCCCGGCCGAAGTGTCAGCCGATCGCGGCGTGATCCGCGACTTGTGGTCGACGCCCGCGAAGGCATGGTGGGATTCGCCGGACGATCCGAACATTCGCATGCTCAAGGTCACGCCGGAGGATGCGCAATTTTGGGAAGGCCCCGGCAAGGTCGTCAGCAGTGTCAAAATGGCCATCGCTGCGGCGACCGGCAAGAGGCCGGACATGGGCGATAACAAGAAGGTCGCCATGGGCTGATGGCGCGTCTGGACGTGTCCTGCGCAAGCGAGCGGCCTGCAAGCAAACGGCACGTGAATGAACCACAACTGAGTGGTCCGATTGACGGACGTTAATCGGAGGGCCACGTCCCCGCCATCGTTGCATTCTACAAATAAAATCAAACGACCGACGGACAGGGCGGAAGCGGTGAGCCGCGCCCGCCCTGAAATTCCTCATTCGAACAAGCGAGAACAAGATGCGTCTAAAAGGACTGCTCCTGACCGGAGCCGCCATTTCCGTAGTTGCTTTCGGACACTCAGCTTCAGCGCAAGACCTGTCTGCAAATTTCATTCTGGCGCAACAGGACCAGGAGCAAAACAAAGGTGACCAACGGCGCGACCAGAAGCAGGACCAGAGACGCGACCAGAGGCAGGAGCGTCGCGGTCAGGAGCAGCAGCAGCAACAACAGCGGCAAGAACTCCGGCAGGAGCAGCGCGATCAGGATACCAAGGGCAGGGAGCGCCGCGAGCAACGCCAGGAGTTGCGGCAGGAACAGCGCAATGAAGACAAGCAGCAACGGCAGCAGCAGAAAGAGCAGCGGCAGGAGCTGAGGGACGACCAGCAGAAGCAGCAGCAACAGAGGCGGCAGGAACAGCGTCTCGAGCAGGAGAAGAAGCAGCAGGAGCGCCGCGATGAACGCGGGCAGCGCCAGGACCAGAGGCGCGAGCAGAACCAGCCGCAGAACCAGCCGCAAGACAAGCCGCGCGATCAGGGCAATCAGCGTCAGGAGCGCCGGGATCAACCTCGGGATCAGCGCAATGACCCGCAACAGGAGCAGCGCGGCGGTCAAGCCGGGGAGCAACGCGGCGGTCAATCCGGCCGCGATAACAACGCGCGCAGGCTGGACGACATTCGCGGCGAACGCCGCGAGCGCAAGGAAGGCGACCGGACCATCATCCAGGAAGGCAACCGGACCATCGTGCGCGATGGCAACCGCACCATCATCCGCCGCGACGAATCCGACCGGTTCCGCCGCGTCGGTCGCGATGTGAATGTCCAGCGCGTCGGCAACGAAACCCGGACCGTGGTGGTCGGCCCGAACGGCGAGCGCATCGTCACCGTCACCGACGCGAACGGGCGGCTGCTGCGCCGCTCGCGCTTCGTCAACAATCGCGAGGTCATCATCATCGATAACCGTCCGCGCGGCGGTCGTCGTGCCGATGCATTTTTCGTCACGCTACCGGCGCTCGCGATCGCGTCGCTCGCCATCCCGCGCGACCGCTATATCGTGGAAGCGGAAAGCGCGCCGCCGGAATACATCTACGATGCGCTGATGGCGCCTCCGGTGGAGGCGGTCCCCCGCGCCTATACGCTCGACGAGATCCGGTACAGCCCGGAGCTGCGCGATCGCATGCCCCGGATCGATCTCAATACCGTCACCTTCGATCTCGGCTCGTGGGACATCGCGCCGGACCAATATGACCGGCTGGCGCCGATCGCCGACGGCATCAAGCGGGCGCTCTCGCGCAACCCCGATGAGGTGTTTCTGATCGAGGGGCATACCGACGCAACCGGCAATGACGACGACAACCTGTCGCTGTCGGATCGCCGGGCAGAAGCGGTGTCGATCATTCTGACCGACCATTTCCAGATACCGCCGGAAAATCTGGCAACGCAGGGCTATGGTTCGCAGCAGCTCAAGGTGCAAACCCAGGCTGCAGAGCGCGCCAATCGCCGCGTGACCGTGCGGCGGATTACACCGCTGCTGCAGCAGGGTCAGGCAGCGGGCGGGCCGGCGCCGCGATAGCTTGCGACATACGTGAATGCAAAATGGCCGGGGACTCCCGGCCATTTTTTGGCTCCGACCCACCATGCGGCGACGGGATCGCGGAGAACAATCCGGTATTTGCTTCCGAACCCTGATTTAGGGCAATCTGTATCCAGCAGCACATTGCCGTACCCGGCAGCGCGCAGCCTTCGACGTCCGGGAAAGCGTCCTCCTAACCAGCGAGTCCGATATGCAACCGAAGAGCCTACTCCTGATCGGAGCGGCGATCCTATCCGCTTATGCCTTCATGTCCGTTTCGAACTTTGACGGAAACTTCTCTGCCCGCGCCCAGCAAGACCAGGGCGGCATGGGCGGCATGGGTGGTGGCGGCCAGGGCGGTGGCATGGGCGGCATGGGCGGCGGTGGCCAGCAGCAAGGCGGCATGGGCGGCGGCGGCGGTGGCGGTGGCGGTGGCGGCGGCGGTGGTGGCCGCCAACAAGGCCAAGGCGGCGGAGGTGGTGGAGGCGGCGGCATGGGCGGCGGCGGCGGCGGGATGGGCGGCGGCCAGAACCAGCAGCGCCAGCAGGAGCAACGTCAGCAGCAGCGGCAGCAGCAACAGCAGCAACGCCAGGATCAGCGGCGACAGGACCAACAACAGCGGCAGCAGGACAATCAGCAGCGGCGCCAGCAAGAGCAGCAACAGCGTCAGCAGCGCCAGGACCAGCAACGGCAGCAGCAACAGCAACGCCAGGATCAGAGGCAACAGGATAGGCAAAAACAGCAGCAGGAGCAGCAGCAGCGCCGCCAGCAGGAGCAGCAGCAGCGTCAGCAGCAACAACAGCAGCGCCAGGATCAGAGGCGGCAGGAAGAGCAGAAGCAGCGCGAGGATCGCCGCGGGCGGCAGCAGGATCAGCAGGACCGTCAACAAGACCGTCAGCAGGGGCGCGACCGCAATCAGAACGATCAGCGGCAGGATTCTCGCCAGGATCGTCGCGACCGCGACAACGTGCGCAGGATCGACGATGTGCGCGGTGAGCGCCGCGTCACCCGCGACGGAAACCGCACCATCATTCAGGAAGGCAACCGGACCATCGTTCGCGACGGCAACCGCACCTTCATCCGCCGCGATGAGAACGACCGCTTCCGCCGCACCGGCCGCGACGTCAATGTGCAGCGCTTCGGCAACGAGACCCGCACCGTTGTGGTCGGCCCCAACGGCCAGCGTTTCGTAACCGTAACCGGACCGGACGGGCGGCTGATCCGGCGCTCGCGCTACGTCAACGGCCGGGAAGTCGTTATCATCGACAACCGCCCGCGCGGCGGCCGCCGCTATGACTCGTTCTATGTGGCTCTGCCTGCACTTGCCCTCGGAGCGCTGGCGATCCCCCGCGAACGCTACATCGTAGAGGCCGAATACGCGCCGCCGGAATATATCTACGGCGCGCTGATGGCACCGCCGGTCGAGGCGCTGCCCCGTGCCTATACGCTCGACGAAATCCGCTACAGCCCGGAGGTGCGCGATCGCATGCCGCGGATCGATCTCGACACCATCACCTTCGATACGGGATCGTGGGAGATTTCTCCGGACCAGTATAACCGGCTCGCGCCAATCGCCGAGGGCATCAAGCGCGCGATTGCCCAGAACCCGGACGAGGTGTTCCTGATCGAAGGCCACACCGATGCGGTCGGCAACGACGACGACAACCTGTCGCTGTCGGACCGCCGCGCGGAAGCGGTGTCGATCATTCTCACCGATCAGTTCCAGATTCCGCCGGAGAACCTGACGACCCAGGGTTATGGCTCGCAGCAGATGAAAATCCCGAGCCAAGGGCCTGAACGCGCCAACCGGCGCGTCACGGTTCGCCGCATCACGCCGCTGCTGCAGCAGGGTCAGGCGGCCGGAGCGCCCCCGCAATAAGGCCGCGTCTGCGAAGCATGACATACGAATGGCCGGGCAAACGCCCGGCTATTTTATGTGGACCTAGCCTGCCTTGAGCGCAGCGAAAGGCGGGCTTGCGCTCCAGATGTCGCTCTGCTCCATCCGGGCTGCGTTCGGCTAAAGATTTCGCTTCTTCCGACGCTGTCCGAGAGTGCGCAGCCGCAACGCATTGAGCCGGATGAAGCCCGCGGCATCGCGGTGATCGTAGGCGACCGCGCCTTCCTCGAAGGTGACGAGATCCTGATCGTACAGCGAATACGGGCTCTCGCGGCCGATCACCCAGGCGCTGCCCTTGTAGAGCTTCAGCGTCACGCGCCCGGTCACGTGCTCCTGCGACTTGTCGATCGCGGCCTGCAGCATCTCGCGCTCGGGGCTGAACCAGAAGCCGTTATAGATCAGCTCGGCATATTTCGGCATCAGCTCGTCCTT
>CAZXJZ010000217.1:0-7984 GCA_964641065.1 uncultured Hyphomicrobiales bacterium | reverse complement strand
GCATGCCAGTGCTGCAGGTGTGGAAGGGCGGCACGGTGATGTTCAACAAGCGCTCGCTCGCCTCGGGCTATGCCGGCATCGACAATCCGCTGTTCTATCGCGACAACACCATGATGCTGCTCGGCGACGCCAAGAAGATGACCGAGAACATCGTCAAGGCGATGTGAGCGCAATTGCGGCGTATCGTCGGATGCGCCGCATTTCCGCAGAGCCGGCCATTTACTCAGCCGTTGACGCGGCTTACGTCCCGCAAAACGTCTGGGTGACTTCCTCTTCCGGCTGCGGCGGCGCCGCGTAGCGCTCGAAGGCGGGCTGATCGTCATACGGGCGCGCGAGCACCCGATTGAGTTCCTCGAACAGATCGAACTGTCCCAGCTCGGCCGCGGCAATCGCGGCTTCGACGCGATGATTGCGCGGGATGTATTTCGGATTGACCGCTTTCATCGCGGCGCTGCGCTCTTGCGGCAATTGCTGTTCGCGCGACAGCCGCTCGCGCCAGACAAACGCCCAGGCGTCGTAGGTCGCAGGGTTCGCGAACAGGTCGCGCAGGCTGTCGTCTTTTTCCGTGTTTCCGGCAGCATCACTCAGCGCGCGGAAGGTCAACGTGAAATCGGCGCCGCCTTCGGCCATGCGGGTGAGCAGATCGACGATCAGCGCTTCGTCGTCCGCGTGGGCGTCGAACAGGCCGAGCTTGCGCCGGAAACCCGTCAGATACGCGGTTTTGTAGGCCGTTCCGAACTGGCCGAGCGCTTCGTTCGCTTTCGCAAGCACAGCGTCACGTTCGCCCGAGAACAATGGAAGCAGGCATTCGCCCAGCCGCGCCAGATTCCATTGCACGATCCCGGGCTGGTTTTGATAGGCGTAACGTCCCTGCCGGTCGATCGAACTGAACACCTTGCGGGGATGATAAGCATCCATGAAGGCGCACGGCCCGTAGTCGATGGTTTCTCCGGCGATGGACGTATTGTCGGTATTCAGGACCCCATGGATGAAGCCGATCTGCATCCATCGTGCGGCGAGATCGGCAAGCCGCGCGCCAACGGATTCAAATAACGCCAAATACGGGTCCGCAGCCTCCGCGGCTTCGGGGTAATGCCGGCTGATGGCATAATCCGCGAGCAGCCGTACTCCCTCGATATCCTCGCGGGCCGCGAAATACTGGAAGGTGCCGACACGAAGGTGGCTGGACGCGACGCGTGTCAGCACGCCACCCGGCAGCATGCGCTCTCGCATCACCGGCTCGCCGCTCATGACGGCCGCGAGCGATCGGGTGGTCGGCAGGCCGAGCGCCGCCATCGCCTCGCTGACAATATATTCGCGGATGACCGGCCCCAGCGCCGCACGCCCGTCACCGCGGCGGGAGAAGCGCGTCGGGCCCGAGCCCTTGAGCTGGATATCGAAACGTTCGCCGGAGGGCGCGATCACCTCACCCAGAAGGACAGCGCGGCCATCGCCGAGTTGCGGAACGAAATTGCCGAACTGGTGACCCGCATAGGCCTGCGCGAGCGGCGCCGAACCTTCGGCAATACGGTTGCCCGCGAGAATGGCAACCCCTTCGGGGCCCTTCAGGAATTCAGTATCCAGCCCCAGCGTCCGTGCCAGACCTTCGTTGAGCGCGATCAGTCGCGGGGCGGCAACCGGCGTCGGCTCGATGCGCTCGAAGAAGCGCTCCGGCAGCGTTGCATAGGTGTTGTCGAAAGCTATCCGGGCCGATGTGGCGCTTGCAGCTTCTGCATGGGGATCGGCGACTGACATCGGTTACAGATTGTCGCCACCGCGGCAAAAAACAAGCCCCGAACGCTGCGAGGCCGCAGGGTGTGTTGGCCCCGCAGTTCCGTTGCCGGAACGTCTGACGAAGGGCTCTCTGGAGCGCTTCAATCCCGGCTCATTTCAGACCAAGCACGCGGCCATTGTCGGCGCCGCTGGACAACGGCTTGCTGCCCGCGGGCAGTCCATTCTGCCGCAGGATGAAGGCTGCGAGATTCTGATAGTCCGGCAAGGTCAGCGAGCCGGGCGCGGTGAGCGGCATCTTCGAATGCTCGAAGCTCACGAGCGCGCCGAGCGTCTTGTTGCCCCAGGTTGCCGCGAAAGACGGCCCCTTCAGCGCAGGTCCGACACCGCCGCCGAGTTCGCTGCCGTGGCAGCCTTGGCAATTGGCCTGGAACAGCGCCTTGCCCTTGCTGGCTTCGTCGGCGGTGTACCATCCATCACTGGTCGCAGCCGGCGCCTGTGCGACGCGTTGCGGAGCATCCTTTGCAGCGTCCGCCGGCGCGGGTGTTGCTGGCGCGGGGTTCGTCGTCACCGCGGGTGCCGTTGCGGCGGGCGCGGGCGTCATTGCCGCTGAGCGTGGCGTGGTCGGTGCCGGTGCTGGAGCGGCGGTGACAGCAACGGGCGTCGCAGGACCGGGCGTCACCGGTTTTGGCATGGCGGCCGGGCCGATCGCGCTCCGGATCGCCTGCACATTATCCGCGCGAACCGGCTGCGACGCGGTATTGCCCCAGCTGGTGCGCACATAATTGGCGATGTTTGCGATGTCGTCGTTCCGCAGGCTCGCGAAGGACGGCATCGCCATATATGCGCCGCGCGCCGGGACGCCGCCGAGCACGACCGAGAGCACGTCGGACGGATCGGGCGCCAGCACGACCGGATTTCCTGCAAGCGGCGGGATCGCACCCGGCATGCCGATGCCCTTGGCCTGATGGCACGGTGCGCAATGACTGAGATAGAGATGCGCGGCCTTGTCGTTCGGCTTGAAGGATGAGGCGGCAGGCGAGGGCTTGCCGCGCGCGGGCTGCGACTTGAGATAGACCGCAATCGCCATGAGATCGTCGTCGGTCAGATACGACAGGCTG
Source organism: uncultured Hyphomicrobiales bacterium (assembly GCA_964641065.1). Classification (GTDB taxonomy): domain Bacteria; phylum Pseudomonadota; class Alphaproteobacteria; order Rhizobiales; family Xanthobacteraceae; genus Pseudorhodoplanes. The sequence continues at coordinate 5,132 of CAZXJZ010000217.1, read as the reverse complement.
TTGTGGACCACCTCGCGCATCGGCCCGACCGCAGTGGTCTTGCCCTTGACCGCGCCGCGCTTGAGAAACGCAACCAGTTGCTTGTCACTGAACTTGCCGATGCCGCGCCGCAGATCGCTGGTGAGGTTCAGCGCGAACCAATGATCGACATGCGCGCCGGTCAGTTGCTCGCCGCGCTTGATGCCGCCCAGGATCGTTCGCGGCGAATGACAGGCGCCGCAATGACCGAGGCCTTCGACCAGATAGGCGCCGCGATTCCACTGCGCGCTCTTCTTGGGATCGGGCGCGAACGTGCCTTCGGTGAAATACAATTCGCGCCACGCCATCTGCGTCTGGCGGATATCGAACGGAAACCGCAACTGATTCACATCGACGCGATTGCTGACCGGCTTCACGGTTCGCAGATAGGCGTAGATGTCGTCGACATCGGCGCGCGTCACCTTGGTGAAGAAGGTGTAGGGCATCACCGGATAGAGGTCCTGGCCGGCCTTGTTCACGCCGTCATGCATGGCCCGATAGAGATCGTCGGCGGTCCATTTGCCGATCCCGGTCTCGTCATCCGGCGTGATGTTCGGGGTGATCAGCGCGCCGAACGGCGTGTCCATGCGCAGCCCGCCGGCAAGCGCCTGGCCGCCGGGCTTCGTGTGGCAGGAGAAACAATCGCCGGCGCGGGCGAGATATTCGCCGCGCTTGACCTGATCCGACACCGCGGTGGAAGCCGCACCTGCGGCAGGACTTGCCGCCGCGGCGAGCAGCGCAACGGCCGCCGTGAGGATGCGGGGAACGGCAAGCGGCGTGGGCATGTGGACTCTCCGGCTGACGGATCAACCGGAGTATGCGGAGTCGCGAGACGTCCGCAACCCTTGTCGGAGAAAATGTCGCTTAGTCTTGACAGTCGGTGAACGGAATCCGTCTGCGTTCGCTACCGTGCGACGATCGGCTGCGCCTCCAGCGCCGGCTGCCTGATCGGCACGCCGGTGAAGGTCGAGCCTTCCTCGAACCAGGATTTCGGCGCCGGGTGGCCCCACAGCGTCTGGCGCTGCTTGTCCAACAGCGTCCAGCGATAGGGTTCGAAGTCCGGGTCGACGGTCAGATAGTCCGAGGTGAACAGCTCGACGCGGTGTCCGTCCGGATCGCGGATATAGAGGAAGAACGCATTCGAGATGCCGTGTCGCCCGGGCCCGCGCTCCATATTGTCGAGATAGCCGGATGACGCCATCACGTCGCAGATGTGCAGGATGTCGAGCGAGCTTGCGGTCCATACCCCGATGTGATGCAGGCGCGGACCGGCGCCGTTGGTGAAGGCGAGGTCGTGGACATTGCCCTTGCGATGCATCCAAACCGCCCAGAGCTTCGGATCGGACCCTTCGGTTTCGGTATATTCGGTCAGCCGGAAGCCGAGTTCGGTGTAGAAATCGTAGGACGCCTGCACGTCCGGCGTGAAGCAGTTGAGGTGATCGATACGCTGAATGCGCGCGCCCTTGTACTCGGCATATTTGCGCAGCATGCAATCGGCCTGATCCATCCTGAAATAGAAATCGAGCGGCATGCCGAACAGGTCGCAGGTGCGAAGCGTGCGGCCCTGATGCTCGATCTCCGGGAACGACGTCGGGTAGCCCTTGTGCGCGAACCAGAAGGCGGCGCGGTCGAGATCTTCCTCGCTCGCCACCTTGAAGCCGAGCGCCGGGATCGTGGCGTCGGCCGACTTGCGCAGCACAATGGAGTGGTGATTGCGCTCTTCAACCGCGCGCAGGAAGATCGCGTCCTTGTCCTCGGCGGTCACCAGATAGCCGAGGCAATCGACATAGAAGGCACGGGAGCGGGCAAGGTCGCGCACGCCGAACTCGACATGGCTGGCGCGGATGATGTTGAACGGCGGAGTGAAGTTCGGTTTGCGGATGGGCATGGTCTACTTCCTTTCCCTCTCCCCTTGGGGGAGAGGGTGCCGAGCCGCGTAGCGGCGAGGCGGGTGAGGGGTTATCGTTTGCAAATGTGAGCTAGTCCCCTCACCCGCCGCGCTTCGCGCGTCGACCTCTCCCGCGAAGGGAGAGGTGAAAGAGGAGAGGGCGTCGCTCCCGTCACGATCATCACGCTCCAATCTTGGGAATCTTGTGATTGTCGAGCGCGATCGCGATGTTCTTCGTCTCCATGTAGAAGTCGAACGAATAGTCACCGCCGTCGCGGCCGATGCCGGACGATTTCACGCCGCCGAACGGCGTTGGCAGGTGGCGGACATTCTCCGAATTCACCCAGATCATGCCGGCCTCCAGCGCCTGCGCCATTCGATGCGCGCGGCCGACATCGCGGGTCCAGAGATAGCCGGCGAGCCCGTAGCGCACGTCGTTGGCCAGCGCGACGGCTTCCTTCTCGTCGGCGAACGGGATCATGGTGAGCACCGGGCCGAAGATTTCTTCCTGCGCGATCTTCATGTCGTTGCGCGCATTAAGATAGAGCGTCGGCTCGACGAAATTGCCCTTGCCGCCATTGGCACGGCCGCCGCCGACCGCGACGGTAGCGCCGGCGTCGCGTGCGGCGCCGACATAGCTCAGAACCTTCTCGACGTGGCGCGGATGAATCAGCGGACCGATCTCGGTCGCGGCATCGAGCGGATGGCCGACCTTGATCTTCTTGACGCGCTCGGCGGCGCGCCTTGCGAACTCGTCATAGATCGAGGCCTCGACCAGTGCGCGGCTGGACGAGGTGCAGCGCTCGCCGTTCAGCGAGTAGATCATGAACAGGCACGCATCGAGCGCACGGTCGATATCGGCATCGCCGAACACGATCACCGGGTTCTTGCCGCCGAGCTCGAAATGCACGCGCTTCAGCGTCGCAGCGCCCTGCCGCATGATCGCGGAGCCGGTGGCGCTTTCGCCGACAAATCCGATCGCCTTGATGTCGGGATGTTCGGTCAGCGCCTTGCCGGCCTCTTCGCCCATGCCATGCACGACATTGAGGACGCCGGCGGGCAATCCGGCTTCGAGGCAGATTTCCGCAAGAAGCTGCGCGGTCAGGGGAGACCATTCCGCCGGCTTGTGGACGACCGTGCAACCGGCGGCGAGCGCCGGCGCGATCTTCCAGGTCGACAGCATGAACGGCGTGTTCCAGGGCGTGATCACGCCCACGGGGCCGATCGGCTGACGGAGGGTGTAGTTCAGATGCGTCTCGGTCGGCAGCGACAGGCCGTCATTGGCGCCCGGCGCGCGGTCGGCGTAGAAGCGGAAATTCTCCGCGCCGCGAAGCGCCGCTTTCGCCATGTAGCGGATCGGCTGGCCGGTATCCATGCACTCGACGTAGGCGATCTCGTCGGCGCGCGCGACAATCGCGTCGGCGACCTTGTGCAGGATCTTGCGCCGCTCATCGCCCGAGGTGTGCCCCCAATTGGTGCGGAACGCCTTCATCGCGGCCTTCGCCGCGCGGTCGATCTCGGCTGCGCCGGCGCGCGCAACTTTCGCCAGCGGCGCGTTGTCGACGGGAGAGGCGGTCTCGAAGGTGTCGGCGCTGGTTTCCGGCTTGCCGTCGATCAGATGCGGCACCACGCCGTTGCGGAAACGGGCGAGATGCTTTTCGGCCAGCGCGATGGTGTCGTCGAGGGTGGTGCTTGTGGCGGCCACGTTATTCTCCGCTTGCACGGTGTGTTTGCCTCCTCCCTTGCGGGGGAGGGTCGGGGAGGGGGGTAAGCAGCAAAAGGCATGGCATCTGCGGCTCACCTCCCTCCCGGCTCGCTTGCTCGCCGACCTACTCCGCAAGGGGCAGGTGACGGAGCGAGTGGCGAGAGGTGGAAAAACTACGCCGCCTTCTCAGCCTTGCGTAGCGTGTCGCGGCGAAGCGTGAGCTGGGTGATCTCGTGCATTTCCAGCGCGAGTTGCATCGGGTGCTTCTTCAACGTCGCATCCAGCGATTTTTCCGCCGCCGCCATCAGCATGTCGGCGACCTTCTGGTACGCTTCTTTCGGCCGTCCCTCGCGCATGCGCACGATGATATGCACGAACGCGTTGTCCGGGTTGCGGTCGGCAACGCAGTAATGTTCGCGGCGCTCGGCGCGGGTGCGGATGCCTTCCAGCGGCGCGTGACCGGAATCGATCATCGCCTGATGCAGCGCATTCAGGAGACCCGGAACGTCCATCGATTTGTCGAGATTGGCCGAGTATTCCACGATGATATGCGGCATTTGATCCTCCTCGTCGTCGCCTGCGTTCAAAGGGGTCGTTGACGCGCCCCTGTGGAGACCTTTAACATGTTAATCATTTCGCCGGGCGGGGCGTCAAGCCGGTTGTCACCGGAAACGAGAGCGTCTATCGCCGCAATGTAAAATTCGGGAGGCCGTCCATGCCGTTGCCGCTGGAAAGAATAAAAGGATCGATTCCGCCGCTGATCACCCCGTTCAAGAACGGCGAGGTCGACTACGACGCCTATGCAAGGCTCGTGGAGATGCAGATCCGCGAGGGATCGCACGGCATCCTCGTCAACGGAACGACCTCCGAGCCCGCGTCTCTGACCACCGAGGAACGCAACCGGCTGGTGACGCTCTCCGTCGAGGTGGCGAAGGGGCGGGTGCCGATTGTCGCCGCTACCGGCTCGCAGGCGATCTGGGAAACCCGGATCCTGACCGAGCACGCCGCCAAGGCCGGCGCCGATGCGCTACTGATCGTCACGCCGTATTACACGCGTCCGCCGCAGCGCGGCATGATCGCGTATTACCTCGAAGTGATGAAGGGCATCGACCTGCCCTGGATGATCTATCACATCCCCGGACGTGCCGCGATCGACATCAAGATCGATACCGTGAAGGAGCTGCGCGAGAAGTCGCCGAATTTCGTCGGCATGAAGCATGCCTCGCTCGATCTCGACTTCGTCACCGAATGCCTCGCGGTCGCCGGCCACGACTTCAAGATTTTCGTCGGGCTGGAAGAGTTGTCATTCCCGATGATGGCGATCGGCGCCTGCGGACTGATGAATGCGGTCGGCAATCTGCGCCCCCGCGTTCTCTCGGACCTCTGTGAAGCGGTGTGGAGCGGCGATCTGAAGACCGCGCAGGACCTGCATCATCGTCTGCACGATCTCAACAAGGCGATCTTCTACGACACCAATCCGATCCCGATCAAATACATGGCGAAGCGCCTCGGCATCGTCGA
>CAZXJZ010000216.1:0-8061 GCA_964641065.1 uncultured Hyphomicrobiales bacterium | reverse complement strand
CCGACACGCGGATTATGATTCCGCTGCTCTAACCAACTGAGCTACCCCGCCGCCGGATCGGGCGCCCGAGAGCCGGGCCGCCCGAAAGCGTGCGGGGATATAGGGTTCAGCCGGAAAAGCTGTCAAGCAAGGCGGCCGGAAAAACCGCCCCGGGCCATTATTTCGGCGGTTGCGGCGTCCCGTCCGGGGTCGCAGGCGGCTCGATGACCGGCATGTCGCTCCCGGTCCGGGGTGCCGGCGCTCTGATGTGCGGATCGAGCCCGGCCGGCGGACAGATCACGCCATCGGTGCGGGCGAGTGTGTCGGTCAGGTTGTCCGGCGCAGTCACTTGGCCGACCGTATCGCCCTGCCTTAGCCGATCGCGGTCGGTGCAGGCCTTCGGATCGAGCTTCGGCGCCGCAGGCTGTGAGGGAACCGCCGGCTCGGGCGTTTGCGCCGGCAGCGGCGCTGCATGCAACACCGCACTCATCATGGCGGCTGCCCATACGCGGATTGTGAGCGGCATATCTGGATTCCCGTTGTCGCCGGGACAACGGAACGGCGGCGGAGAGGTTCCTACCCGAGCTTTTCGGCCTTGCCGAAACGCATCATCGAGAAATGCCCGAGCGGCGGCATCGGCTTGCGTTCGATTACCCGCATGTGCGGATTGCGGTCGATCCAGGCCTGAAGCCGCGCCCATTCGAATTCCGGACGCCAGCCAAGCCGCCGCGCGATTGGCGCGAATTGCAGTTCGAACGCACGCCGCAATCCGCCCTCGGCGCTGATGTGGTTGACCAGAATGATCTCGCCGCCCGGCTTCAGCACGCGGGCAAATTCGTCGAGCGCGGCATCGGGATCCGGCACCGCGGTGATGACATATTGCGCCACCACCACGTCGAAGGATGCATCCGGAAAGCCGAGATGGCCGACATCCATCACCGACAGCGCCTCGACATTGTCGAGCTTCAATTCGCGCTTGCGCCCCAGCGCCTTGCGCAGCATTGGTTCTGAAATGTCGATGCCGACGAGTTTGGTTGTGCGCTTGTAGTCGGGCAGCGAAATGCCAGTGCCAACGCCGACTTCAAGCACCCGGCCGCCGATGCGCTCGGCCGCTTCGATCGACGAGCGCCGGCCTTTGTCGAACACCGCGCCGAAAACGATATCGTAGACCGGCGCCCAGCGGGCATAGGCCTTGGTGATCGTGGCTGTATCGAGTTCCCCCGCCATGCGCGTCTCAGCCTGCAGGCGATGCCGCGGCGACGCCGCCATTGTCGATCCGCGCGGCGTGAGTCATCGACAGCGTACTCTGGATGAAGCCGCCGCCAAGCACACGCGACTGGCCCTCGGGCGCGTCGTAAAACACACAGGCTTGCCCGGGCGCGACGCCATCTTCGCCATCGATCAGTTCGACCCCGATGCCCGCCGCGCTCCGTGTCAGCCAGGCCGGCTGCGGGGCCCGTGTCGAGCGCACCTTCACGAACACCTCGCGGCGGCCGCCGTCCAGCGCGCCCTCGATCGTGCCATCCCCGATCCAGTTGACCTCGCGTAATGCAATGCGCCGCGTCCGCAACGCGTCGCGCGGACCGACGATCACCCGCCGCGTCGCGGGATCGAGCTTCACCACATAAAGCGGATAACCCGCCGCCACGCCAAGCCCCTTCCGCTGGCCGACGGTGAAATGGATGATGCCGTGATGGCGGCCGAGCACCTTGCCGTCGATATCGACGATGTCGCCGGCATCGGCCGCGTTCGGCATCAGCCTCTCGATGATGTCGGTGTAGCGGCCCTGCGGCACGAAACAGATATCCTGGCTGTCGTCCTTGTCGGCGACCGACAGTCCGAACTTGCGCGCCACCTCCCGTGTCTGCGCCTTGGTCAGATCGCCAAGCGGAAAGCGCAGCACATCGAGCTGCTGGCGCGTGGTGGCAAACAGGAAATAGCTCTGGTCGCGCTCTTCTTCGCGGGCGCGGAAAAGACCACGTCCGCCGTCCGGCAGCGCGCGTGACGCAATATAATGCCCGGTCGCCATCACCTGCGCGCCCAGATCCTTCGCGGTATCGAGCAGATCGCGGAACTTGATCGACTGATTGCAGGAGATGCAGGGCACCGGCGTCTCGCCCGCAACATAGCTTTCGGCGAAACGGTCGATCACCTCTTCCTTGAAGCGACTCTCGTAGTCGAGAACGTAATGCGGAATCCCGAGCGACGCTGCGACGCTGCGCGCATCGTGGATGTCGCGCCCGGCGCAGCAGGCACCCTTGCGATGGGTCGCCTCGCCATGGTCGTAGAGCTGCAGCGTCACGCCGACCACGTCATAGCCCTCGGCCGCGAGCAAAGCCGCAGTGACGGACGAATCCACGCCGCCCGACATCGCCACCACGACGCGGGTATCCTGCGGACGGCTGTCGAGACCGAGCGAATTGAGCATGACGATCGCGGCTTCGGCCGCACTCCCTGGATGACCGGCACCAGACGGCCGTCCCCCGCCCGCTTGTACAGGCGGATCGCAGGCCGAGGCAATCGCGGCACATATAGGGAGCCAAATAGGAATTTCCTGCCGGGTGACGGCGGAGCTTGCCGATTTCGGACCCCGACGCCATCCAAAGAGCATTGATTTTGCAGGATTTTCCCGCCCGGCCCGATGGCGTGGGGCTTGCAAAGCTTCCGTCAAGGCAGTCTGCCGCCCTTTCTTGGAATGTCTCCGGAGTTGTCAGTGACCAGCGTCGTGCCTGAAGCATCCGCCGTTTCGCATCGATCCGCCAAGCCCGAGCGCGCCGTCCGGCCGACGGGAATGCGCTCGGAAGCAGGCGGCTTTGCCGCCTTGATGGACGAGGCTCGCCCGGAGCCGAAACAGTCTTCCAACCAGACCCGGACTAGCGATCGGGTCAATCCGGCCGAGAAACCGCAAGCTGCGTCCGACGCGCCGGCAGCGAGCCCGGCAGTCTCGGCGCCCAAATCGAACGAATCCGCCCCCCCACCGTCCGGGGTGGAGCAGGCAGCGAACGCCGCTGCGCCGGCCGCGATCCCGACCGACCCCTTGTGGACGGAACTGACGCTGCAAACAGGCGAAGCCGCACCTGCTGCGGTTGAGGGCGCGCTGGATGAAGAACTCGCCGCAATCGCGGAGGGGCTTCCCGAAACCACCGTCCCCGAGGCACCCGACGCAGCGCTCGTCACGCCACCGGTTATCCCTGCGGCCGATCCCACCGCGGCACCGGTTGTCGCAGTTGCCATCGACGTGCCGGCACAGCCCGTTGCGGCAGCAGCGACGCCGCCGGAAGTCCCGGCCGAACTGTCCGCGGTGGCCAAGCCAGCGGATGGGGTCGTGGCCCCGAACGTTGAAGGGGCCGCCGATCCGGCAAAGCCTCTTGCGGCAAACACCCAGGCTCCGGCGCAATCCGCGATGGCCGCCCCGGTGATCAAGGCGGCGGCACCGGCCACGGCCGGTGATTCCGGCGAGGACGAAGCGGACGCCGCCGACCCTCTGCTGTCCGGCACCGATATGCCGGACACCGAAACAGCCGCACCGCAGGCGGAGGCGCCAACACAACCGAAGAAGACCGAGACCCCGACCGAAGTCTCATCTCAGCCGGCGTCGGCGCGCGCCGAAGCCAAGCCCGATGCGCCGGATCTGCGGCCAGAGGTTGCGGCCATGGCGGATGACCCTGCTCCGACCAGTAGGCCTGCCATCGATCCGGCCGCGCATGCCGCTCAATTGTCCACCCCTGCCCCCGCTCATGTGGCCGTGGCGCAAGCCGCAACGCCGCACGCCATGCCGGTCACCGCAGCGCAGCCTGTGCCCGTCGATGCGATCGCAGTCGAAATCGCCAGCCAGGCCCGCGCCGGCAATTCGCGATTTGAGATCCGGCTCGATCCGCCGGAGCTTGGCCGCATCGATGTCCGCCTCGACGTCGACCGCGAGGGCAACGTCAAGTCGCGGCTCGTCATCGAGCGCAGCGATACCTATGACCTACTGCGCCGCGACCAGTCCACGCTCGAACGCGCGCTGCAGCAGGCCGGATTGAAGACATCCGACAATTCGCTGGAATTCTCACTGCGCGATCAGGGCTTCGCGCAGCACCGCGACGCTGACGAACAGTCGCGCGGCACCCGTGCGATGATTCACGAAGCCGAGGTGGCGCCGAGCGAAGCGGCAAACGGCTATGCGCGGCTCCTCGGCGCGCGCGGCGGCATCGATATTCGCGTCTGACGAAAGGACGATCAGCATGTCCACGATTTCCGGAACCAGCACCGTCGCAGCGGCGATCAATAACGGTGCGGCATCGACCACCACAAAAGACACGCTGGCGAGCAACTTCACCCAGTTCCTGCAATTGCTGACCACGCAATTGAAGCATCAGAACCCGCTCGATCCGCTGGATACCAACCAGTTCACCCAGCAGCTCGTGCAGTTCGCGCAGGTCGAACAGCAACTCAAGTCGAACACGCAGCTTGAGGCGCTGGTCTCGCTGCAGAAGACCGCGCAGTCGACGCTGGCGCTCGGTTATGTCGGACAAGTGGTTGCCATCGACGGTCAGAATTCGCTGCTGAGCGACACCGGCGCCGGCTGGAGCTTCAACTCGCCTAAGCCGGCCTCCGCCACAGTCAACATCATCAACTCTGCAGGCGCCACTGTGTTTACCGGCAGCTATTCGCTCAATGCCGGTGTCCAGAATTTCGTCTGGGATGGCCGCAACAATTCCGGCGTCAAACAGCCCAACGGCGACTACAAGCTGGCCATTACCGCGAAGGATGCAAGCGGACAGGCTGTCGCTGTTTCGACCGAGGTCCAGGGCGTCGTCGACTCCGTCGACATGACGAAGAGCCCGCCGGTGCTGTCGGTGAACAACACCGAATATGCGCTCGACAAGATCAAGCGCGTCGTCCGGCAGACATCGCTGTCGCTGTAGCGTTTGCAGCGAACCGGTTTGCATCTCTTAACGGGCGATTAAAGCGATGCACGCGATCGGACCGACAGACATTTCTCAATTGAATGTTGCGCTTAGGCAAATCTTAAGCGGCACAAGCTACGTTAATTCGAGTTTGTCGGTTGAGTGTGTGAGTGCAACGATGACTGAGCCTCATCGCCCGAGGGTCAAATATGTAATCGGGCCGGACGGTTCTCCGCTTACCATTGCGGATCTGCCGCCGCCCTCGACCAAGCGCTGGGTTATCCGCCGCAAAGCGGAGGTAGTCGCGGCTGTGCGCGGCGGCCTGCTCTCTCTCGAAGAGGCTTGCCAGCGTTACACGCTGACGACCGAGGAATTCCTGTCTTGGCAATTCTCGATCGAGCAGCACGGTCTTGCCGGCCTGCGCACCACGCGCATTCAGCAATACCGGCAGTAAGCTTCCGTTAGAGCTTGCTAACGCGGTGTAAACGGGCGCGGGTCCATCCGGCGCCCGATTTCATTTTACCGGTCCCTGAGCGGTGTGCAGGCTTGACGGCCGCGATACGTGGCCTGACGCAATAGACACAGGCGCGCCGATTGCTGCGCATGAGCGCGCAAGCCATCTTCCGGTCCGGCGACGCCCCCGCTAGACTGGCCTGGCTGGTTCCCGGAGCGCCCGATGTCGATTCGTCCGATTCTTCTCGCCATGCTGGCGCTTGTCGCCGTCGCCCTGCCCGCCTCGGCGCGCCAGCTCGCGGTCGGCGCCGCCTCCGGGTATTTCGAGCCGCCCGGCTACAAAGCGGTGCCGGTTTACACCTGGCCGCGGGGCCCTGCCTGGACCCCGACCGATAACTCGTTCGGCTACACCTTCCGCGAGCCCTTCTACACGACCCCGCGCGGATACAAATACGTCTATGTCCGCGGCTATTACTGGAAGCGCCTGCCCAACCCCTACGCGCCGCGGGTCTACCGGCGGCCGACCAAGGTCTCCACGGTCAAGCGGGTGCGCCGCGCCCCCTGCGTCACCGATATCGGATACGGCCGCTACGAAATGTGCCGGCGATTCTACTGACCGCCATCGCGGCAGATCTGCCGCAGGGCTGGTAGGACTGGCCTGGAACGTAAAACCTGAAATGACAGAGGGCGGGTCATCCCGCCCTTTTTCGTTTCTGTGGCTGATTTTGCGCCTGCAGCCCCGCCCAACGGAACAATCGTTAACGGCATTAACCGATTGGAAACCATACGCACGGCAAATATTGCCGGGTCGCGCGTTGGGGGGACTCTTCGGTGCAAGGTCTGGTCGAGTTTGTAAAAACTATCGGTGCGACGCGCGTGATGGCGATGGCTGCGGTCGCAGTCGCACTGGTCGGGTTTTTCGCGTTTCTGATCCTGCGCGTGACGGCTGTGCCGATGACGCCGCTGTTCACCGACCTTGCCTTTGAGGATTCCTCGGCCATCATCCGCGACCTCGAGCGGCAGGCGATCCCCTACCAGACCCGAAACGACGGCGCGATCATCCTCGTCCCCAAGGACGCCGTGACGCGCCTGCGCATGAAGCTTGCGGAATCCGGCCTGCCCAAGGGCGGCAGCGTCGGCTACGAGATTTTCGACAAATCGGACGCGCTCGGCGCCACCAGTTTCGTTCAAAATATCAACCACTTGCGCGCACTCGAGGGCGAACTGGCCCGCACCATCCGCTCGATCGACCGGGTGGCCTCCGCCAGGGTCCATCTGGTGCTGCCGGAGCGGCCATTGTTCTCCCGCGAGCGCCAGGAGCCTTCCGCCTCGATCGTGCTGAAGCTGCGCGGCTCGCTCGAGGCCCAGCATGTGCGGGCCATACGCCATTTGATTGCTTCGGCGGTGAATGGCCTGAAGCCCGGCCGGGTCTCGATCGTCGACGAAAGCGGCCGGCTGCTGGCCGACGGCTCTGACGACAACCTGTCGGGTCTCAGCGCCGGCGCCGACGACCGCAAACTCACCTTCGAGCGCCGCATGCGCGAGAATGTCGAGAATATCGTGTCCTCGATCGTCGGCCCCGGCCGCGCCCGCGTGCAGCTCACCGCCGACTTCGACTTCAACCGAATCACCCAGACCACCGACAAGTTCGATCCGGAGGGGCGCGTGGTGCGCTCCAGCCAGACCCGCGAGGAGACCCATAACTCGCACGAGGGCAAGGATGGTCAGGTCACGGTCGCCAACGAACTGCCCGGTGGCCAGCAGAAGGCGGCCGACGCCGCCGTCAACAAGAACGACAATCGCAAGAGCGAGGAAATCGTCAATTACGAGATTTCGCGCACCACCAAGACCGAGGTGATCGAAGGCGGCCGGGTCAATCGCATTTCGGTAGCGGTGCTGGTCGACGGCACCTACGCGAAGAACGCCGCCGGCGATTCCGTCTACACCCCGCGCGAGAAGGAAGAACTCGACCGGATCGCGGCACTCGTGCGCTCGGCCATCGGCTTCGATCAGAAGCGCGGCGACCAGGTGGAAATCGTCAACCTGCGCTTCGCCGAACTGCCTCAAAATCTGGCCGCGACCCCCAAAGGCTGGCTGGATATCGGCGACTTCACCAAGGATGACATCATGCGCGGCATCGAGATGCTGGTGATGTTCCTCCTCGGCATGGTGGTGCTGTTCTTCGTGATCCGCCCGCTGGTGCGCCGCATCATCACCCCCGACGAGCCGGCTCTGGCATTGCCTGAAGGCAGCATCGTCGGCCTGCCCGGCGGCATCGGACCGGGCGGGATCACAACGACCGGCGGCCCCAATGTGTCGATCGTGGGCAGCGACCAGAATGTAGCGATCTCCAACCACACCTCGTCGATGATCGACATCGCCAAGGTGCAGGGCCAGGTGCACGCCGAGTCGGTGAAGAAGGTCGGCGAGCTCGCCGATCGCAATCCGCACGAGACCGTCGCCATCATCCGTCAATGGCTGCACGAGCCGGCATAAGGACACGTCATGGCCGTCACTGCGACCAAGGAACAGGCCCGCGAACAGCTGAACAATATCGTCGCCGGTCTCGCCAGCCGCCAGGCGGAAGCGCCGCGGCCGACCCGCGAGCTGAGCGGGCCCGAGCGTGCGGCGGTTCTGATGCTCGCGCTCGGCGACGAATATGGCGGCAAGATCTGGGAGCTGCTCGACGACGACGAGCTGCGGCAATTGTCGATCACCATGTCGACGCTCGGCACCA
>CAZXJZ010000215.1:0-8064 GCA_964641065.1 uncultured Hyphomicrobiales bacterium | reverse complement strand
GAGGGGTAATGCAAGAATTGACGAAGTGACCCCACACCCGGCACCCTTCGCACGCCACCCACAACCACAAGGGGAGAGGGTTTAGACCGAGCAAGGATTAAGATCGTGAACGCAAACGTGCCATCCACTTCGCATTATCCCGCAGCGCCGACCGCGCAGCTCGTCGAGCGGCACACATTGTCCGTGCTGGTCGACAACGAGCCCGGTGTGCTGGCGCGGGTGATCGGCCTGTTTTCCGGCCGCGGCTACAATATCGACTCGCTGACGGTCTCCGAGACCGAGCATGAGAAGCATCTGTCCCGCATCACCATCGTCACCCGCGGCACGCCGATGGTGATCGAGCAGATCAAGCATCAGCTCGAACGGCTGGTTCCGGTGCATCGGGTCAACGATCTCACGGTGTCTGGACCGGCGATCGAACGCGAACTCGCCATGGTCAAGGTGCGCGGCAAGGGCGATCATCGTGTCGAGGCGCTGCGTCTGGCCGACGCCTTCCGTGCGCGGGTGATCGACGCGACGACGGAAAGCTTCGTGTTCGAGATCACCGGCAAGAGCGACAAGATCGATCAGTTCGTCGAACTGATGCTGCCGCTCGGCTTGGTCGAAGTCTCGCGCACCGGCGTGGTCGCGATCGGCCGCGGTCCGGAGGCGATGTAGCGGCCCGATCCCGGCGCTCCCTTTTCGCGTTCGCCTGAACAGCGAGCGCCGTGTGTTATGATTCCGACCGTCATGGTAGCCGCCGCAAAGTGACGCAAGGTGCAAGCGATCCACGAACTGACACTGCGTCCCGTGCTGGTGGCCGTCGCGGTCATGGGCCTTGCGGCGGGCGTGATCGCACGTCTCGCCGGCGCTGAGAGCTGGTCGAACGCATTCCTGGTTGCGGGCGTGGTCCCGGTCCTCGCGGCGTTGATCGTCGAAATCTGGCAGAGCCTGCGCGCCGGGAAGGTCGGCCTCGATATCGTGGCTGCCCTGTCGATGAGTGCCGCGCTCGCGGTCGGCGAAAATCTCGCCGCTGCCATCGTCGCGCTGATGTACGCCGGCGGACAATATCTCGAGCGTTTCGCCGAAGGGCGCGCGCGCCGCGACATGTCGGCGCTGCTCGAGCGGGTGCCGCGCCTTGCGATCCGTCATCGCGATGGCGCGCTGGAAGAAGTCCCGATTGACGCGATCGCCACCGGCGACCTGCTGCTGATCCGTCGCGGCGACATCGTGCCGGTCGACGGCACGGTGGCAGCCGGCGTGGCGGTTCTCGATCAATCGGCGCTGACCGGCGAATCCGTCCCGGTGCAACTGGCAGCGGGCGCCGACGCCATGAGCGGCTCCACCAATGCCGGCGAGAGCTTCGACCTCATTGCAACGCGCCCCGCCGGCGAAAGTACCTATGCCGCAATCGTACGGCTCGTCGAGCAGGCGCAACACTCGCGGGCGCCAATGGCGCGGCTGGCGGATCGTTATTCGCTGGTCTTCCTCGGCGTCACCGTGACGCTTGCCTGTGCCGCCTGGTTCGGCAGCGGCGATCCCGTCCGTGCCGTGGCGGTCCTGGTGGTTGCGACGCCGTGTCCGCTCATTCTGGCGGTGCCCATCGCGCTCGTGTCCGGAATGTCGCGCGCCGCACGCAGCGGCATCCTGATCAAAAGCGGTGCTGCACTGGAGACGCTGGGGCGTATTCGCTCGTTGGTGATCGACAAGACCGGCACGCTGACCGTTGGCAGGCCGGAGGTGTCGCAAATCCTGCCGACCGGACCGCTCGAGCCGGTCGCGCTGCTGCGCCTTGCGGCCTCGCTCGATCAGGCCTCGCAACATGTGGTGGCGGCTGCGATCGTGGCGGACGCGCGGCGGCGTGGGCTGATGCTTGCCATACCGGCGGACGTGTCCGAAACGCCGGGCGAGGGCGTTACCGGCAATGTCGACGGCCACCGTGTCGCGATCGGCGGGCGGCGCTTCGTCTCAACGGCCATCGGCAAGCCGTTCGTCCGCCGGGAAGGCCTGTCGCACGGCGCGCTCACCGTGCATGTCGCCATCGATGGCGTCCATGCCGGGATCATCGTTCTCAGCGACCGGCTGCGGGACGGCACCGGCGACCTGTTGACCCGCCTGCGCGATCTCGGCATCGAACGTATCGTGCTTGCGACCGGCGATCGCAAAGATGTCGCCCATGCGGTGACGCAGGGCCTCGCGGTCGATGCCGTACGCGCCGAATTATCGCCGGACCAGAAGGTGCTGGTGGTCCTGTCCGAGCGCAAGATCGGTCCTGTCATGATGGTCGGCGATGGCGTGAATGATGCGCCCGCACTGGCCGCGGCCGATGTCGGCCTTGCGATGGGCGCGCGCGGCGCGGCGGCATCGGCGCAGGCCGCCGATATCGTGCTCCTGGTCGACGATCTGGCCCGGCTCTATCCGGCGGTCTGGATTGCGCAGCGCGCGCGTTCCATTGCGCTGCAGAGCGTGTTAGCCGGAATAGGCTTGTCGGGGCTTGCGATGATCGTGGCCGCGCTGGGATATCTGCCGCCGGTCCAGGGGGCGATCCTGCAGGAAGCGATCGACGTTGCGGTCATCGTCAATGCGCTGCGGGTGCTTGGCGGTGAGTCGGCGTTGGTCGCGACACAATCCCCGGATTTAGAGGCGTAAAGCGGTTCATTTTGTTGGAAGGGGTCGGCGATGCCGATCGACACGTTCGTGGCGCTGGTCGTGTTTGCATCGGCGATGGCATTCACGCCGGGGCCGAACAACATCATGGTGACGGCGTCCGGCGTGAATTTCGGATTCACCCGAACCATCCCGCATATTCTCGGCATCACCTTCGGCTTTGTCGTGTTGCTCGTTGGCTGCGCCGCCGGCCTCGGCGCGCTCGTGGCGGCCTGGCCGCCGCTTCAAACCGCGCTGAAGGTCATCGGTTCGCTCTATCTCGTCTGGCTGGCCTGGAAGATCGCGACCGCGGCACCGGCGTCCGCCGACGACAAGCACGTCGCGCAGCCGATCACCTTCCTGCAGGCAGCGCTGTTTCAGTGGGTCAATCCCAAGGCCGTGGTGATCGCGCTGTCCGCAATTGCGATCTATGTCCGGCCGGGACATTGGCTGACCGATTTCGTGGTGCTGGCCGCGGTGTTTGCGATCGCGACCGTTTTCGCGGTCGCCACCTGGACCGGCTTCGGCGTGGCCTTGCGGCGGGTGCTGAGCGATCCGAAACACGCCCGCGTCTTCAACATCGCGATGGCACTGCTGCTGGTCGCCAGCATCGTGCCGATGGTGATGTGATCCATCTTGGCCGGTACGCCGGAACCGCGTAATCCTTGATCCATGCTCTCGCGCCGCGCCAAATATGCCCTCAGGGCGATGATCTATCTCGCCGGCCACAGAGGCGCCGCGCCCGTCTCTGTGCGTGATATCTCGCAGGATCTGAAAATCCCGCGGCCGTTCCTCGAGCAGATCTTCTCCGAGCTTAAGCGATCCAACCTGCTGGTTTCGACCCGCGGCAACCAGGGCGGCTTCCTGCTCAGCCGCTCTCCCAAGGACATCAATCTGGCCGAAATCATCCGTCATATCGACGGGCCGCTGGCGCTGGCGCCCTGCGCCAGCCAGACGGCGTTCCGGCAATGCCCGGACTGCGTCGATTTGCACATCTGCCAGCTTCGGCCGGCACTGATCGCGGCGCGCGACGCGACCGCGAAAGTGCTTGAGAAAACAACACTGGCGCAAGCCGCCGCAGAAAAATCTCCTCCTAAGCCCCCTGTATAAATAATACTATTCTGATTGATTTAGTCGGATTTAGATGCTCCCATCGTGTCCGGGGTTGAACGGGTTTCCCGTCGATTCCTGTGACGTGCGGGGGCACTGGAGCAGGTTCGTCCTTCATTTCCGGGCGCTGTCGCATCTCACCGAACCGAACCCGGGGCATCGTCCGCTATTGGCGGCGAACCCACAACGCTTGCCGGACGTTGAAAGTCCGGCCGATGGAGGTGGCAGATGCGTCTTCTGGCTTCGGCAGTCGCGATCGCGGCGATGACCGTGACGGCACAATTCGGAAGCGTCGGTAGCGCTTCCGCCCAGGACAAGCTGGTCAACGTATCCTACGACCCGACTCGCGAACTCTATCGCGATTATGCCGATTACTTCGCCAAGTTCTGGAAACAGAAAACCGGCCGCTCGGTCGAGATCAGCAACAGCCACGGCGGCTCCGGAGCCCAGGTCCGGTCAGTGATCGATGGCTTGCCCGCCGACGTCGTAACATTTCCGCTCGAAGGCGATATCCTCGGCATCGAGCAGAAGGGCCTGATCAATCCTGACTGGAAGAGCAAATTCCCGGACGCTTCGTCGCCATACACCTCGACCATCGTCTTCCTGGTTCGCAAGGGCAACCCGAAGAACATCAAGGACTGGAACGATCTGGCGAAGCGAGGCATTTCGGTCATCACGCCCAACCCGAAGACCTCGGGCGGCGCGCGCTGGAACTATCTTGCGGCCTGGGCCTACGAACTGGATCGCACCGGCGGCGACCAGAAGAAGGCGCAGGATTTCGTAAGCGCCATCTACAAGAACGTGCCGGTGCTGGACACCGGAGCGCGCGGTTCGACCAACACCTTCGTCCAGAACAAGGTCGGCGACGTCTTGATCGCGTGGGAGAACGAGGCGCTGCTCTCGCTCAAGGAGTTCGGCGCGGATTACGAGATCATCGTACCGTCGGTCTCGATCCTTGCCGAAGTGAAAGTTGCGATCGTTGACCGCAATGTCGACAGGAAGGGCACACGCGAACTGGCCAAGGCGTTTCTGGATCAGCTTTATTCGCCGGAAGCGCAGAAGATCTTCGCGAAGCATTTCTACCGGCCCGGCAAGCCCGAGCATGCCGATCCCGCCGACCTCAAGGCTTTCCCGAAAGTCAAGCTGGTGAAAATCGACGACGTTTTCGGTGGATGGGCCAAGGCTCAGCCGACGCATTTCGATAACGGCGGCATCTTCGACAAAATCTACTCCAAGGATTGACGGGCTTTCGTCCAAGCGAACGGGCGGGTCGTGGGGCGCTTGCTCGTCCTACGACCCGCAGGGTTTTCAGACCATCGGAGCACATTGGCTATGGCGGGATTCCGGTTTCGGGAGCCGAGCATTATTCCGGGCTTCCGGCTGACGTTCGGCTTCACGATCTTTTACCTGTCGCTGATCGTGCTGATTCCGATCATCGGACTCTACATCAAGACCTTCGAGCTCGACTGGAGCCGCTTTGTCGCGATCGTGACCGGGCCAAGATTCATGGCGGCGTTGAAGCTGAGCTTCGGTGCGTCGCTGCTCGCCGCGCTGTTCAACGTGGTGATCGGTGTCGTGATTGCGTGGGTGCTGGTCCGCTACCGGTTCTTCGCGCGGCGGCTTCTCGACGCCATCGTCGATCTGCCCTTTGCGTTGCCGACCGCCGTTGCCGGCATCGCGCTGACCGCGCTTTATGTTCCGCAGGGCTGGATCGGCCAGTTGTTTTCGCCGCTTGGCATCACCATCGCCTATACCCCGATCGGTATCTGGATCGCACTGGTCTTTATCGGCTTGCCGTTCGTCGTTCGCACCGTGCAGCCGGTCCTCGAAGACTTCAACCGCGAGGTCGAGGAAGCCGCCGCCACGCTTGGCGCGCCACGGCGAACCACGATCCTGCGCATCATATTGCCACCGCTGTTTCCGGCGATCCTGACCGGCTTCGCGCTGGCCTTTGCACGCGCCGTCGGCGAATATGGTTCGGTGATCTTCATCGCCGGCAACATCCCGCGACAGACCGAAATCCTGCCGCTTCTCATCGTGTTTCGGCTTGAGGAGCGCGACTACGCGGCCGCCGCCGCGATTGCCGCGGTGATGCTCACCATCTCGTTCGCGATCCTCCTGCTCATCAACCTCATTCAGTTCTGGAGCTACCGGAGGTACGGTCATGTCTGAGACGGCAATCGAAATGCGTGCCGTCCGCTCTCCGGTCACCGAAACGCGGCCGGTCCGCGTCGTGCTGATCGTGCTGAGCGTCCTGTTCCTAGCGGTGTTCCTCGTCGCGCCGTTGCTGACTGTCTTCGTGCAGGCTCTCAGCATGGGTCTTGGTCCGGCGCTCGCGACGTTCGGCGACCCGGAAGCGATCGCCGCGATCAAGTTGACGCTGCTGGTGGCCGCGATCGCGGTGCCCTGCAATCTCGTATTCGGCGTGGCGGCGGCCTGGTGCATCGCCAAGTATCGTTTTCCCGGCCGGGCGCTGCTGATCTCGCTGATCGACCTGCCATTCTCCGTGTCGCCCGTCGTCGCCGGCCTCGTCTATGTCTTGCTGCTCGGACCGTTCACGCCGATCGGCGCCTGGTTCCTGCAGGATTTTGGCGTGCGCATCATCTTCGCCGTTCCAGGCGTTATTCTCGCGACCATCTTCGTGACATTTCCCTTCATCGCGCGCGAACTGATCCCGCTGATGCAGGATCAGGGCACCGGTGACGAGGAGGCCGCGCTGTCGCTCGGCGCGTCCGGCTGGCAGACTTTTTTCTACGTAACCTTGCCGAACGTGAAATGGGCGCTGCTCTACGGCGTCCTGCTGTGCAATGCCCGCGCCATGGGCGAATTCGGCGCGGTAGCGGTCATCTCCGGCAAGCTCAGGGGCGAAACGGTGACCATGCCGCTGCAGATTGAGCTATATTATCAGGAGTTCAGGGCGCTGGCCCAAGTCTCCGCCTTCAGCATGGCGGCTGTGCTTGCAGGGCTCGCGTTGTTGACGCTGGTGATCAAGACCTGGCTGGAATGGCGTTACGCCGACCAACTCGCCGCAACCCGAAGCGGACATTGAGGACAACATGGAACTGGCCATCAGAAACGTTCGGAAACAGTTCGACCGATTCCCGGCGCTCCATGATGTGTCGCTCGACATCCGCTCCGGCGAACTGATCGCATTGTTGGGACCATCAGGCTCGGGCAAGACCACGTTGCTGCGCCTGATTGCCGGACTCGATTTCCCGAGTGCGGGCTCGATTTTCTTCGGCAACGAGGATGCCTCTTTCAAGTCGGTGCAGGAGCGGAATGTCGGCTTCGTTTTTCAGCAATATGCGCTGTTCCGGCACATGACGGTGGCGGAGAATATTGGCTTCGGACTGAAGGTCCGGCCGGCCGCGACGCGTCCGCCCAAGGCGGAGATCCGCCGCCGTGCGTCAGAACTGCTGGACCTTGTTCAGCTGTCGGGCCTGGAGAAACGCTATCCGAACCAGCTCTCGGGCGGCCAGCGCCAGCGCGTCGCGCTCGCCCGCGCGCTCGCGATCGAGCCGCGCGTGCTGCTGCTCGATGAGCCGTTCGGCGCGCTCGATGCCCAGGTCCGCCGGGAGCTGCGCCGCTGGCTGCGCGAGATCCACGACCGCACCGGACACACCACAGTCTTCGTCACCCACGACCAGGAGGAGGCGCTTGAGCTTGCCGATCGCGTCGTGGTGATGAGCCAGGGCAAGATCGAGCAGGTCGGCACTGCCGACGAGGTTTATGACACGCCCAATTCGCCCTTCGTATTCGGCTTCATCGGAGAGTCGAGTTCGCTTCCAGTGCGCGTCGAGAGCGGCCAGCTCTGGCTCGATGACCGTGCGATCGGGCTGGCGGCCAAGGATGCGCATGATGGCCAGGCGGCGCTCTATTTTCGGCCGCACGATGTAGAACTGGTGGACGGATGCGGCGGCTGCATTGCCGGGACGGTGTCGGCCAGCCGCCGGGTGGCGGGCACCAAGCGCGTCGAGCTGGAAATCGGCGGCGGGCAGCACCGCGTCGAGATCGAGGTGCCGGCAGCACATCCTGCGGCCCAGGGAGCCCGGATCGCCTTCAGGCCGAACCGCTGGAAGCTGTTCCCCGAGGCGGGGCAATCGTCGCCACGTCGGTCAACTCCCGTGGAATCCGCCCCATACGCACCGAAACCGCTTCTGCGGGTGGTTAACTCCTGAGAAAGGCGTCGGCCACAGGGCTTGCCGCGCGCCCCCCATCCCCCTAGAAACCCTGCCAACGGCGCCGGAACCACCTCCGGCGCCTTGCAGCGATTGCGGCCGGGAGCCGCCATTTCACGGGGTTTATAATGCGCGTTTATTACGACCGGGA
>CAZXJZ010000214.1:0-8142 GCA_964641065.1 uncultured Hyphomicrobiales bacterium | reverse complement strand
ACTGGAAGCCTGCCATCGCGGTTGGGGCGTTTCGGTGGTGATCGGCGTCGCCCCCGCCGGCGCGGAGATTTCGACGCGGCCGTTCCAGCTGGTGACCGGGCGGGTCTGGAAGGGTTCGGCCTTCGGCGGCGCCAGGGGCCGCACCGACGTGCCGAAGATCGTCGACTGGTACATGGACAAGAAGATTCAAATCGATCCGATGATCACCCACATCCTGCCCCTGTCGGACATCAACAAGGGCTTCGACATGATGCACAAGGGCGAAAGCATCCGCAGCGTGGTGGTCTATTAGACCGCTGGGCTTTGTGCCGGACGGCCGACCGTTTCCCGGCCACCGGCTCACGGTCAGCCTTTGATCAGGGTCAACACGGCAGCGCCGTGCGAGGCGTATTTTTCCGAACACGAATTCGGGAGAGATGCCATGAACGCTAGCGATGTGATGACGGTCCGCGTGGTCACGATCGAACCGGACGCAACCGTGCAGGCGGCCGCAAAGCTGATGCTGGAGCGCGGCGTGAGCGCGCTGCCGGTGGTCGACAAGCGCGGCGCTCTGATCGGCATCATTTCCGAAGGCGACCTCGTGCGGCGCGCGGAGACCGGAACCGAACGCAAGTCGTCGTGGTGGCTCAACTTCATCTCCGGCGCCGACCAGCAGGCCTATGATTTCATCAAGGCGCACGGCACCAAGGTGTCGGATGTGATGTCGAAGGACGTGGTGGTTGCGAAGCCCGATACCCCGCTGCGAGAGGTCGCGCGCCTGCTCGAGGACAATCGCATCAAGCGGGTTCCCGTGGTCGAGGGCGATCTGGTGATCGGCGTGGTCAGCCGCGCCAACCTGCTGCAGGCGCTGGCCAGTGCGAAGCCGCAGGCCGTCGCGGCGCAGCCGTCGGATGCCGAATTGCGCGACACCATCACCGATCGCCTGACGGCGCAGTCATGGGCGCATCCGAGCCTGATCAACCCGATCGTCACCGATGGCGTCGTCGAGCTGTGGGGAATGGTGCTGTCCCCGACCGAACGCAATGCCGTCCGGGTGCTGGTCGAGGAGACGCCGGGCGTGCGGGGCGTGAACGATCATCTCGCGGTGCGACGAATCGCCAGCGGCGTGTGACGCCAGCGGAACTGCCGGTCGCGGTTGCACTTGCACATGGTTAAAAGCGCCGCATCCTTAACCAATTGAAAACCGGATTTCGCCAAAGTCTTGCCTAGCTGAGGCCCTTCCCGGCCTCCAGTTTGTCACGCGTCTGGATTGAAATCGGGGTGGGTATGCGGCGGCTGGGGGTAGCTGTTGCGATCTTGTGTGTTTCGACCCTGTCGGCTTTCGCCGATTTGCGCATCACGCGCGATCACGGCGGCGAAGTTGAGAAATACAAGGCGAAATACAAGCGGATCGCAGAACGCGGCGAACGCGTCATCATCGACGGAATCTGCAATTCGGCCTGCACGCTGGTGATCGGGATCGTGCCGCGCAACAAGATTTGCGTGACGCCGCGCGCCAGCCTGGGCTTCCACCAAGCCTATACGATGGTGGAATGGCCGATCCGCAAGAAGGTCGCCCACGCGGCCGGTACCCGCGACTTGCTCACCTATTATTCCGAACCGGTGCTCGACTGGATCGATCGCAATGGCGGGCTCACCCCGGAGATGAAGGTGGTCAAGAACGGCCCCGATCTCTGGTCGATGCTGCTGCCCTGCCCGGAAGAATGGTAGTCATCGTCTACTCGAACATCTTGTCGATCGGCACCCGATAGCCATTCGCCAGCCGATTGGTTTCGTTCGCCATGCCGGTGACCGCCATCACCTCGCCGAACATCGCGTCGGTCATGCCGGCCTTGCGCGCCGCGGCGGTGTGGCTTGCGATGCAATAGCCGCAGCCATTGGTAACGCTGACCGCGAGATAGATCATTTCCTTGGTCAGCGGATCGAGGCTGCCTGGCGCCATCACCTCTTTCACGCTTTCCCAGGTGCGCTTGAGCACAGCCGGATCGCGGGCGAGATATTTCCAGAAATTGTTGACGTCCGGCACATTGCGCGACGCCTTGATGTCGTCGAACACCGCGCGGACTTCGGCTGATGCGTCTTCGTATTGAATCGGAGATGTCGGCATAGGGCTTCCGGATCAGGTGTGCGCAACACAATGCCGGGCACGCACATGGTTAACGAGTGTGCGACATTGTGGCCCGTCGTCACAAGGGCGCAATGCGCGTTTCGCGCTGACAATTCAGCATCTTAAGCGGCTTCGGGGCCGCCGCGCCATGAAGCAGGCTGTGAAAACAGCGGTGTCTGTTAACCTTTTGCCCTTCGACCGCCACATTTTCAAAGCGAACTCTCAAGCATGCGACGGGGGTCCTGCGTTTTGTAGCGTCGCAATTTGCGTATCGATTTTTGCGGCAAGTTATTTTGGGGGGACTTATGCGGGGCATCATCGCATCGCTCTACCTTGCATGCGCAACTATCGCAGCAACCGTCATCGGCACACCGGCCATCGCGTATCAGGCGCCGGTCGAGGAAATCAAAGTCGCGCTCGGTGACCCGATCAACCGCAGCCGCGACATCGCCTACGAAACCGATCTCTATTGTCTCGCGCTTGCGGTCTATTTCGAAGGCGGATCGACCGACGAAACCGAAGAAGGCCAGCGCCACATCGCCCATGTCGTGGTCGAGCGCGCGAAGGCCAACCGGCAGATCTGGGGCGGCAACAGGATCTGCGACGTCGTATTCTACAAGCGCGGCAAGGTCTGCCAGTTTTCCTTTGCCTGCCTCGCGATCGAAAAGCGCACGGTGCGCGGCGGCAAGGCCTGGCGCTATTCCATGGAGATCGCGCGCGACGAGATCGAGGGCCGCAGCGGGCTCGAGGACCGGTTGCTGCGCTATTACATGAATGCGTCGCTGACGCCGCCGAAGAATGCCTGCCGCTTCCGCAAGGAATTCGTGCCGGTGGTGCAGGTCGGGCGGCATGAATTCTTCCGCGAGGCCACACGCGCCGAACGCCGCGCGCTCGAACAGGCCGAGCACGAGGAGTGCAAGACATACGAGGCGTCGCTGAAGAAGAAAAAGACCGCCAAGAACAAGAAGGGCGGAAAGAACGTGAAGACCGCAAAGGCAACGAATAAGACCAACAACGTCAGCGCGGCTGCCAAGAAGCAGCCGCCGAAGAAGGTCAACGTGGCGAAGCGGTAGATTCGTCTCCGTTCAGTCCCGCGCAAGCGGATCAGTCGACGGCGGCTCTTACGCCCCGCCGTCGCGGGGACCAGCGCCATCGGATCGGTATGCCGGTCGAAACAGCTCAGAACGAATAGCGCTTGCCGACGGCGGTCGGCGCCAGCACCCGGTCGCCGAACGCATTGGCCAGCGCGGTCATCGCGCGCCAGCCGGTGCAATGCCCGGCCGCAATCGTGCTCAGGCCAAACTGTTTCAGATCGCCGACGGTCTGCGGGATGACCGCTTCATTGGCGCCGGACAGATGCAGCCCGCCCATGATCGCGTGCAGCGGCACGTCGGGGAAGCTCGCGCGCGCGTGGTGCAGCACATTGACGATGCCGGCATGCGAACAGGCCGACAGCACCACGAGCCCCTTCCCTTTCACATGGATGCCGAGCCAGCGCTCGTCGATCAGAAGTTCGTCGGGCTCCCAGTCTTGCCCGTCGGCGGTGCGGCGCACCTGGCCGGGATAGCCGCGCTCGTAGGCGGTGACCCGCGGAATTTCGCCGCTGACGTGGATCATGCCGTCGAGCAGCGCATGCGGTTCGCGGCTCTCCATCACCTTCGCACCGAAGGCGGTGAGGTCGTCGATACCCGGGACATCCTCCATCTGGCGAAAGCCGCCATTCGGCATCCGGACGGCACGGGTGTGGAACATGTCGGGATGCGCGTCGAAGGCAATCTCCTTGCCGCCGTTCCGGGCTCGGATCATGGTCAGCGCCAGCAGCATGGCGCCGGCATGATCCCAGTGACCATGCGACAGCATGATCGCCTCGACCGGCGCGAGATCGGCGCCGAGTCGCGTGACGTTACGCTCGAAGGCGTATTCTTCCGGGCCGGTATCGAACAGCATGGTCCGCCGCATGCCGGCGCGTTCGACGGTGATGAGGCACGACAATCCATGCGCCGCGCAGCACAGGCATTTGCCGCCCATCATCCGCACGCCGCGCCGCATCAGGCCGGCGCCCTCGCTTTCCACATGCGAAGGCGTCGAGGACAGCGTGTCGGTCGCGTTATCGACGAGGACCTGTATCTCGACTGAATCCACCTCGCCAATCATCGCCGCTCCTACCATCCCATCAGCGTCTTGGTGCTGACTTCATTGTCCTTCAGAAATTTCTTGTAGTCGTCGCCCTTGATAACACGCGGCTCGAGCGACAATGCCCTGGCCTTCTGCTGGTGCTCCGGCGAGGTCAGCGTCTTTTCCAGCGCCGCCGTCAGGGCATCCTGCACGTTCTTCGGCAGCCCTGCAGGCGCCGCGATCCCGCGTGACACCGACCACACCTGATTGAAGCCCAGTTCCTTGAAGGTCGGCGCATCGGGCAGGAACGGCGAGCGCTCCGGCGCCATCACGCCCAGGATGCGGATAGTGCCCGCGCGCGCTTCTTCGGCGACTTCGGAAATATTGGCACCCAGCACCTGGATATGTCCGCCGAGCGCGCCGGTCTTCGCATCGGCGGTCGATTTGTGATGCACGGTGATCAGCTTGATGCCGTTCTCCTTCTGCATCGAGAGAATGGCGAGGTGGTCGTCCGAGCCGGCGCCGAATGCGGATACGCTGATCGTCTCGGGCGCCTTTTTCGCGGCCTCAACGATGTCCTTCACCGACTTGAACGGCGAATCCGCCTTCACCGCCCAGACGTTGTAATCGAGCACGTGGTTCATCAGCGGCGTGAAACTGTCGAGCGATTCCGAACGGTTGTATTGCCGGTCGAGATAGCCGGCATACATCGACGGCACGTTGAGATAGCCGATGGTGTAGCCGTCGGGAGCCGCCTTCGCGAGGCCGCCCCAGCCGACCCAGCCGCCGCCGCCGGCCCGGTTCTCGACCGTCACCGGCTTGCCGAGCACGGCTTCGAGATCTTTCGCGAGCATGCGCGCGGTGATGTCGGTGCCGCCGCCGGCACCATACGGCACAATGAGCGTGACATTGCGTTCGGGATATTGCGCCAATGCGGGCGACGCGATGGCAACACCGAGCAAGGCGATCGCGGACGTCACCGCGCGCAGCGAACGTGCCGATAGCAATCGAGCAAACATCAAGCGTTCAGACATCAAGCGTGCAGACATCAAGCGTTCAGACATGGACTTCCTCCGCTCGCCGCTTGTTGCGGCGTTAACGGAAGACTGCGCTTGCCGTGCCGGACCGGCAAGTAGAACCGATGCGGTAGCGGCACCGTCTGGCTAGAAATCGAGCTTGTCCTGCACCGCAGCAATCCCGGCCTTGGCGCAGGCGTCGTCGGCGTCACCGCCGGGCGCGCCCGATACGCCGACCGCACCGACGGTAACGCCGGCCGCCTCGACCCGTACGCCGCCACCGAGGATCACCGCGCCCGGGAGATCGCGCAGGCCCGCCTGCGGCATGCCCGGCTCGCTGATGCCGATCAGGTCGGTGGTGTTGGTGCGGAAGCTAACGGCGGTCCAGCCCTTGCCGGCGGCAGTCGCGGGCGTATGCGGTCCGGCAAAGCGGTCGCGGATCATGACCTGGGTCTGACCGAACCGGTCGACCACCGCCACCGCAACCTGGAAGCCGCGCTTGCGGCAATCCTCGAGGGTCGCGCGTGCAAGATCGAGCGCGATTTCGGGGCTGAGGCTCTTGTAGGTGACAAGCGCCTCCTGCGCTGCGGCGGGCTGCGCCGATGTGACGGCGGCGCAAATCGCGATAGCTGCGACGGACCGGAATGGTGCACGGGTCATGACGTTGGCTCCCTGTTCGACTGGTTTGGACTGAACGCTCTCGTCGGCAGTAGCGCAGCCTTAATGGCACTGTCGCGCCGCAGATACTTTCGCGCAATTGAATATGACGCTCGCTGGCGCGCGTTGAGCCGTGTCAATCTGTCGTTCTCCCGATGGTCCCGATAGAGGAACCGGCTCACCGCCATCCCGTTGTCCCTGCGACAGAGGAGTGCGCCATGAACCGACCCGAGGACGATATCGACGAGCCCATCCGCGAGCGGCCCCTTAATCCCGAGCCGGTTCAGGCCGATCCGCAACTGCAACTGTCCGAAGGCCGCGCCAGCGTCCTGCAGATCGCGGCGGTGGCGTTCGCCTGCATCATGATCGTCGGCATCACCGTGTACGGGCTTGGACGTCCGTCCGCGACCGACGGCGATATCATGGCCTCGTCGCCGCCGGCGCAGGAGACCACCGGCGCTGCGGCGGCCGAACCTGCAGCGGAACCAGCCGCTCCGCAGACCGGCGCCAGCGTACCGGACGGAGAGAACGTCGCGCCCGCTGGCGAGATGCCGCAGCAGATCCCGGCCACGGAGCCGGTGCCGCATCAGGTCAAGCCGGGCGTGGTCGAATCCGATTCGGCGCGCTAGCCGGACGTCCGCGGCTTGATCCGGATCAAGGCGTCGAGTCGCGGTCCTGACAGACTTCCTTCCGATATCGAATACGGAAGGAACACCCGATGTCATCCGTTCAGGCGCAATGGCCGATCATGCAGAAGCTCCGGGACTGGCTGAGCCCGAGCCCGTACCAGCGCGATCTCGAATTTCTCGAGCACGCCCGTGGCGAGGAAATGGAGCGGATGCGCGCGCATGTGCGCGGACGCCCGGAGGACCTGCGCTGGCTGGTCGGGCGCGAACCCGGCTCGACCGAGATGCTGCCGCACATGCTGGATGTCACCGGCGTCGATGCGCAGAAGCTATCGCAGTCGATGACCCGCGAACTGGAGCGCAATTGCGCGTCCTGCGTCGCCAAGCTGCATTGCGCCGATGAAATCGGGCATGGCCGCGCGGCCGGCAATTTCGACCAATATTGCCCGAATGCGCAGACCCTCAAGGATCTGCAGAGATAGCGCGACCGGGCGGGTTGCGCGCCTGAGCCCGTCATCGGGCCGCGCTTCGCGCGGACCCGTTGGGCGTCAACCCACCCGACGCAAAACAGAACCTACTTCACGCCGAGCAATTCGACGTCGAAGATCAGGGTCGCGTTCGGCGGGATCACGCCGCCGGCGCCGCGCGCGCCATAGCCGAGATCCGGCGGGATGATCAGGGTGCGCTTGCCGCCGACCTTCATCGAGGCGACGCCCTCGTCCCAGCCCTTGATCACCCGCCCCTGCCCGACCGGAAATTCGAACGGCGAGCCGCGATCGACCGACGAATCGAATTTCTTGCCCTTCTTGCCGTTGTCGTTGAGGTAGCCGGTGTAATGCACCACGGCGGTCTGGCCGGCCTTCGGCGACGCACCGGTGCCGGCCTGGGTATCGATCATCTGCAGGCCGGACGAGGTGGTGACCGGCTTGCCGGACTGGGCGGAGGCGTCGTCAGTCATGCTCAGAATTCCTGTGGACACGATGCTGAATGTTGCGATGGCGGCGCAGGCGGCCATCAGGTGACGTTTTGAAAAGGCGCGCATCGGTCGTTCTCCCTGATCGATACCGGCCTCTTGTAGCCTGCGATATGCGAAGCGCAATGCCGGGCGCGCCTTCTGGCTCCGGCTTGTGTCGGGATGATGTCTTTTGCGCGTGAATTCGCCCCGAACCGGCTGCGGCTTACGCATTCCGCTATGGGAGAGACACCGCAACAGCGGCGACGGCCGCAATGAGTGCGAGCGGAAATGCGAGCGACAGCCAGAGCGCCAGCGACGGCCGCCGCCCACGCCAGACGAGGATCAGCGACGGCGGCACGGTCGCGAGAAACAGCGCGGTGACACCGAGCCCCGCGACAAAATCGAGCCCTTTCGTCGCCGCATCCGAGCCTGAAAGGAAGGTCACCTTCGCGAGCCATAGCCAGAGCGCCGCACCGAGCGCGGCGACGACCAGCGTGACGGCGCGGACCATCGCTCACTTCACCGCGATCAGTTCCACATCGAAGATCAGCGTCGCGTTCGGCGGGATGTCGGTGCCGGCGCCGCGTTCGCCATAGCCGAGCGCGGGCGGAATGATCAGCGTGCGCCTGCCCCCGGTCTTCATGGTGATGACGCCCTCATCCCAGC
>CAZXJZ010000213.1:0-8154 GCA_964641065.1 uncultured Hyphomicrobiales bacterium | reverse complement strand
GCCCCGCCCGATCTCGTCGAGAATGACTAGCGAGCGCTCGGTCGCCTGGTTCAGGATCGCGGCAGTCTCCACCATCTCGACCATGAAGGTGGAGCGGCCGCGGGCGAGGTCGTCGGCGGCGCCGACGCGCGAGAACAGCCGGTCGACGATCCCGATCCGCGCGCGCCGCGCCGGTACGAAGCTTCCCATCTGTGCAAGGATTGCAATGAGCGCATTCTGACGCAGGAAGGTTGACTTGCCGGCCATGTTCGGCCCGGTGAGCAGCCAGATGCGGCCGGTTTCGCGGGCCTCCTGACCGGCCTTGGGCGGTGGCGCCGATAGGTCGCAGTCATTGGCGATAAAAGGCTCGCTCAGGGATTGCTCGACCACGGGATGGCGGCCGCCTTCGATCACAAAGGCCTGCGAACGGTCGATAACGGGCCGCACGTAATCGCGTTCGACGGCCAGCGCCGCCAGCGCGGTTGCGACGTCGAGCGCCGCGAGCGCTCCGGCTGCCGCCATGATGTCGTCGCTCGCCGCCTGTACCTGCGCTGCCAGCCGGTCGAATATTTCGATTTCAAGTCCGAGCGCGCGGTCGGCGGCGCTGACGATCTTCGCTTCCAGCTCGCCGAGTTCGGTGGTGGTGAAGCGCACCTGACCGGACAGCGTCTGGCGATGGATGAAGCGCGCATTGAGCGGTGCGGCCATCAGCTTGTCGCCGTGCTGCGCGGTGACCTCGACGAAATAGCCCAGTACGTTGTTGTGCCGGATCTTGAGAATGCGGATGCCGGTTTCCTCGGCATAGCCGGCTTGCAATTGCGCGATCACCTTGCGCGAGCGGTCGCGCAGCGCACGCGTCTCGTCGAGCGCGCCGTCATAGTCCTCGCGGATGAATCCGCCGTCACGCCTGAGCGCCGGCAATTCCTCGGCGAGCGCCGCCGACAATTCAGTGAGCAGGCCTTGCGCCGGCCGTCCCAATTCGCGTGCGATCTCCGCAATCTCCTGCGGGAGATCGGGCAGGCTTGAGAGCTGCGCCGCCAGCGTCGATGCGGCTGCAAGTCCGTCGCGGATCGCGGCAAGGTCGCGTGGTCCGCCGCGTCCGATCACAAGGCGCGACAGCGCGCGCGCCAGGTCGGGCGCAGACTTCAGGCTCGTGCGCATATCGCCGCGTATCGCGGGATCGGACACGAACAGCGCCACCGCATCCAGCCGGCGTTCGATGGCATCCGCATCGGTGAGCGGCGCGGCCAGGCGCTGCGCCAGATGACGCGATCCGGCCGCGGTGACCGTCCGGTCGATGGCCGCCAGCAGCGAGCCCCGGCGTTCTCCTGACAGTGTGCGGATCAATTCGAGATTGGCGCGCGTGGCGGCATCGATCGCCAATGCCGCACCGGCGCTTTCGCGCAGCGGTGGCGACAAAGGCGGCCGCTTGCCGAATTGGGTGCGCTCGACATAGGTGACGCAGGCCGCGGCCGCGGTCAGTTCGAGCCGCGACAGCGGGCCGAAGCTCTCCGTGGTCGCGACCTTGAAATAGTCCGCCAGCCGGCGCTCGGCTGTCGCGCCATCGAATACGTCGCGCGTCAGCGGCATCACATGCTCGAACGCGCGCAGCAGCGGTGCGATGTCTGCGTCGGCATAAAGTGCGTCGGAAACGATGATCTCGCCGGGATCGATGCGGGCGATTTCGGCGGCGAGCTGACCCGCGTCGCTCTCGGTGACCTTGAACTCGCCGGTCGAAATGTCGATCCAGGCCAGCGCGAAACGACCTTGATCTTCCACCGACGAGGCGCGAGCGCGTGCAAGCGCAAGAAGATAGTTGTTGCGCCGGGCATCGAGGAGCGTGTCTTCCGTCAACGTGCCGGGGGTGACGAGGCGAACCACGCCACGCTGCACGACACTCTTGCCCCCACGCTTCTTCGCTTCTGCCGGATCCTCCAGTTGCTCACAGACCGCGACGCGATGTCCGAGCGCGATCAGCTTGTGCAAATATTCGTCGGAGCGTTCGACCGGCACCCCGCACATCGGAATGTCATTGCCGAGATGTTTGCCCCGCTTGGTGAGCACGATGCTGAGTGCGCGCGACGCGATTTCGGCGTCCTCGAAGAACATCTCGTAGAAATCGCCCATCCGGTAGAACAGCAGGCAATCCGGATTGGCGGCCTTGATCTCGATGAATTGCTCCATCATTGGCGTGACGCGAGCGGCATCGTCGCCCGCCTTTTGCGTCACGCGCGCTGTGTCGGGCGCGGCTTCGGCCGGTGTTGGCTTGTGTGGGGCATCCATGGTGACGGGCACGCTAGCAGAACAAAACGGCACAGGCATGAGTTTTGGGGGCGGCGTTCACAGGCGGCGTCGCCCGAAAAAGAAAACGCCGGGACAAGCCCGGCGCAGTCTTCGGAGTTCGGCTTCTTGCGGCCGGAATCGCTATTTCACAAAGGTCTTGCCGGTGATCCGTTCCAGATTCTTGTAATAAACCTTGTCGAGGTCTTCCTTCGGCATGCCGTATTCGTCGAGGATCCGGAGGGTCTCGCGGATATACATCGTGCCCTTCTCCGGATCGAACGGGCAGTCGGACGCGAAGATCACCTTGTCGAAATCGAAAAAGCCGAAGCCGATCTTCATCGCGCCTTCGGAGGTGAAGGTCGCGGTATCGGGATAGAAGTCGTGCTTGAAATAATCGAGCGGGCGCTTCTTGAGGCTCTTGAGCAGCGCGCCGTAATCTTCATCCGAGGTGCGGGCGCCGAACTGATCCCAGCCCGGTCCGATGCGGCCTTCCAGCGTCGGCACGATCGAGCCGAAATGGTGGACGATGACCTTCAGCTTCGGCATGTCGTCCAGCATCTTGGAGAACACAAGGCGCGACATCATCGCCGCGGTCTCATACGCCCAGCCGAAGGTCCACCAGATTTCGTAAAGCGATTTTTTCTCGTCGAGATAATCCGGGAAGTTCGCGGCACGCGAGGGGTGTACCCAGATCGGCTTGTCGAGCTTTTCCATCGCCGCGAAGAACGGCCGGAATTCCGGACGGTCGAGCGGCTTGCCGTTGACATTGGTGAAAATCTGCGTGCCACACGCCCCGAGTTCGTTGATGGCGCGGGTGGTTTCGGCAACGCCGGCATCCTTCGCGGTGAGCGGCGTCTGCGCAACGAAGCCGGCGAACTCGTCCGGATATTTTTGACACAGCTCGGCCATGCCGTCGTTGCCGATCTTCGCATACTCCACCGCGAGATCGGGATCGCCCTTGGAGAGCTGCTCGAGCGAAGGGGCCGCGAGCGAGATCACCTGCTTGTAGTCCTTGAAGCCGCCGATGATCCTGCGGCGATGTTCGATGTCGTGCAGCGCCGGCAACTCGGTGGCGCGCTTGCCGATATCGGGCAGGCCGCTGGCCAGCAGTTTCTCGAAATAGGCTTTCGGGAAGAAGTGATTGAAGGCGTCGATACGCATGCGGAGAGAACCTCGTTAGGACGGATTGGTGGTCGAGTGGTTTCAGTACGGGGTGATGACGTTCAGCAGCGCCTGCTTCTTGTCCTTCATGACAGCATCGCGGGCGCGGGCGAGTGCAGCCGGTACATCCTCGGGGCGCTCGACGCGCTCGCTATGTCCGCCCTGCGCCGTCACGAATTCGTCGAAGGGCGGGGACGGGTCGAGATCGGCGAGGAAACGGCCGTCGGTCTCGCCGGCAACGCCGTCCTTGAACATCGACAGCGTGGCTTTGCGGACCGCGCCATAGCGGCTGTTGTTAAAGATGATCGACAGGATCGGAAGGTTGAACTTCTGCTGCACCCAGTGGCTGACCGTCGGATTGCCGAACATGTAGCTGCCATCGCCGAGCGTGGCGACGATCAGTTTTTCCGGTGCTGCGAGTTTGGCGCCGATTGCGGCGCCAAGTCCCCAGCCAAGCCCGCCTGCAGGCCCGAGCGAATAAAAGCTTTCGGCCTTGTCGCGCGGACAATGCTCGAGCGAGAGCGGGTATTCGTTGAAGATGATGGCGTCGGTGCCGAACGCTTCGCCGATGCAATGGCTGAGATAGGCCGGCGTAATCTTGTCAGCGGAGCCACGCGCCTCCATCGCCGATTTCTCTGCGCGAAGCTTGCGGCGCTCGGCCATCTTGTTGCGGCGTGTCTCGATGGCCGACGCCATGGCCGAGAGGTGCTTGTCCAGCGCCGCATGCAGCGCCTCGTACACGTCGGCCGATCGCGCCACCATCGACAGATCGCTCGGAAACGACCGCATCGGGTAGCGCTGATAGGTCGGGTCTTCGCCGACATGCGCGACCTGGCAGCCGCTCTTGACCTTGTCGTAATGCGGATAATACGGCACGTCGCATTCGGCGTTGATGATGAGATCGGCCTCCGGCACCAGCGGTCCGGAATCGTAGCCGGCATGCATCGGATGGCTCGACGGCAAGGTGACCACGCGCGGATTGTGATTGACCACGGGCAGCGCGTAAGTTTCCGCGAGCTTTGCAAGCGCCGCGACCGCGCGCGGATCGCCGTCGGACGAGGTGATGATCAGCGGCGATTGCGCCCTGGCGATCCATTCCGCAAGCGTCTCGATCGCACGCGGATCGGGATGTCCCAGAGACGGCAATTGCCGTGGCGCGGATGACAGCGTGTCCGAGACCGGCGCGGACAGCGGCTCGCGCGGCAGCACCAGATAGACCGGGCCGCGCGGCGACGTCATCGTCATCTCGAAGGCGCGGGCGGCCACGTCGGCGGCCTGTTCCGGGACTTTCATCTCGTAGTCCCACTTCACCAGTTCGCGCAGCATGCCGGCCTGGTCGAACATTTCCTGCGCCCAGTGAATCGAGCGGCTGCGCGAGCCGAAGCTGCCCTTTTCGGTGAAGGGCGTGCGCCCGGCAGCGAGGATCAGCGGCGCCCGGTCGCGGGCGGCATTTGTGACATTGTTGATGGTGTTGCCGGTGCCGACATTGACGTGGACCATGACGGCCTGGGGACGGCCGGTCATCAGATAGGCGCCATGCGCCATCGCCACCGCGAGGTTTTCGTGCGGCACCAGCACCGGCTGCGGGAGCTTGGCATTGCTGCCTTCCGCGCGCGTGAAGGCTTCGACGATCGGCGGGAAATCGGTTCCGGGATTGCAGAAGAAATAATCGACGCCATGCTCGGACAGCGTTTTCAGGAAAATCTCGGCCGCGATCGGGGCGCGGTCACCTTGCTGTTTGGCCATGCGTGTTCGCGCTTCCTCGACGGCGCCCCGGCTTTCGGCATTCCAGGCAGCCTCGCTGCGCGAAACGGGCCGGGGCTTTGATCTTGCGGCGCTAGGTCTAGCGGACGGCCGGAGGGGTTACAATGCCGCCCCGGAATGCGGGCTATTCCGCAGCGATGCGGAATGACAGGCGCGCATCGAACTCGTCCAGACACTTGGCCAGCGATTGCCCTTCGGGGTCCAGAAGCGCCGCGGTGCGGGCGCTGGCAATGCCGTCGATGGCGTCCTGGACAGGGATCAGGCCTTGCAGGGCAGGATGGATCAGGCGCGTTTCGATGGTCTGAAAGTTCTCGGTCCCGCGCTTGTGGGTGGAGCCGTAGCCCTTGATCAGCCGCGCGCATTCGGCGACTTCGAGCGCCAGCGCGGGTGACAGCCGCGCCGCCTGCAGGATCGTCGCCAGCCAGGACTCGATCTGCGCCTGCTCGACGACATAGCGATGCATGAAGCGGCGCAGGGGGCGCAGCTTGGCGAGCAGCCAGAAACGCAGGTAGCCGGTGACCGACGTGGTTTTCACGTACATGCCGACATGCACTTTATCGAGCCAGCCGCGCTTCTCGGAATAGGCGATGATCCGGCGCGCCAGCGCATGCGGCAGCACTTGGCACATCTCCTCGATGCCCGGCTTGAGAAATTCAGTGACGCTGTACGGCTCGCCGTTGTTGGCGCCCAGCTCCTGCTCGATCCGCTGCATGCGCGCCGGGTCGATCTTTGCCTGCGCGACGCGGATCAGGTCCTCGAACGACATCCGGACCGCAAGATGGCGCGCGGTTTCGCGCAGCAGCTTGCCGTCGCCATGCATCTGCGCCTCGATATCGCGCACCGGAGCAAGCCGGTCGAGGAGCAGGCGGGCGTAATTGTCGTCCTGGAAGCGGGCGAGGCGCCGCACGCCTTCGATCACGACGTCCTGCGCCGATTGCGGCATGGTCTCGCGGATTTCGCGCTCCAGGCTGGCGAGATCGTTGCGCGGCTTCTCGCGGCGCTTGCCTTCGGACGCCCGGCGGAAGGTCGTGGCTTCGGTGCGGGCCGCGGTGAGCCCCGCCTTGAAGCCGCGCAGGTTGGCGTCCGCCGCCTTGCCCTCGGCGCGAATTGCGCGCTCGAGGGCCTCCACCGGGATCGGCAGTTTGCCGCAGCCGGCAATGGCTCCGAGCATCACCGCGTTGATCATGGCGCCGGCTTCCTTGGCGACCGATTCCATGTCGAACAGGATGCGCGACTGCGCATTCTTCTCTGCAACATCGAGCAGCCGTGCATCGTCGAAGCGGCCGTCGCCCAGCGCCATCTTCTCGTTGATCACGTAGAAGCGGCTGGTCGAGGAAATCAGCAATGTGCGGTCGGGGGTGCAGAAGCCGTTGGCGATGCAGCGTCCCGCTTCCATGAACTCCGAGGATACCAGCACGTCGATGTCGCCGATGCCGGGCGCGAGCGCCAGCACCGGGCGGCGCAGTCCGAGTTCATGCCAGGGCGTCGGGTAGATCTCGATATAATAGGTCGTGCCGCCGGTGCGCTGGGCGACGCCCGGGATCGAGGTCGATTGCGCCGGCAAGCCGAGATCGGCCGCGGCCGACATGATCCAGTTGGTGAGCACGCCACCGCCTTCGCCGCCAAGCGCGGCGATCAACATGGTGACGGGACGCTGCTCTTTCGTCATGCGGTCACCTGTTCGCGCGCAGCGGCAGGCACCGCGCCTGCGGGCATATCGGCCTCAAGCGGACGACCGCCGAACCAGCCGATCACGGTGCGGCGGATGCCGAACAGGGTGCGATCCCACCAGGTGGCGTTGCGCACGAGCTCGGCGCGATAGAAAGACGGGCAGAGCACGGCGGCATGCGCGACCTCGCCGCAGAGGCCGCAGCCGACGCAGGATTCGATCACGCTGGCGACCGGATCGGTGCGCAGCGGATCGGGCGACGGCTTCACCGTCAGCGAGGGACAACCGGACAGACGGATGCAGGAATGGTCGCCGGTACAGATTTCGTCGTCGACGCCGAACTTGGTGCGGACCACGCGCTCGCCGCGCGTCAGCTTTGCAGCATCCTCGGCGCGCACCCGGCGCTGCCGCGCGAGCTGGCATTCGCCGTCGGCGATGATGACCTTCAGGCCATGCTCGGCGCTGGCCAGCGCTTCCTTGATGGCCGCCATCATCTTGCCGACCGAATAGGTGCGCACCTTGCGCAGCCATTTGACGCCCATGGTCTTCAGCGTCTGCTCGATATCGGCGGTCTGGCCTTCGCCGGAGCGGCTAGCCTTGGATGAAGGCATGTATTGCAGGCCGGTCGCCGAGGTGTAGCCGTTCTGGAACACGATCAGCAGGCCGTCGCCCTTGTTGAACAGGTTCGAGGTGACGCCGGTGATCAATCCGTTGTGCCAGAAGCCGCCATCGCCCATCACCGCGATCGGGCGCTTGTTGGTGTTCGGGCCGACCGCGGCCGCACTTGCCAGCGACATGCCGTAGCCAAGAACGGAATTGCCCATGCTGAATGGTGCGAAAAGTCCGAAGCAGTGGCAGCCGATATCGGCCGAGATATGCGCGTTGCCGGTTTCCTGCTGCGTCAGCTTGAGAGCGGAGAAGACCGGACGCTCCGGACAACCGGTGCAGAATGTCGGTGGCCGCGGCGGCATGTCGCGCAAGGCATGCGACACGGCTGGAAGATGCGCGGTCAGCTTGTTGATGCGATCGCCCACGGCTGCGGTATCGAGACGGGCGGGGCGGGCTTCGATCAGGAATTGCGCGAGGCCGCGCATCAGCACTTCCTGGGTATATTCACCGGCCGGCGGCAGCACGTCCTTGCCGTAAAGTCTGGTCTGGATGTCGCCGCGCCGCAACTCGGTCGCGACCATCTGCTCGATATATTCCGGGAAGCCTTCCTCGACGATCAGCACCGCTTTCTTGTCGGCGCAGAAGGAGCGGATCTCCTGCGGCACCAGCGGATAGGTGACGTTGAGGCA
>CAZXJZ010000212.1:0-8217 GCA_964641065.1 uncultured Hyphomicrobiales bacterium | reverse complement strand
TTCGTCCGGCTGACCGTGGTTGACGGAAAAGGCACAGCCGACAGCGTCATGGTGCGGTTGCAGTAACCGGTTCTTCCCGGCCCCTGCCTTTTTCCCTATGGTCCGCCCGCATGGCGACCGGTTGGAATGAGAACAGCTTCACCAAACGCAGTCCGCGCGACACCTGGCAACGGGGGCTCGGCGGGCTGCTCGACTTTGCGTCTTCGACCGATACCCGCGCGATCGTCGTCGTCCTGATCTTTTCGCTGCTGGCGTTTCTGCCTGGGCAGTCCAAAATCCCGCCGATTGATCGCGATGAGGCGCGTTTCGCACAGGCCACCAAGCAGATGGTCGCCACCGGCGACTATATCGACATCCGGTTCCAGAACGACGTCCGCTACAAGAAGCCGATCGGGATCTACTGGCTGCAGGCGGCCGCTTTACAGGCAGCGGAATTCGTCGCCCGGCGCGACATGGACACGCGCATTTACGTCTATCGCATTCCATCGGTGATCGGTGCGATCGGCGCGGTGCTCGCGACCCTGTGGGTTGCCGGCATGTTCGTGAGCCGGCGCGCAGCCGTGCTGGCGGCGCTCATGATGGCGGCGTCGATCATGCTCGGGGTCGAGGCGCGTCTCGCCAAAACCGATGCAATGCTGCTCTTCGCGGTCGTCTTGTGCATGGGCGTACTCGCGCGCGCGTACCTGCCGCGTCCCGACGGCGAGCGCGAGAACCCGGCCTTGCCGTTCGTGTTCTGGATCTCGCTTGCGGCGGGCGTGCTGCTGAAGGGCCCGCTGATCCTGATGTTCATCGGGTTGCCGGTGGTGACGCTGATCGCAATCGACCGGTCGGCGTCCTGGCTGAAGGCGCTGCGCCCGCTGATCGGCATACCGATCTTTCTGCTGGCGGTGGCGCCGTGGTTCGTCGCAATCCTGATGCGCACGGGCTCGACATTCTTCTCCGACTCCATGGGCGAAGACATGCTGAGCAAGGTCTATAGCGGGCAGGAGGGACATGGCGCCGCGCCTGGCTACTACGTCGTACTCTTCTTCCTGACCTTCTGGCCGGCCTCATTGCTGGCCGGCATGGCGGTACCCGGCGTGTGGCGGGAGAAATGGGAGACGCCGGTCAAGTTCCTGCTGGCCTGGCTGGTGCCGGCGTGGCTCGTGTTCGAAATCGTCATCACCAAGCTGCCGCATTACGTGCTGCCGCTCTATCCCGCGATTGCGATCCTGCTCGCGCGTGCGATCGAGACCGGGCAGATGTCGCCCACGAAATGGATGGAGTGGGGGACGTTCTGGTGGTTCGCGGTTCCGGTGGTGATCTTTGTCGGATCGCTGGTCCTGCTGGTGCATTATGAGGGCGACCTCGGCTGGCGCGCATGGCCATTCCTCGCGGCGGCGATCGTGTTCGGCTTTCGCGCGTGGTGGCTCTACGACATCGACGGAATCGAACGTTCGCTGTTGCGCGCGTCGGTCACCACCCTGTTGCTGTCGATTGCGGTCTATTGGTCCGTCATTCCGGCGCTTGCCGCGGTGTTTCCGAGCGTTGCAATTCAGCGCACGATCCATGCCACCGGTTGTGCAAATCCGAGGATTGCGGCCGCCGGCTATCACGAGCCGAGCATGGTGTTTCTATCCGGAACCGACACCGCATTGACGAACGCCGCCCGGTCTGCGGATTTCCTGAAGGGCGGCGATGAATGTCGCTTTGCTGTCATCGAGACCTCGCTCGAGCGAACTTTTGCACGGCGGGCGGAGGCCATTGGCTTGCGTTACGGGCAGGTGGGACGTTTTGACGGCTACAGCCTCGGAAGCGGCGGGCGGGTTTCGCTGAAAATCTATCGCTCGGGCGGAGATCAGTGAGCGCTGCGACGGTCGCCGGCAGGCGTTGTAGAAATCGTCACGGCGGTGTCACCTAAAGCTGCTGTTCCAGTCGAAAGGACTGGGAGCACAGTGTGTCGAGAAGCCGGACCATCGTCGCAACTACTGTCGCGTCAGCGTTTCAGAGGCCGCGGCGTTTGTCCGGGACCGGACCGTTCTGGCCGGCTGTCAACGTCACCGTCACCGCAGCGCTTGCCTTCGTGGCAGTGTTTCTTGCCGCCAAGCTTCTGCTGGATGTGTGGAGCATCACCGAGGCGCGACATCTCCCGCGCTCCATTATCGATCTGTCGGGACGGATCTCGGCCTACGGCAAATCGGGCTGGCTGCTCTGGTCGATGGCGGGGCTTCTTGTGCTCAGCATTGTTGCCGGTCTTCGGGCAGCAAGACGGCCTGATCGTCTGGTCTTCGCGAGCGTGTCGCTTCGGCTCGCATTCCTGATTTCGGCGATCGGGTTGCCCGGATTGCTGTCCGCGATCCTGAAACCGCTGATCGGGCGCGCGCGCCCTTATCAGACCGGCGAGCCCGACGCATTCTTCTATGCGCCATTCGCCTATTTTCGCGAAGTGTTCGTGGGGACCATCCCGTTTCCCGAATACGCCTTCGGCAGCATGCCGTCCGGCCATGCCACCACGGCAGTTGCGCTTGCGGTGGCGTTCAGCGCGCTATGGCCGCGACTTTGGCCGCTGGTGTGGGGCTTCGCCGTCATCATATGCATGACCCGACTCACTATCGCCGTACATCATCCGACCGACGTCATGGTCGGCGCCGCAATCGGTGGTCTCGGCGCACTCGCGATCCGAAATTATTTCGCCGCACGCCGCTGGGTCTTCGCCGTCGACACACAGGGCAGGGTCGAGGCGATGCCCGGGCCGACACCTCGGCGGCTGGTCCGCGCTTGCATGCGGTTGTGGAGTCGCTCATGACCGGCCGCAGATTTGCCTCGCCGATGTATGGCATCGACATTTCGGTGGTGGTGCCGGTTCACAATGAAGCCGGCAATGTCGCCGAACTCGCGGCCGAAATCGTCACGGCGCTGCGAGGGCGGGCGTCTTTCGAAATGGTGTTTGTCGACGATGGTTCGACCGATGGGACGGGCGCCGAACTGGCCCGGCTCGCAGCGCTCTATCCCGAGATGCGGCCGATCGCCCATGATAGAAAAAGCGGGCAGTCCATCGCCGTGGTGAGCGGCGCGCGGGCGGCGCGCGGTTCGACGGTCGTGACCATCGACGGTGACGGCCAGAACGATCCGAAATTCATCCTCGATCTTGCGGAGACTCTGTTTGCAGGCCGGCTGGACATCGGCCTGGTCGCCGGACGGCGAACCGGCCGCAAGGCGACGCGTTTCAAGAAGCTGCAATCGCGGATCGCCAATACCGTACGCGGCGCGATTTTGCGTGACGGCACGACTGATACCGGTTGCGGGCTGAAGGCCATTCCGCGCGATCTGCTTTTGCGGCTGCCCGTATTCGACGGCCTGCATCGCTTCCTGCCCGCGCTGGTTCGCCGCGAAGGCTATGCGGTGGTTCAGGTCGACGTCGTCGATCGCGACCGACGGCAGGGCATTTCCAAATACGGCATGTGGGACCGGCTGTGGGTTGGCCTGTTCGATCTGATGGGAGTGTGGTGGCTGATCCGCCGCCGCAAAACGGTTCCGAAGGTGAGGGAGTTGGGATGCGATGCTGATCGATCTGTCGCGGATGGTCGGGAGCTATTTGCAGGACGTGTTCGTTACTAACCTGGACTGGTGGGTGCTGGCCGGGTTCGTCGCGCAAGCCTTTTTCACCGCACGTTTTGTCGTGCAATGGATCGCGTCGGAGCGCGCCGGCCGCAGCGTGATCCCAGTCGCATTCTGGTTTCTCTCGCTGTTCGGCGGCGTGATGCTTCTGGTCTATGCCTTGTATCGCAAGGACCCGGTTTTCATCGCCGGCCAATCGTTCGGCGTATTCGTCTATATGCGCAACCTTACCTTCGTGATCCGCGAGCAGAAAGCGGAGGTTGCGCCGGCTCAGGCGCGCGCCGCCTCGTGAAGCGCGGCGAAGCCGCCTTCGAGATCGGCAATCAGGTCCCGGGTATCCTCAAGCCCGATATGGAAGCGCAGGCAGGGGCCGCCCGGCTCCCACGGCGTGGCCGTGCGATAGTCCTTGCAATCGAACAGGATCACCAGGCTCTCATAGCCGCCCCAGGAAAAGCCCATGCCGAACAGCGACAGCGCATCGCAAAAGGCATAGAGCGCTTTCTCGGACACAGGCTTCAGCACGATGCTGAATAGCCCTGACGCGCCGGTGAAGTCGCGCTTCCAGATCGCATGTCCGGGATGCGACGGCAGGGCCGGGTGAAGCACGTTCAGCACCTCCGGCCGCTGCTCGAACCAGCGCGCGATCTCGAGCGCGGAACGCTGATGGCGCTCCAGCCTGACCGACAAAGTGCGAAGCCCTCGTTGCGCGAGATAGATGTCGTCCGGTCCGGCGCAAAGCCCGAAATTTCCGACCATCTCGTTGAGCATCGGCCAGGTCGCTTCATTGGCCGAGACCGTACCGAACATGATGTCGGAATGACCGCCGATATATTTGGTGCCAGCCTGGATCGAGAGGTCGACGCCATGCGCGAACGCTGAATAGTAGAGGGGGGTCGCCCAGGTATTGTCCATCAGCACGAGCGCGCCGTTGTCATGGGCGACGCGCGCGATTGCCGGCACATCCTGCATTTCGAAGGATTGCGATCCGGGCGCCTCGACGAACACGGCGCGGGTATTGGGCTTAAACAAGGCTGCGATGCCGGCGCCGATCAGCGGGTCGTAGTAGCTCGTCTCCACCCCGTACCGGTTCAGGATCGTGTCAGCAAAAGTACGGGTCGGGCGATAGACGCTGTCCGTGATCAGCAGATGGTCGCCCGCCGACAATACCGACATCAGCGCGGTGGAAACGGCGGCCGCCCCGGACGGCAGCAGCGCAACTCCCGCGCATTGCGGACCTTCGATCTCGCGCAGTGCGTTTTCCAATGCTTCCGAGGTGGGGGTACCACGCCGGCCGTAGCGGTAGCGCGCCCGGTGCGCCACCATGTCGGCGGCGGTCGGATAGAGCATGGTCGAGGCGTGATAGACCGGCGGGTTGACGAATCCGTGATACTCGCGCGGCGTGCGCCCGCCGGTGACGAGCCGGGTGTCGGGCTTGAGGTCGCGGGGCTCGTTCGGTTTGCTCATGGGGCTTTCCTTGAGAGGTCTTGAAGGTACCGGCGGATGATTCCGGGCCGGTTTGAAGGGCGGGTGTGGCTGCGCGGGTATCGCCTGACCGAATTGCAGGCAAACCGGCGACCGCCAGTCAAGCCCTTGACCTGTCTGTGCAATCGTTCTCAGATGGCGTCAATCGCGGGATGGTCATGGTGATCCGGGCTTGAAGTCTTGTGCGGCTTTTGGCGCGAGCGGGCAGGCTTGCGCCGGAAGGGTCAAGTGCCGTACGGCTTTTAGTGCGATGCACCTTGGTTCGGGTCGGATATCCTGTCATCACCGCCGGTGGAGTATTGGGGACATATCATGAAGCGCAGCATTTTCACCTTCGCCCTTGCAACCCTGGTTGGTCTCGCGGCCGCGGAGGCGCAGACGCTGAAGCAGGTTCAGAGCCGCGGCGTCCTCAATTGCGGCGCCAACGGAAATCTCGCCGGCTTCGGCCTGCCGGATGCGCAGGGCAACTGGACCGGCTTCGATGTGGATTATTGCCGCGCCATCGCAGCCGCCATCTTCAACGATCCGACCAAGGTCAAGTTCGTCCCGCTCACCGCCAAGGACCGCTTCACCGCCCTGCAATCGGGCGAGGTCGATGTGCTGATCCGCAACACCACCTGGACCTCGTCGCGCGATACCACCAACGGTCTGAATTTCACCGGCATCAACTATTATGACGGGCAGGGCTTCCTGGTGCGCAAGGCGCTGAAGGTCAATTCCGCGCTTGAACTGAACGACGCCGCGGTCTGCGTGCAGCAGGGCACCACCACCGAACTGAACCTCGCCGACTTCTTCCGCACCAACAACATGAAGCTGAAGACCGTGACCTTTGCCACCTCCGACGAGGCGGTAAAGGCCTACGACGCCGGACGCTGCGATGCCTACACCACCGACGCATCCGCGCTCTACGCCGAGCGCCTGCGTACCGCCGCGCCCGACGACCATGTCGTGTTGCCGGATATCATCTCCAAGGAGCCGCTCGGACCGTCGGTCCGCCATGGTGACGATCAATGGTTCGACATCGTGCGCTGGGTGAATTTCTGGCTGATCAATGCCGAAGAGCTCGGCGTCACCAAGGCCAACGTCGACGCGCAGATGAAATCGGACAACCCCGAAATCAAGCGTCTGCTCGGCTCGGAAGGCAAGTTCGGCGAGGCCTTCGGACTGGCCAACGACTTCGGCGCGAACATGATCAAGCATGTCGGCAATTACGGCGAGATTTTCGAAAAGAATCTTGGCCAGGGTTCGCGGTTGAAGATTTCGCGCGGCCTGAATGCGCTGTGGACGAAAGGCGGCTTGCAATACGCGCCTCCGGTTCGCTGATCATTGCGGCGGCGCGTGATGGCGCAGGCCGCACCGCCAAAGGTCTCTCCCCTCTACGATCCGCGCTGGCGCAGCATCGCGTTCCAGTTGCTGCTCTGCGCGGCGATCGTCTGGCTTGCCTATAGCGCGGTCAACAACGCGGCGGAGAACCTGGCGCGTGCGCGCATCGCGACCGGCTTCGGCTTCTGGAACTCGACCGCCGGCTTCGACATCAGCCAGCACCTGATCCCGTATACGACCCAATCGACCTACGGGCGCGCCTTCTGGGTCGGGCTCCTGAACACGCTGCTGGTTTCGATTCTCGGGATCATCCTTGCGACGATTATCGGCTTCACCATCGGCGTCCTGCAATTGTCGAAGAACGTGCTGGTGGCGAAGCTGGCACGTGGCTATGTCGAGGTGATCCGCAACCTGCCGCTGCTGCTGCAATTGCTGTTCTGGTACAATGCGGTGCTGAAGGCGCTGCCGGTCCTGC
This sequence comes from uncultured Hyphomicrobiales bacterium, assembly GCA_964641065.1. Lineage (GTDB taxonomy): Bacteria > Pseudomonadota > Alphaproteobacteria > Rhizobiales > Xanthobacteraceae > Pseudorhodoplanes. Next base: position 1,340 of record CAZXJZ010000212.1, on the reverse strand, counting down.
GCGACAGCATTTCGATTCCCGGCGGCATGTTCCTGAACAACCGCGGACTGTTCCTGCCAAAGCCGATCTTCGCGCCCGGTTTCGAGGCGGTGCCGGTGGCGTTGCTGCTCGGCATTGCCGCGGCGATTGCGTTCCGAATATGGGCCAAGCGGCGGCAGGCAATTACCGGACAGCAGGCGCCGGTGTTCACGATCGGGTCGCTGCTGATCCTGGTCCCACCGCTGCTGGCGCTGGCGCTGACCGGTTTTCCGGTGTCCTTCGACTTTCCCGAAATGGGCCGGTTCAACATCCGCGGCGGCATCGAGATCCTGCCGGAATTTGCGGCACTCCTTTTCGGGCTGTCGATCTACACCGCTGCTTTCATCGCCGAGGTCGTTCGTGCCGGCATCCAGGCGGTGTCGCACGGCCAGACCGAAGCGGCTTATTCGCTGGGATTGCGCCCGGGCCCGACGCTGCGGCTGATCGTGATCCCGCAGGCCATGCGCGTGATCGTGCCGCCGTTGACCAACCAATATCTGAACCTCACCAAGAACTCGTCGCTCGCGGTAGCGATCGGCTATCCGGATCTTGTCCAGATCTTCACGGGCACGGTGCTCAACCAGACAGGTCAGGCGGTCGAGGTCGTGACCATTACCATGGCGGTCTATCTGACCATCAGCCTCGTCACCTCCGGGCTGATGAATCTCTATAACCGTCGTATCGCGCTGGTGGAGCGATGACCGTTCGCGCGCCAGCCTTCGTTCGCACTGAAGCGGTGCCGCCAATGCCGCCGCCATTGCGCGATCGCGGGATCGTCGGATGGCTGCGCGAGCATCTGTTGACCGGCCCGCTTAACGTCGTGCTGACATTGCTCTCGATCCTGTTCCTGTGGTGGCTGGTTCCTTCGCTGCTAAATTTCCTCGTCTTCGATGCGACCTGGGTGGGCGACGACCGCCTCGCCTGTGTTGCTTCGCCCGAGCGGCCGCGGGTCGGCGCCTGCTGGCCATTCGTGAGCGAGCGCATCAATTTCTTCATCTACGGCTTCTATCCGATCCAGGAGCGCTGGCGGGTCGACGCCTTTTTCACTCTGCTTGCGATCGGCATCGTCTGGCTGCTCGCGTCCTTCGCACCGAACAAGCGGCTCGCCGCAATCTACTTCTTCATGGTCCTGCCGGTTGTGTCGGTCATGCTGCTGCTCGGCTTTCCGCCGCTCGGGCTGTCATACGTTTCGACGTCACTGTGGGGCGGCGCTCTGGTGACGGTGGTGGTGTCGGCCGTGGGCATCGTGTTCTCGCTGCCGCTTGGTGTGATCCTTGCTCTCGGCCGCCGCTCGACCATGCCGGCGGTACGGCTGTTTTCGG
>CAZXJZ010000211.1:0-8223 GCA_964641065.1 uncultured Hyphomicrobiales bacterium | reverse complement strand
GTGCGGCCCTGGGGCCTGTTCGGCACCCGCGAGGAGCTCGACCGTGTCTAACCAGCCGCGCGCCTCGGGCTATTTCCGCACCTCCTACGCGCAGGACGTAGCGCTGATCCAGACGCGCATGCAGCGCGTCAGCGCCGTGATTTTCGGCATCGTGCTGCTCGGCTTTCCGCTGGTGGCGTCGAACTTCTATCTCGATCTGGCAACGCAGGTGCTGCTCGCCTCGATCGGCGCGCTGTCGCTGATGCTGCTCACCGGCTATGCCGGACTGATCTCGCTCGGACATGCCGGCCTGCTTTGCGCCGGCGCTTTCACCGCAGGCATTCTCTTCAAGGAATTCAACACCCCGATCTGGCTGACGCTGCCGGCCGCCGCGATCGTCGGCGCGCTGCTCGGTGTCATCTTCGGATTGCCCTCGCTGCGGCTGCGGGGGCTCTATCTCGCGGTGTCGACCCTCGCCTTACATTTCGTGGTGGTCTATCTCGGCGCCGAATACGAGACCAAGCGCGGCTTCTCGACCGGCATCACCATCGAGGCGCCGGTGGTATTCGGGTTCGAGCTCTATGGCGGGCCGACCTGGTATTACGTGATGCTGGCCTTCTCCGCACTCACGCTGCTGCTCTGCATCAACCTGATGCGCACCCGCATCGGCCGCGCCTGGCGCGCCATCCATGCGCACGAGACCGTGGCCGAAGCGCTCGGCATCAATGTCGCCGCCTACAAGCTGCTCGCCTTCGTCATCTCGTCGGCGATCGCGGCAGTCGCGGGCGCATTGTTCGCCTATTACCGCAGCTTCGTGTCGGTCGAGGCGTTTTCGCTGTTCCTCACCATTCAATATGTGGCGATGGTGATCATCGGCGGCATGGGCTCGCTGCTCGGCGCCATTCTCGGCGCGCTGTTCGTCACGCTGTTCCCCTATGCGATCGAGAGCGCGCTGCTGGCGCTGCCGAACGCGCAGGCCTATGCCGGACAACTCTTCGCGGTGAATTACGCAGGCTTCGGCCTGGTGATGATCCTGTTCCTGGTATTCGAGCCGCTGGGCCTCGTCGGCATCTGGCACCGCATCCAGACCTATTTCCTGCTCTGGCCGTTCAAGCATCGCCCGGTCGCAGGAGCGCGCAAATGAGCGAGCCCCTCCTCGTCGCCGAAAAGCTGGCCGTGGTCTATCACCACGCCATCACCGCCATCCAGGGCGTCTCGCTCACCGTGCGCGAAGGCCAGATTGTTGCCATCCTCGGCACCAACGGCGCCGGCAAATCCACCACGCTGCGCGCGCTCTCCGGCTTTCTCGGCATCGACAATGCGCGCGTCACCGAAGGCACTATCACCTTCCGCGGCAAACGCATCGAGAACCGGCCGCCGAACGAACTGACCAGGCTCGGCATCGCGCTCATTCCCGAGCGCGAGAAGGTGTTCCCCAATCTCACCGTCGCCGACAATCTCGCCGCCCCCTTTGCGCCGGCGCTGTCCAAGGCCGAACGCCGTCAGCGCGAAGAGCAGATCTATTCGTTCTTCCCGCGCCTCGCCGACCTGCGCGCGCGCATCGGCGGATTGCTGTCCGGCGGCGAACGGCAGATGCTCGCGCTCGCCTCCGGCCTGATGACCAAGCCGCAACTCCTGCTGGTCGACGAACTCTCGCTTGGGCTCGCGCCCGTCATCGTCGAGGACCTGATGGCGCGGCTGGTGCAGATCCGCAACGAACTCGGCATCACCATCGTCATCGTGGAGCAAAGTGCGGCGGTCGCGCTCGATGTCGCCGATTACGGCTATGTGCTGGAAAACGGCCGCGTGGTGCTCGACGGCTCGGCCGACAAGCTGAAGTCGCACGGCGACATCCAGGAATTCTATCTCGGGCAATCCGGCGGCGCGGAGCGCAGGAGCTACCGCGACGTAAAGCAATATCGCCGCTCGCGGAGATGGTATGGCTGAACTCGATGTCGACAATCTGACGCTGCGCTTCGGCGGGCTGGTGGTGCTGGACGGCGTATCGCTCAAGGTCGACAAGGGCGAATTGCTTGCGCTGATCGGTCCGAACGGCGCCGGCAAGACCTCCGTGTTCAACTGCATCAGCGGTCTTTATCCCGGCGAGGGCGCGATCTCGTTCCGCGGCGAATCGCTGATCGGCAAGAAGCCGCATGACATCGCCGCGCTCGGCGTCGCGCGCACCTTCCAGCATGGCGAGCTCTTTCCGCAGATGAGCGTGGTCGACAATCTGCTGACCGGCCGTCACCCGCGCATCAAGGGCAATCCGTTCGCCGAGATGCTGTTCCTGCCCTCCGTGCGCCGGGAGGAAATCCGCCAGCGCGAGGCGGTGGAAAAAATCATCGAATTCGTCGAGCTGGAGCGCTATCGCCACACCGCGGTCGGCGGACTTCCGTTCGGCACCCAGAAGATCATTGGCTTCGCCCGCGCGCTCGCCAACGAGCCCGCGATCCTCCTGCTCGACGAACCTTCGGCCGGCCTCAACCGCGAGGAGCGCGAGGACCTCGCCCGTTTCATCCTGCGCATCAAGCACACGCTCGGTATTGCCATGATCTGGATCGAGCATGATATGCAGATGGTCGCCGACCTCGCCGACCGGATTCATGTGCTCGATTACGGGCGCACGCTCGCGAGCGGTCCGGCCGATGCCGTGCTGAAGGATGAGAAGGTCATTGCCGCATATCTTGGGACCAGCAAGCACTGACCTTCCTTCTCCCTCCCCCCGCGAAGCGGTGGGGAGGGTCGATCGACTGAGCACAGCGAAGGAGATCGGGGTGGGGGGCTTTTGCCTCCAAGCCATCTCGTTGTTCGTTTCCGCGAAGAGTCCCCCCACCCGACCGTCGGTGCTTCGCACCGCCGGCCACCCTCCCCACCGCACGCAGCCAAGTTTACGCAGGCTGCGTAAACTTGCCTGCGATGCGGGGGGAGGGATAAGAACCGCATTCGCGGTGTGCGCGGTGCTCCTAATGGGCGTCGGCGCATCATTGGCGCAATCCCCTGATCCGCAAGCCCGCTCCTTCCGCGGCTATATCGAGCAGCTGCGCCCGCTTGCACAACAGCGCGGCGTCACGCCTGCGACATTCGATCGCGCGCTCGGCAACGTCGCCTACGATGCCGAAGTCTCCCGCCTCTCCCGCCGCCAGCCGGAATACGGCCGCCCGGTCGGCGACTATCTGAATTCCCTCGTCGCGCAGCCGCGGCTGTCGAACGGCATCCGCCGCATTGGCGAATTGCGCGGTCTCCTTGATTCGATCGAGAACCGGTTCGGCGTGCCGCGCGAAGTCATCGTCGCGATCTGGGGCGTCGAGACCAGCTACGGCGCCAACCAGGGCGGCAAGCGCGTGATCCCTTCGCTCGCCACGCTGGCCTTCCACAATTACAAGGGCGACTTCGCGCGCGACGAACTGATCACGGCGCTGCTCATCCTCCAGGAGGGCCACATCCCGCCCGAGCGCATGATCGGCTCCTGGGCCGGCGCGATGGGGCAGCCGCAATTCATCGCCTCGAGCTTCATGCGCTGGGCGGTGGATTTCTCCGGTGACGGCAAGCGCGACCTGTGGACCTCGGTGCCGGACGTGCTGGCCTCGATCGCGAATTACCTGAAGGAACATGGCTGGCAACCGGGCGCACCCTGGGGCTATGAGGTGCAGGTGCCGCAGGGCTTCGATTATCGCAAGAGCCGCGGCTCGTTCCGCGAATGGGTGATGCTCGGCTTCCGGCGCACCGACGGCGGCAATCTGCCGACCACCACGACACGCGACGAGGCGACGCTCTTGTTTCCGTCCGGCGCGCGCGGGCCGGCATTTCTGGTCACGAAGAATTTCGAGGTGATCAAGACCTACAATATCTCGGATGTCTATGCGCTCGCCGTGCTCCACCTCGCCGATCGCTTCCGCGGCGCACCCCCTTTCGCCGGCCGCTGGCCCGCGGGCGACGTGCAGCTCTCGCGCGAGGACAGGATGACGATCCAGCAGGAGCTTGCGAAGCGCGGCTTCAAGCCGAGCAACATGCAAGGCATGATCGATTTTGACCAGCGCGACGATATCCGTGCGATGCAGGTGAAGTTCGGGATGACGCCGGACGGACATCCGACGCCGGAGTTTTTGGGGAGATTGGTGGGGAGGTAACCCAGCGAGCAAAACAGTCAAAAACTTCAAATATTGGCACCAACTGTCTCTACATTCTTGTCAGCCAAGCTGAACTGCAACAACTCCCTCTTAAGACGGCTTTCCACTATCAGAAATAACTCAACGAAGGTCTCTTCTGATTCATGAAGCAAGCCACGATTCTAATTGAGCGTGTAAGTTGATCGCAGAATAGCAATGGCCTCATCGCGATCCAGGGGAACACCAAGCGCTTTGAGGTCAACCGGGTCAACGGCTTCCATCTCCAAGAAGCGAAGCAAATCCTTGCGTGTCGTCTCCGAGACATCAACGGACACGTCTCTTGAAAGAAGCTGAACGAGGCGGAAGACATCGTTGCGGTGCTTTTTGATGTTCTTACTATCTATCTTCTCCACGACCTTGGCGCGATCCGATAAATCAAGGAACGCGCGCGCCTTGAATGGGATCAGAATTGTCTGATCGATAATCGTGACGCCATCAATCTTCTGCTTCGCGGCTTGCAGCGCTTCATAGTAGCCGTCTTCAAGTAGGATGGCAGATAGGCTCACCATGTCATCTTCTACGGAGATGCGCGTCAAAGTGACGTCTTCGGGCACCTGCACCGTGCCAGGCTTGCGGGCGAACACCTCGATCATGAACGGGTAGGCTGCGTTCGTGGGTTTGTGGAATCGATAATATTCCTTGGCGCCGTCGCTTCTTTCGCGCGCTTGATAGCCGCCGGCATCAAGGAATGCTTTCAAAGCCTTACCGAAGCTGGCATCAACGACCTCGACACAAAGTACCATGTCGATGTCTTTGGTAGCCCTGAAGTCGAGACCGGCTGCCGTGAAAAGCAGATCACATGCAGCGCCGCCGATGATGGCGTAGTGCTTGTCGTAGTCGGCGAAGTGCTCACGAAATTTGTCAATGCCAGCTACCATGAAATGTGCTCCAATAATTGCTCGGCCGCCCCGGCAATACGCTCATCACGATGGTCCTTATACTGGGCATAGAGCGACAGGGCGTCCACCGTCCCTGATGTGGACAATGCGGATGGGTCATACGACCAGGTTTCGATGGCCAGTTCAGCGTCGAGCTTTTCCGTTTCGACCAGATGGCGGTCGCGAGCGATGGCCTTCCACGAACTGGCCGCCAGCGCGTATGTCGGAGTTCGCGGGCGGGACAAATCGGTTAGTTCGGCAAGGGCACTTTCACCAGCTACTAGCAAACCGGCGTGATTGATCCTGCTCTTTACGTATTTTACCGAGCGCACGGGGCTTATCAGGTAACTTCGAGCCGCATCGAAAAGCTTGCGGCCGGTATGCTTAAACTGGATATGTCGCGTCCTGCCGACCGTTTCGGTCTCAGCAAGCCCGAGCGCCACCAGATCATCGAAAGCCCGTCCGATAGACATGGCCGAGTAGTGGAGACGCTCGGCAATCTGTGACGGAAGTGCCGTCAGCGTATCGCTGCGCAACAGATGATCCAACAACACAGCCTGAGCGGCAGGCGATAGGGCCTCCGCGTTTATAGTTCTGGAAGCGCGAAAATGCTCCCGCAGGTCGATCGCAAGGTCGGGCATATAGAGCTGATTGCCCGGAATGACAAACGGTACGCGTTGTTTTATCAGCCTAGCCCTGTTGTGTGCGCTAAGGGACGATGCTGCATAGGCAACTAGGGCCACTTTAAAGGCGGCGCGCACAATGCTGATGTGCTTGGCAATATCTGTCGGCGAATTTGACTGATCGCCGGCCGCCATAAACACGCAAGGCCGGTCGGCGATCGTCGATTCGTAGAGCTTGTATGAGCGCTCGATAAATGCGGGCAAGCTCGCCCGGCCACGGAACCGGCTAATTTGGATATCGTCGTGCAGGGCTTCAGCGAGGTATCGCTGTAGCGCCTCGGCGAACCGGTCGTTTGGTCGTGCATGCCTTATCTCTAACATTGTCATGCATACTAACATTGACGATGTTAATTTTCAATTTTCACGTTAGACGATTGATTATAATAAATAATTTTTTCATTTCGCCCCTCGCTCGATGGATTTGCCATCTCCGTTATACAAGATTATTTTCCTATTTATCCCGCCGCGAAGCGGAAGCGGAGCGGTGCACCGCAGATCCGGAACCCATTCCTCGTCTTGCTCGGATTGCGATGGTCCCGGTTCTGCAGCGCACCGCACGCTGCGCTGCGCCCGGGACACTAGAGCCGAAACAGGCAGTGATGCTTGGGTAGCAAGGTCATGTGGAGCGCATCGCAATTCCACCCTCACCCCACCAGCACAAACCCCATGATCACCACCAGCATCACCACCTGCGGATAAAACGTCAGCGCAAAGCCGAGCGCACGGCCCGGCGCGCCGCTGGCATAGCCGCGCCAGAACAGCACGCGGCCGATCACGAACAGGATCACCGCTGCCGGCACCGCCGCCTGCCAGCCCTGCGGCATCACGACGGCCCAGATCGCATGCACGCCGAGCGCCAGCACACTCTGCTCCAGCGTGTTCTGCAGCATCGATTGCAGGAGATGCGCGGTCGCGGTGCCAGGCGTCAGCCCGCCGCCATCGATGTCGTCCGGTGTGAAGAAACGGTGCCGCGCCAACAGGCCGATATTGATCGCGAGGCAGGCGAGCACCAGCGTGTCCCATCTGAGTGCGTGCGTGAGCGGCGCCTGCGCGCCCGGCATCAGCGGCGGCAGCAGGCCCGCGATTGCGAGCCCCAGCACCACGAGCGTGATGGCGAGCCCCGCCAACACGCCTCTCAGCACACCTCTCTGCTTGTCCGTCATCGCCGCCCCCGCGCTCAATGCGCGGAGACTAGCATTGTTTAACGCGGAGCGGCGCCGTTGCCGTTGCTCTTCACCACCGGATATTCGACATGACAGCGCTTGCAGCGAAACACATCGGTGACCTTCGCTACCGCGGCATGCATCTGCGCGGCAATCGTCTCACCGCCGCACACGGGACAGGCCGGCGTGGGAATAGGATCGGGAAACACATTACCAATCGAAATATCTGACATCGCAATCTCCTCAAGTTTTTCTTCTGCTTGCGCGCAGATGCAGATCTCCGTTCAGTCGGAATTGGGAACTGGATCGAGTGCCGGAACAACGCGGCGATCGCGGATGGGTGCCGCGTCAAATTCATGAAAAATCGCGTGATGCGCAGGAACCGGGCAGACCGAATGCTGTGACAAAGCGGATCGACCGCGCGCGTGCGACGCGGCAAGCGCGCGCCCGGAGTCTTTTTGACGCGTTTTCTTAACGCGAACTGGTGCCCACTTCGCTCGAAAACGGTCTAATGCTCTTCGACGAAGCGCAGCCGCCCGGTCTGCTGCAGCGTGCGGGTGTCGAAGGTGCGCACCTCGATCGCCCCGTTCACATCCACCGTCACCACCAGCCGGTCGCCTGAGGTTTGCGCTGCGATGATGCGCGCGCCCTTCGGCAGCATCGCCATCACGTCGACCGGTTGCGCCGGCGGCGCGGTGTCGCCCGAACGCGAGAGCTTCCAGCCGATCACAACGATCACCACCGCGATGCCGAACACGGTGGCAAAGCCGGAGATCGCAGACATCCGGCGCACGCGGTCGACCACCGCCTGCGCCTGCGGGTCGAGCGGCTTGCCGTCGGGGTCTTTCAGGGGATCTGGCGTGGACATGGTTGGTAGTGGTTGCGTTTTGCCGCTTCCGCAAAGGGCGGTCGGGAGGGGGTAAGCCACTATGACAACGCTTGCAACTTGCCCTCATGCGACATACCCCCCTCCCCAATGACAGCCTCCACCGAAACCCTCACCGTCGCGGCCGAAGACGCCGGCACCCGGCTCGACCGCGTATTGGCGGCGGGGCTCGCCGACCTCTCGCGCACGCGGCTGAAGGCGCTGATCCTGGAGGGCGCCGTCACGGCCGGCGGGCGCGCGGTCGACGATCCCGGCTACAAGGTGAAGGCCGGCGAAGTGCTGACCGTGGACGTGCCGCCGCCGGAGCCGGCCGAGCCCGAAGGCGAAGCCATCCCCCTCACCATCCTGCATGAGGACGACCAGGTCATCGTCATCGACAAGCCGGCGGGCCTCGTGGTGCACCCGGCCGCCGGCCACCAGACCGGCACGCTGGTCAATGCGCTGATCGCCCATTGCGGCGATACCCTG
>CAZXJZ010000210.1:0-8230 GCA_964641065.1 uncultured Hyphomicrobiales bacterium | reverse complement strand
CCGGATCCGGCAAGTCGACCTTCATGAATGTGATCGGCTGTCTCGACAAGCCGACCTCGGGCACCTACCGCCTCGACGGCGAACCGGTCTCGACGCTGAGCGGTGACGCGCTTGCCGCCGTGCGCAACAGGAAGATCGGTTTTGTCTTCCAGCAATTCCATCTGCTGGACCGGCTCGACGCGCTCGCCAATGTCGAATTGCCGATGGTCTATGCCGAAACGGATCGCGCCGCGCGCAAGGACAAGGCGGTCGCCGCGCTGAAGCGGGTCGGCCTCGGCGAGCGCATCCATCATCGCCCGACGCAATTGTCGGGCGGTCAGCAGCAGCGCGTCGCGGTCGCGCGCGCGCTCGTCAACAATCCGAAAATGCTGCTCGCCGACGAGCCGACCGGCGCGCTCGACAGCCGGACCTCGGTCGAGATCATGGCGCTGTTCCAGGAATTGAACCGCGAGGGCACGACGGTGGTGATCGTGACGCACGAGCCGGACATCGCGGCCTATGCCAACCGGCTGATCCGTTTCCTCGATGGTCACGTGGTGTCGGATCGCCGGCATGTTCCCGTCAATGCCGACGAACGCCTGGCCGAACTGATGAAGCAGCCCCATCCGCATCATGAGGCCGCGGAATGACGAATCGCGACGCCATCGTCTCCGCGCTCGACGCGCTGCGCCTGCACAAGCTGCGCAGTGCGCTGACCATGCTCGGCATCATCATCGGTGTCGGCGCCGTCATTGCGATGGTCGCGGTCGGCGGCGGCGCGCGCGAACAGGTGGTGGCGCAGATCAGAAGCCTCGGCTCGAACCTGCTGATCGTGACGCCGGGCAACGTGACGGCCGGTGGCGTGCGCATGGGGTCGGGTGCCGCGTCCACCCTGACCGATGACGATGCCGCGGCGATCATGGCGGAAGTGCCGGGGGTTCAGGTCACAGCGCCCAATATGCGCGGCTCCGGCCAGCTCGTGGCCGGCGGCATGAACTGGGCGAGTGCACTGATCGGCATCGATGCCGGCTGGTTCGAGGCGCGTGACTGGGATGTCGAACTTGGCCGCGGCTTCGATCCCGAAGAGATCGCGCGCGGTGCGCAGGTCGCTGTTCTGGGTCAGACCGTGGCCCGCAATCTGTTCGGCGGGCTCGATCCGGTCGGACAGGAATTGCGCATCCGCAACGTACCGTTCCGCATCGTCGGCGTGGCCGGCCGCAAGGGACAGACAACCTGGGGCCAGGACCAGGACGACGTTGTTTTCGTGCCGCTCAACACCGCGCGGCAGCGCGTGCTCGGCCGCAATCTCGCCAATGCGCGCGCGGTTGGCTCGATCTATGTGAAGGCGCTGGACGGCGAGAATTTGAGCCTTATGGAGGAGGAGGTGAAAAGCCTCCTGCGCCAGCGGCATCGTCTGCAGCCCGGTCAGGACGACGATTTCTCGATCCGCAATCTCGCCGATATCGCCGCCACCCGCGAAGCCTCGGCTCGCACGCTCGCGATCCTGCTGGCTGCTGTCGCCGGCGTGTCGCTCGCGGTCGGCGGCATCGGCATCATGAATATCATGCTTGTGTCGGTCACGGAACGCACCCGCGAGATCGGGCTTCGGCTCGCACTCGGTGCGCGGCAATGGGACATCCTGCGGCAATTCCTGTTCGAGGCGACAGGCCTTGCCGCGATCGGCGGGCTGATCGGGGTGATGCTGGGCGTTGGCGCAGCCTATCTGATCTCGAATGCTGCGGGCTGGCCGCTTCTGGTCGAGCCGGCCTCGATCGTTATCGCGGTGGTGTTCTCAGGACTGGTCGGCGTGTTCTTCGGCTGGTACCCGGCGCTGCGCGCGTCGCGCCTCGATCCGATCGAAGCGCTGCGGCATACGTGAGGCGCGGCGCCGCATTCCGCAGGCGCTCGCAACACTGATCTCACTTGCAGCCGTCGGCGGCCTGAGCGCCGGCAAAGCGGTCAGCGAGCCACTGCACATACATGGATTTGGCGGCACCGGGCGTCGAGAAATGCGTCTGCTCGCCGGGCAATTGCACACGCGCGACATTGCCGCCCATGCCGCAAATCTGCTCGCGATAAAGCTGACCCATCACCGGAGGGACCACGGTGTCTTTCGTTCCCCAGTAAATGATCACGGGTGCGATCGGCTTGACTGCCGGGACGCTGCCGTCCAACAGCGTTTTGACCCATTGCTCCGATCGCGCGGGATTTTCTTTCAGGAACGACTTGTAAGCGCCTCCGAATGCAAAGTTCGTCGTATCGGCAGCGGCGTGCATGCATTTTTTGCTGAAGATCGCCTCGAGCGCGTTCACGCCTTCCGACGAGAACAGATCCGACAGCGCAACTTCGGGAAATGCCGCAGGCGTCGCCCACATCATCATCGCGAAATGGGTGAAGTTGAAGACGTTGTCGGAAAAGGTCTTCGCCAGACCCTGGAGGAGCGCGTCTGCCGCTTTCGCGTCCGGCGTGTCCTTGGGAAGGATCGCTGCGACATCCTGCGGCGCTAACGCTGCGAAGCCGACGATGTCTATTGCGTCAAAGGCCGTTCCGGCCTTCCCGACATAGTCACCCAGGCCGGCTGCGCTGAGCGTCGCTCCGCCGCCCTGTGACCAGCCATAGACCGCAGCCTTTCGGTTCTGTCCTGAAAGACCCATGCTCCCGACGGCGCGAATTGAGTTGATGACGTCGCGTGCCTGCGTGGCGGCGATTGCATATTGGTGGCGCCCGCCGCCACCCAATCCCTGATAGTCGGTTGCGACCACGACATAGCCTCGTCCGATGAATTCCGACAGCGCGGGTACTCCGAAATCGGTCCAGGACGTTCCGCCGACGAGGAAATACTGGTTGAGATCCTGCGCCGGATCGAGAACCTGCGACGGGCCGCAATTCTGCGCCGTGCCGGTTGTCCCGTGTGCCCATGCCAGGATCGGCCGGCCACCTGTCGGGGCCTCACCCTTTGGCGCGATGACCAGTGCAGTCGAGATCGTTGGCCGCTCACGTACGTCGGAGGAGATGTAGGCGATGCGCCAGGCCTGCGCGGTTGCGAGCGATGTTTCGACGGGCTCTTGCGCGATCACCGTCCCCAACGGGCCTTGCGGCTTCATCGCCATGACCTTGGCGTAGAAGGGCGCCACGGCCACGTCGGCAGCGTGCAGCGGCAATGTTGCCGGCAACATCGCCGCGGATAGGCAAACCGCTCCAATCAGTCGATGAAGGCGTTTCATGGTATCCGACCCCTGCGATCAAACCAGGCGCGCAACGCCAGTGTGGCGTCCCGTTTTCAATGAACCGATCGGGTTAAAATCTTGTCGACCGCAAAATTTGGGGCGCGATTGGGCCTTCGGTATGCAGCCCCGCGCGCGGTGGCCGGAGTCAGATTCAAATTGATTCAATTGCTGGCAAATCTGGCGGCCGGATCTTCCGGGGAAACTCGGCAATTCCATCTCGATGACGAGATGCCAGCGCAAATACCTCGCCGGATGAGGGTTGGAGCCGGCGTGATCGATGCGAACGCACGCATTCTCCGCAAGCGAGCGGAGAATGCGCGCGGTGCCACCCTTACGGCAGTGTCGTGATGCCGTCGATCGGACTGATATCGCCGACGAACCGCAACAGGTCCGTCATCGTAAACGTGCCGGGCACCTTGGCGGGCAGATCGGGTTTCCAGCTTATGCCTTTGCGCCACAGATACGATTCATGATCGCCGTGAACGAGGCCGACGAAAACCTCGGCGACGATCGTTGACCCGACCGGTCCGAGCTTCTCGCCGTTGCCTCTGATCTGCGCCTCCTTGAGGATGTAGTACCAAAGCGGTGTCTGCTTATGCAGACCGTGCTCGCGTGCGGCGTTGCCATCGGGACCGGTCGCGATCTCGTCCGGGGTCAGGGCTTTGACGCCGATCGCCCCTGCGATGGCCTGACCGGACGGCAAGCCGAGAAACACGCCGCGCTGCAGGTTGCGCAGCGCGAGATTTCCGCCGCCGCCGGGAAGTGTGTGCAATTGTGGAATAAGGAACGGATCGATCTTGCGTGATGGGTTGAGTGCGACGTCCGCCGGATTGGCAGGCGGACTGAAATCATAATAGCGGCGCCAATCGATGATCCAGTTCGACGGCAGCACCGGTTGCGGCAGCGGAGCGGGAGACGGTACCGGCGCAAGATCGCCGATGATCCCGCCTGAAAGTCCGGTGAAGTCGAACAAGAGCTGAAGTGTCGCCTGGGGGAAGATCCGGTTATGGTTGTAGCGTTCGCGCACCATGCTGTGGCCGAAGCGATAGGCCGCGGCGGAGAACTCGACCGGCATGTAGGGCAGCTTCTTGAAACGGTAGAATTTGCGCCCCTGATGGAGAATTTTGGCGACGATGCCGGGTTCGGTGATGCGCTCGACGAAATCGTGCAGCACCATCCATTGATAATGCCAGGTGACGATGCGACGCGCTTCCAGAAAGGTCTGCTCCGCGGTCTTGCCGGGCGCTGCAATCCGATTGCAGACTGCATTGTGGAATTTGAGAAAGGCGAGATGCGTTTGTGCGACGACAAGATTCTCGTCGTTGCGATGATCGCCGATCAGCGCAAATCCTTCCGGATTGCGCGGCAGATCGTTGCGATGGTCGCCGGTGACACCGCCGAAGCCGACATTGATGGTCTTGCCGATGAGGAATTTCGGACCCGGTGCCTTGCCGGCGTTGGCGCCTGACTCACGCGCGTAAAGTTGCCGGCTGCCGTCAGGCCCCAGGCCGTAGATTGCATCGAGGTCGAGCGCCGGCGTGCGGAAGTTCTCGATGCCTTCGGGATCGGCGGCCTTGTCGCCGATCGAGGTGAGGTCGAGCGTGACGTCGTGATCGACGAACTGACCGAGATAGGTGAAGCCTGCCGGGATCTTGCTGTTGTTGCCGGCCGGGTCGCCGGGGCTCGCATCCTTCATGGCGTTGGCCAGCGCCTGCAATGCCGCAGGTGCGACTTTCAACGGCGGCAGGTCAGGAAACATGCGGCCGAACATGCCAGGGTCGTCGTGTCCCTGTAGCCGTTGCCGTGCCAGCAATTCTGGATTGGGCTGACGTCCGGCGGTGCCGTGGCCGGGTTGAATACTGATTTGTTCAGACATCGAAGAACCGCCTCCCGCGCGGTGCTGCGCGCTGCCGGCTCGACGGTTCGGGCCCATCCAGTCGACGCGCGCAAAGAGGCATGCGCCGCAACGCGAATGCGTGATGGCGGAGACCGAAATCCGATGTGTGAAGGCAGCGCAGGTGCAATCAAGGACAAATACAATCTTAGATAGTGATTATAAAAATGCAACCAAAAAGTGTATTTGGGCTGACGGCTCGTCGGCGCCGCCAGACATTGCCCGGCCTTTCGGAATGCGTGTCGCCCGTCAGAAAGGGGCCGACGTCAGAGAGATGAAAATGTCCGGCGTCAGCCGCCGGTGCGTCCGCCGAAAAAGCCCTGGACGCGGCGCCACATGTCGCGCGCCGATACCGAGAACAGGGCGAACAGGATGCCGAGGATCACGATCGGGATCCAAAGCAGCACCAGGCCGGCCAGCAGCAGGAACACGATGCCGACCGCGAGTCCGACCCCGAGCAGGATCATCGCCAGCGTGAACGGACCGATCTTCTTGATCTGGACGCGGCGGAAACCGTCGTCGCCCTCCTCGACCCGCACGAACAGATTTTCGAACCCGCCGCCACCGCGCCTGGCATTGGGCGGGATGATCTCGGGCTCGACGCGCGGGCGTTCCACGGGCGGCTTCGTTGGATCGGTGTAGGACATGGCGAGGATATGGGACCTGAGCCGCGTGGCCGCAATGCGGCATCGTCAGGGGACAAAATGACGCGACCCTGATTGTGTACACAAGCGACAGCAGCATCTGCGTCGCGGCTTGTTCGCATGGTCGCAGTAAGGCCGCGCTTTGTGCGCCGCAACTATTACCGACCGGTCATGATGCGCTTTTTCCGGAACGCGGATAAGGAGCAATTGTTTTCATCGCAGAGGCGACAGAGGACCGCCCATGGTTGAAAACCTGATTCCGTTGACGATTCTGATCGCAGTTATTTTCGGCGTGCTTTGGTTTGTGATCGAAGCGGCGTCGCTGCATGGCGACCGCAGAAGCTGAGTTGGACATCACTTGCGGAAAAAGAACGCCTCGCTCGGCAGCGACCCGTAGGTGAATGGCTCCTGCTTTCGGTTGGTCGCGGTCAACACCTCGTCGCGCACCTTTCGGAACACCAGGTTGATTTCGAGGCCGGGTGTTAGGATGGCGCGGGCGAGCGCAGATGCGAATGGCGAGTTGCCCTGACTGCCGTCCAGAGCCGTCTGCCCATGCTTCGCTGCGTAGGCGACAAGAGTAGCCCCTTCCGGTTCGATGTTGCCCAGTCCTCTGCCGAGCGAACGGGTTCCGAGACTTCTCGTCATGCTGGTAGCGAACGGATTATCCCTGCAGGCATCGAGGATGACGAGCTTCAGCTTGCTTGCACCCTCGACGGAGCGCAGCAACTGATCCAGGGATATCGCCTCGAACGACGTATCCCTGTCCGATTTGAGCCGCGCATCGACCGGAACCAGATAATTGGTCCCCGCAACTTCGATCCCGTGGCCCGCATAATAGATGACGGCCCATTCGGCGCGGTCGGCAAGCGCTGCAAAATCCTTCAGGGCAGTCGCAAGTTGCTCGCGCGTGAGGTCGAGCTTCAGATCGACGCGATTGAAGCCGACCGCCGTCAGGGCCTTGCTCAGCGTCTCCGCGTCGCTTCTGGGATTCACGAGGGGAGCCACGTTGCGGTATTGGCTGTTGCCGATGATCAGCGCGACACGTGCGCCGCTGCCCGCCGGGGCTTTGGCGGTTCCGCCTTGCTGTGCGAGTCTGGCCTCAAGCCTTGCAAGCGATCGGGTCAGCGACGCGTTGCCGGGATCGATGCTTGCGGCTTGCCTGATATCGGTCAGCGCAGAGCGGTAATCCTGCGCGGTTTCGCTGGTACGGGCGCGTTCGGCGTAGTTCAGCCAGTTCTTGGCATCGAGTTTGATCGATATATCATGATCCGCGCGGGCGCGGGCAAGATCGCCCTTTAACCGGTACACGATCGCTCTTTCGACATGGCCCCGTGTCTCGGTCGGCTTCATGCCGATCAGCGTATTCAGATCGGCAAGCGCCTTGTCGTAATCGCGCTTGTACCGATAGGCGACACCCCTGTTAAGATAGTGCACCGATACTTTTGGGTTCAATGTGATGGCGGCGGTGTAGCTTTCGACGGCTTGTTCGTAATCACCTTTCTTCCTGAGAATGATGCCTTTGCCGTTGTGGTGCAGGTAGTTTTGCGGATCGAGTTTGATCGCCGCGTCAATGTCCGTCAGTGCCGCATCGAGCTTCTCAAGCCGGTAAAGCGCGTGGGCGCGGATTCTCAGAAAGGTCCCGCGTTCTTGGGACGATTTGCGCTTGTCAGTCAGCGCGCTCGTGCACTCCTTGACGATCTGTTCCGGTTCTCCGGAGCTTGAGACGGAGCAGGCTGGTGGCGCCGCGACTTTCGGATTCGCCTCCACGCCGGAAGCAAATTGGACAACACCCGCCAGCGCGAGGGCAAGAGCCAGCCGCCACCGCATCGTTCGCTCCGTTTCGGCATTTGTCGAGTCCGCCCGATACCGGGTTCATCGGGCGGCCGCCAAGCTGCGCTCAATTTCGCATCATCCGTTGCAGTTGAAAAATGAAATTGAAGCGGCGACACAGGCCATATGAAAGCCGGCCCGCTGAAAGCCGGCCTGCGGTCGATCGCGCCGAGGAGATCCGGTCGATCGTGGGAGCTAACCGCGCGCTTACTCCGCCGCCGTGCGTCCCGCGCCGCCGCGACCATAGCGCTGCTCGATATAATCGATCACCATGGTCTTGAATTCCGCGGCAACATTGGCGCCGCGCAAGGTCACCGCCTTCTTGCCGTCGATGAACACCGGCGCGGCCGGCGCTTCGCCGGTGCCCGGCAGCGAAATGCCGATATCGGCATGCTTGCTCTCGCCCGGACCGTTCACGATGCAGCCCATCACCGCAACATTGAGCGCCTCGACGCCGGGATAGCGCGTCTTCCATTCCGGCATCGAGGTGTGGATGAACGACTGGATGTCGCGCGCCAGTTCCTGGAATGTGGTCGAGGTCGTGCGGCCGCAACCGGGGCAGGCTGCGACCAGCGGCACGAAGGTGCGAAAGCCCATGGTCTGCAGGATTTCCTGCGCCACCTTCACCTCGACGGTGCGGTCGCCGCCCGGCTCCG
>CAZXJZ010000209.1:0-8305 GCA_964641065.1 uncultured Hyphomicrobiales bacterium | reverse complement strand
CTGGCGCCGGAATGGCCGTTTCCCGCCGGCCTCGACGATTGCCTCGCCGCGCTCACCTGGATGCAGAGCGATGGCGCTGCGGTCAATGGCGATCCCTCTCGCATCGTGGTGGCCGGCGATTCCGCCGGCGGTAATCTCGCGGCTGCGCTGCCTCTGAAGGCGCGCGACGAAGGCGGTGCGGCGCCGCAGGCGGTGCTGCTGCTATGCCCGATCACCGACTTCGAATGCGAGCAATTCGAGTCCTTCGAACGGCTGGCGCCGCTCGGGATCGTCTATGACACGGCGTTTGTCGGCTATGTCCGTGGGGCCTATGTCGTGTCACGCCGCAACCGCGACCATCCGCATGTCAGCCCCGCACGCGGCGATCTGAAGGGCTATCCGCCGGCGCTGATCGTGTCCGGCGATGCCGATCCGATGATCGACGACAACACCGCTTTCGCCGCCAACCTCGCAAGGGCCGGGGTCGCGGTCGAGCATCTCATCCGTCCGCGCATGCCGCACGGCTTCTATTTCTTTCCGCATCTGCTGCCGGATGGAGAGGTCGCGTTCGAGGCTGCGCGCGCGTTCCTGACGCGGCATTTCGGCGGCTAACGGGCTCACCGCGACGCATCGCGGCCTGAAGCATCGCGGCTCTGCATCATGGCGCCGACATCGCGCGCCTGCGGATCGAACGAAGCGGACAGCGCGGCGGCGACGGCGGAGCGATCCGCCTCGCTGCGGTTCTGGCTCAGTTTCAGCTTGCCTTCAAGCGCCTCGATGGTGAACCGGAAGCCGACAATGCCCTTGAGCTGGCGCTCCATGTAGTCGGGCGGCGCGTCGTCGACATGCCAGGGCTCGGCAAAGCCGGCCTCGTGCCGCTCCGATAATTCGCCGACATGGGCATGAAGCGCATCGCGCTCGTCGAACACCTCGATACGCCCGCGGGCGCAGATCGCGACATAGTTCCAGGTCGGCACCGCCTTGCCGTGCTCCGCCTTGGACGGATACCAGGACGGCGACACATACGCGTCCGGTCCCATGAAGATGGCGAGCGCGGGTTTCGAGAAGTCGCTGTCCCGCCATTGCGGGTTGGCGCGCGCGACATGGCAGCGCAATTGCCCGAGCGGCCCGGCCGATGTGTCGAGCATGACCGGAACATGGCTGACGATGGGGCCGGCCGCACCAATGGTGGTAAGGCTGCAAAAACCGATCCGCCGGATTTCGTCCTGCAGGATCGCGGGATCGGTCTCGCGGAAGGCCGGCGGGATGTAGAGCATCGCGTGGCCTGTTCAGTCCATCGTCATGCCCGGCAGGTCGACGCCGAGTCCGGCCGCGACCGCAAAAATCTGCTCGGTGCGGTAAGGTTTCTGGATGAATTCACTGCGCGGCAGCAATTCCTGACGCTCGGCATTGCCGCTGGCATAGATCACCGGTGCATCCGGCTTAAGCGCCCGCACCTTGCTTGCGAGCGACCATCCGTCCATCCCGGGCAGCCGGATATCGGTGAACAGCAGATCGAGCACGCCGATATCGTTCAGGCGCAGCAACGCTTCCTCGGCGCTGCCGGCATCGACCACCTGAAAGCCCGACATCTCGAACTCGAACGCGATCATCTCCCGGAGCAGGGCTTCATCCTCGACCACGAGGACAAGTGGGCGGCGGTCCGGACTCATGACATGGTTTGACTCAGGTGAGGGGAGGGCTGTGGCGCCCGAGGGAGCGGAGCATACCTCCATTGAGGCAGAGGTGTAAGCCCGGTACGTGAGAGCGAAGCCCTGCCGCGGCGGGATTCGCTCGTTCCGGCTTCACGAATTCGTGCGGCCCGGGGCGTCAGCTGGCCTCGGCCAGCAGCGACAATTGCCGCGGCGTGTGGGCGGCCGCACTCAAGTCGGTCAGCGGCGTCGGATATTCGCCGGTGAAGCAATGGTCGGTGAATTGCGGTCGCAGTGGATCGCGGCTCTCGTAGCCCATCGAGCGATAAATGCCTTCGACCGACAGGAAGGCGAGCGAATCCGCACCAATGAACGCACGCATCTCTTCCAGCGTGTGGGTGGCAGCGAGCAGCTTGTCGCGGTCCGGCGTATCGATGCCGTAATAGTCCGGATGCGTGATCGGCGGCGAGGCGATGCGGAAATGCACTTCGGTGGCGCCGGCATCGCGCATCATCTGAACGATCTTGGTCGAGGTGGTGCCGCGCACGATGGAATCGTCGACCAGCACGATACGCTTGCCAGCCACGACCGCGCGGTTGGCATTGTGCTTCAGCCTCACGCCGAGCTGGCGGATCTGCTGCGTCGGCTCGATGAAGGTACGGCCGACATAGTGATTGCGGATAATGCCGAGATCGAACGGGATGCCGGATTGCTGCGAATAGCCGAGTGCGGCCGGCACGCCGGAATCCGGGACCGGCACGATCACGTCGGCGTCGGTGGGCGCCTCGCGCGCCAGCTCGCCGCCCATGGTCTTGCGCACTTCATAGACGGACCGGCCACCGATGAAGGAGTCCGGCCGCGAGAAATAGATGTATTCGAAGATACAGGGGCGCGGCGCGGTCGGCGGGAACGGCTTGTGCGAATGCGCGCCCCTGTCGTCGAACACGATGACTTCGCCATTCTCGATGTCGCGGACATACTTGGCGCCGATGATGTCGAGCGCGACCGTCTCCGAGGTGAGGATCGGGCAGCCATCGAGCGTGCCCAGCACCAGCGGCCGGATGCCGAGTGGGTCGCGGGCTCCGACCAACTTCTTGTTGGTGAGACCGACGAACGAATAGGCGCCTTCCAGCGCCCGCAGGCCGTCGATGAAACGGTCGACGAAGCGGGCCTTGCGCGAACGTGCCACCAGATGAAGGATCACCTCGGTGTCGGTGGTCGACTGCATGATCGCGCCCTCGTGGACGAGTTCGCGGCGCAGCGTCAGTCCGTTGGTCAGGTTGCCGTTATGGCCGATGGCGAGGCCAAACGGGTCGAGCTCGGCGAAAAGCGGCTGCACGTTGCGCAGCAGCGTCTCACCGGTGGTCGAGTAGCGCACATGGCCCACCGCCGACATGCCGGGCAGGCGGTCGATCACGTCCCGCTTCGAAAAATGGTCTCCGACGAGGCCGAGCCGCCGCTCCGAATGGAACCGGTGGCCGTCGAAGGACACGATGCCGGCGGCTTCCTGGCCGCGATGCTGGAGCGCGTGCAGTCCCAGCGCGGTGATGGCGGCGGCGTCGGGATGGCCGAAAATCCCGAACACGCCGCATTCCTCGCGCAGGCGGTCGGCATTCATGTCTAGGTCCAGGGAACGGTCTGGGGCGGGGCCGGTATCCGTTGAGACTGTCATCGCGCGGTCCAAACCCTTCATCTCCCGCTAACGCGCGGGCGCGGCCCTCGTTTCGATCAACTGACGCATGTCCGTACGGTCGGTACGGGCATAGCCTTCCCCGGAATTCCTGGCCGGCCCGGGAACGGTCGAATCGGACTTCTGTCCGGGCGCCGCCGGTTCCTCGCCGCCTTCACCATCCTTGGGACGCTTCAGCCGCTTCAAGATGGTGCTTTCAGGGTCATCCGGCAACATCGACTTAAGCCAATCCCCGGTGCCAGCCAGCATGACCCGCGATTTTGCGTCGGTCACCCAGGTCGGCTGCGACTTCTGCGGAACCAGCCAGTCGAAAAACAGGTAGGCGACGACCACGATGACCAGTCCACGGCCGAGCCCGAACAGAAAACCCAGCGTCCGGTCGAGCGCACCGATTCGGCTGTCCAGGATCATGTCCGAAATCCGCACAGTGATGATCGACACGATCAGCAGGGTGCCCAGAAACAGGCCGCCGATGACGACGCCGGCGGCGACATACTGGTTGTTGAAATAGCTTTCCGCGAACGGCATCAGCCGCTTGTAGAAATACAGAGTCGCCCCGGCGGCCGCGATCCACGCCGCAATCGACAGGATTTCGCGCATGAAGCCGCGAATCATGGCGAGCAGCCCGGAGATCAGCATCACGGACAGTAAGATGATGTCGAGCAGCGTGATCGGCATGGTTTTGCAGGCTTCTGGTCCGGGGCGGACGGGCGCGCCTGTATAGCCGCCCGCCTGAGCCACGTCACCCGTCTTTCTGCCCCGATTCCGTCATGAACCACAGCGCGTTTTCGCGTCACTGATGAAATGGCGGTGTGTGATTTCGCTGACGCCCCGAGGGTTTCGCGGCCGGGTGGGTTCGGCCACAATGATCGCGGCTCGGGGCTCCGCCCCCGACCGGCTGGAGGATGCGATGACGGGCAGGCATTTGGCAGGCTGGATCGGGGTGTTGCCGGCGCTGGCGCTTACACTGACGCCCGCGCCGGCAGCGGCGCAAGGCGATGTCCGCGCACTCACCCACGCCTACAACCGGTCGGGGCAGGACCTGTTTCGGGCGCTGGCGGCCACGCCGGGAAATGTCGTGATGTCTCCGCTGTCGATCGGCACGGCGATGGCCATGGTGCTCGCGGGGGCGCGCGGCGAGACCGAGGCGGAGATGCGCCAGGTGCTGCGCCATACGCTCGAGGCTACATCCATCGGCGATGCCAATGCGAAAGCACTCGCGGCCTTGCTGGCGACCGGCGCTCCGTCCTGCCCGGACGGATTCAAGCTTGACGGGCGGCGGTGCCAGGCACCCGCGCCGAAGGACGAAGGCCAGCCATGTCCGCACGATGCCAATCGCGACGGCGCACGTTGCGTCACGGATGCCAAAGACCCCAAGGCGACGCTGCGGATTGCCAATGCCCTGATGCTGGTCAATCCGTCGGCGACAGTAGCGGACGCTTTTCGCGAGGCGATCCGGACAAAATTCGCAGCCGAGACTTTTCCGGGCGCCGACCTCGCCACCGTCAATGACTGGGTGAAGGAGAAGACCGCGGGCAAGATCCCGACCATCCTCGACAAGCTCAGTCCGAACGATTCCCATGTGCTGCTGAACGCGGTCTATTTCAACGCGCCCTGGGCGCATGCTTTTGCGAAGACCGCGACGCGTGACCGGGACTTCCACCTGACCGCGACCGAAAAGGTCGAGGTGCCCACCATGCTGCAGAGCGCCGCCTTCGCCATCGAAAAAGGCGACGGCTTCCAAGCCATAAGGTTGCCCTACGCGCAGGACGGCCTGTCGATGATCGTGCTACGGCCGGACGACATCGACGGGCTCGACAAGGTGATCGCGGGCTTCGATGCAGCAAAGCTCGACGCCCTGATGGAGGGGATGCGCGCGGCTCAGGCGCGGCCTGTCGTGTTGTCGCTGCCGAAATTCAGGTTCGAATTTTCCGCAGAACTGATTCCGCCTTTCAAGGCGCTCGGCATGAGCAAGGTGTTTGACCCGGCGCAATCCGATCTGTCCGGCCTGACCGGGCTGCCGCGCGACAAGGCGCAATCGACCATCGACCAGATCGCGCATCGCGCGGTGATCGAGGTGGCGGAGGCGGGTACCGAGGCCGCGGCCGCGACGGCCGTCGTTGTCACCACACGCACCATGGCGCCCACCCAGCAGCAGGAGCGGTTCACGGTCGACCGGCCGTTCATGTTCCTGATTGCCGACGACAACACCGGTGCGGTCCTGTTCGTGGGCCGGGTCAGCGATCCGCGGAAGTAAGTGCCGTCATCCTGAGGCGCGAGCGTCGAAGGATGAACGGCCGACGCGGCGCTTCCTTTGTCGTCGCGTACTCGCGCGTCGCGTCCTGACCGTCGCCTTTCGAGGGCCGCCTTTGCGCGGCCTCACCATGGTGACGGGTCAGAGAGAGCGGCTCCGCTTCACGCCACCTCGATCTCGGTCAGATCCTCGCCGATCACGATCCTGCCGGAAAAGTCGCGCGCGACTTCCTCGGCGAGAAGCTGCAACGCGCTCTCGTCCTTGCGCGGCAGATGATGCGTAAGAACGAGCGTCTTCACGCCCGCAGCGGCAGCGACCTTGCCGACGCTGTCGCCCGCAGCCAGCGTGTATTGCGCCACGCGCCGGAAATGCTCGTTTTTGATTTCGGCCGTGGCCATGTAGCAGCACTGCACCAGCACGTCGGCGCCCTGCGCGATGCGCCGGAGGCCCGCACAATCGACCGTGTCGCCCGAAATCGCGATCACCTTGCCTCGGGCCTCAAAGCGGTAGCCGTAGCAGGTCCAGCGCCGCAGGAACGCTTCGGGGAATCCAAGCCCGTTGCCGTGCTCGACCAGATCGGCGCTGACGCGCCAGCGGCCGGTGTCGAGAACGAGCCCGGTGCTCACGTCCTCGGCGATCACCGGCTTCCAGCCGCCGAAGGTCGGCTCGCCCATCGAGCGCCATTGCCAGTCCTTGTCGAACACCTGCGTGAGCATGGCGTCGGAGATGCGCAGCGTATCCGGTGGACCATAAATGTGGAGCGGGCCTTTGCGGCCGTGCATCCAGGTCGCGAGCATCACGTCGTATAGATCGCCGATGTGGTCGTAATGATGATGCGTGATGAAGACCGGACCCAGCGTGTCGAGCGGCACGCCGGCCTTCACCGCCTGCAGCACCACGCCGCGGCCGGCATCGAAGAGAATATTCTCCTCGCCGAGGCGGATCAGCGTCGTGGTTGCGTTACGCCTCGGATCGGGACGTGGACCACCGGTCCCGAGCAACACCACCTTGAACATGTGCGAACGCTATTGGTCGAGTGAGAAGCCGGTCGATTTGATGATCTCGCCCCAGAGCTTGTAATCGTTGGCGATGACTTTTGCGAATTCCTCAGGGGTATCGGTCACGACCTGAATGTCGAGATTGGTGATCTTCTCCCGGATCTGCGGATTTTTCAGCGCCGCCACGAGCTGTGAATTCAACTTCGCGATCACCGGCGCGGGCGTTTTGCCCGGCGCGAGGAAGCCGTACCAGAGTTCGGCGTCTTCCATCGGGCCGAGATTGAGGTTCAGTTCCTTGAAGGTCGGCACGTCCGGCAGCGAGGGAGAACGCGCGCTGCCGGTGACGGCGAGCAGGTTGATCTTGCCGCCCTTGAACAACTCCATGGTCGCGACGGTGGTGTTGAAGGTCGCCTGGATCTGTCCGGCCTGCAGGTCGATATTCACGGGTCCCGAGCCCTTGTAGGGGATATGCTGCATGTCGGTGCCAGTGGCGCGGTTGAACATCTCACCGAGGAAATGCGAGGGCGTACCGGCCGACAGCGAGCCGTAATTCACCTTGCCCGGATTGGCGCGCACCCAGGCGATGAAATCCTTCACCGATTTCGCCGGGACGTCGTTGTTGGTCGCGAGTGCAAATTGGAAATTGCCGAGCCGGGTGATCGGCGCGAGATCCTTCATCGGATCGAAATTCAGCTTCTTGTAGACGAAGGGTGTGAACGCGGTGGTGACGATCGGTGCCGACAGGATGGTCTTGCCGTCGGGCTCCGCCTTTGGCGACATATTCGGCGGCAATGCGCCCACCGCCGCCGGGGCGATTGTCGACAACAATGGGCATGCCGGTGTCGACGCGCACCTGTTCGGCGATAAGCCGCGTCAGCACATCAAGGCCTGAGCCGGCCGGAAAGCCAATCACGATTTTAAGCGGCTCCTGCGCCTGCGCGGCCGTGACGTGTGCGATCCCGAGCGAAAGTGCGAGAGTCAGCGGGGCGAGAAGCCGAGCGCGGCGGAAGCGGATCATCGCTTGCTCCATGGTTGCAATTCGCAAATAACAATGAAAGGCGACGATCCGTAAGTAAAGCCGCAGGGGGGTGCAGCCCCGGCGGACTGAGGCTAGTTTTACGTCAGGCTTCGCGTTTCAGGCGATTGCCGTTGCCGCGCGCGGCGATGTCGGCGACCAGCGACGCGAGGTTGCCGTGGGTGCTGAGCGCAAGCCCCGCATCGGCCGGGGCATCGGCGCGGCCGGGATCGGGCAGAAAGGCGCGCTGGAAGCCGAGCTTGGCCGCTTCCTTGAGCCGCGCCGGACCCTGCGCCACCGGACGCAACGCGCCAGACAACGAGACTTCGCCGAAATAGACCGCATCGGCGGGCAGGGGAGCGCCCGCGAGCGACGATACCAGCGCCGCGGCCGCAGCGAGATCGGCGGCGGGCTCGTTGATGCGAAGGCCGCCGGCGACGTTGAGATAGACGTCGTGGGTGCCGAGTCGGACGCCGCAATGCGCTTCCAGCACCGCGATCACCATGGAGAGGCGGCTCGGATCCCAGCCGACCACTGCGCGGCGCGGGGTGCCGAGCGATGTCGGTGCGACCAGCGCCTGGATTTCGACCAACACCGGACGCGTGCCCTCGATGCCCGCGAACACCGCGGTGCCGGGCGAGCCGAGGTCGCGTTCGGAGAGAAACAACTCGGACGGGTTCTGCACTTCGCGAAGGCCCAGACCGGTCATCTCGAACA
>CAZXJZ010000208.1:0-8402 GCA_964641065.1 uncultured Hyphomicrobiales bacterium | reverse complement strand
TCTCGGTGCGAATATTGGTGGCGTCGGATGACGCGACGTCCGGCTCGGTCATCGCGAAGCAGGAGCGGATCTCGCCGTCCATCAAGGGCGGCAGCCAGCTCTGCTTCTGCGCCTCGCTGCCGTAAAGGATCAGCGTCTCCATGTTGCCGGTGTCGGGCGCCGAGCAATTGAAGCTTTCCGGGCCGAGCGGCGAGCGCCCCATGATTTCGCAGAGCGGCGCGTAGTCGAGATTGCTCAGACCCTCGGCGTAATGCTTTTTCGGCAGCCAGAGATTCCACAGGCCCGCGGCTTTCGCTTTGGCCTTGAGCTCGGCGGTGACGGGCAATTCGCGCCAGCGGTCCTTGGCCTCGGCAAGCTGCCGCTCGAACACGGTCTCCGCCGGATAGACATGCTCGTCCATAAAGGCCGTCAGCCGCTTCGCGATCTCCTGCGCACGCGGTGACGGCTGTGGGAGCATGATCAGTTTTTCCCGTTCAGTGAACCGAAGCCCTTGCCGTCATCGGCGAGCCGTTTCAGCAACGACGCCGGTTCGTGCTTTGCGTCGCCGGTCTGTTTGGCGAACTCCATCAGCCGGTCGCGGATATAGGGCAGGCCTATCGTGTCGGCATAATACATCAGGCCGCCGCGCCAGGCTGGGAAACCGTAGCCATAGACCCAGATCACGTCGATATCGCCCGGGCGCTGCGCGATACCTTCGTCGAGAATGCGCGCACCTTCGTTGATCATCGGGAACAGCAGGCGTTCGGTGATCTCGTCGCGACTCATCTGCTTTCGCGCGATGCCGAGGCGCTGCGAGGTTGCAACGATCAGCGCCTCGACCTCCGGATCGGGCTTGGGCGTGCGGTTGCCTGCCTCGTACAGATAGAAGCCCTTGCCGGTTTTCTGGCCGAAGCGGCCCATTTCGCAAAGCTGGTCGGCGATCTCCGCACGCGCGCCTTGAGCCTTGCGCATCCGCCAGGAAATATCGAGGCCGGCAAGATCGCTCACCCCGAACGGGCCGAGCGGGAAGCCGAACGTAGTCAGCGCACCATCGACATCCTGCGGTAGCGCGCCTTCGAGAAGCAGCCGCTCCGCTTCGGTCGAGCGGACGCGCAGGATGCGGTTGCCGACGAAGCCGTGGCAGACACCAACGACGACGGGCACCTTGCCGATCTTGCGCGCAATGCTGATCGCGGTCGCCAGCGTTTGTGGATCGGTATCGGCGCCGCGCACGATCTCAAGAAGGCGCATCACATTCGCCGGGCTGAAGAAGTGCATGCCGAGAACCGATTGCGGCCGCTCGGTGAAATGGGCAATCTCGTTGACATCGAGATAGGAGGTGTTGGTGGCGAGCACCGCGCCGGGCTTGCCGTTGGCATCGAGCTTGCCGAGCACCTCGCGCTTCACGCCGATGTCCTCGAACACAGCCTCGATCACCATGTCGGCGTCGGCGATCTCGCCGAAATCGGTGGTGCCGTGCATCAGGCCGGTGCGGGTTTCGACATCCTCCGCGCTCATGCCACCGCGCTTGGCGGAAGCGGCATAATTCTTGGCGACCAGATCGAGGCCGCGCTTCAGCGCATCGGCGCTGGTTTCGACGATGGTGACCGGGATGCCGGCATTGGCGAAGCACATGGCGATGCCACCGCCCATGGTGCCGGCGCCGATTACCGCGGCGCGCTTCACGTCAAGCGGCTTCACGTCCTTCGGCAGGTCGGAAACCCTCGCCGCCTCGCGCTCGGCAAAGAAGATGTGACGCTGCGCCTTCGACTGCGCGCCTTCTTTCAGTTCGATGAAAGCATCGCGTTCGCGGATCAGTGCTTCGGCCACCGGCACGTCGAGGGTCCAGCGCAAGGCCTCCAGCGCTTTCGCCGGCGCATGCAGCCCGCGCGCGCGTTTCGCATAGGGGGCGGCGAGTTCGTAGAACTTGGCCGGATTGGCGCGGAGTTCCGCGAGCTTGTCGTCACGGTCGCGGGCACGGGCGAGCGGATGCTTTTCGGTGGCCACCCATTGCGCATATGAAATCGCAGAAGGCACCAGATCATCGGAGACGATCTGGTCGACCAGACCGTAGGACTTTGCGTCGTCGACGCCGATCGGGTCGCCGGACAGGATCATCGCCATCGCCTTGTCCATGCCGATCAGGCGTGGCAGTCGCTGGGTGCCACCGGCGCCCGGCATCAGCCCGAGCTTGATTTCGGGCAGACCAAGCTTTGTTCCCGCCAGAGCAATTCGGAAATGGCAGCCGAGCGCGACTTCCAGCCCACCGCCCAGCGGAGTGCCATGTAGCGCCGCAACCACCGGTTTCGGCATGGCGTCGAGGGCTTCGATGACGTCAATGGTGGTGGGGCTGACCGGCGGCTGATTGAATTCGGTAATGTCCGCGCCCGCGATGAATGTGCGGCCAGCGGCAGCAACCACAACGGCTTGGATGTCGGCATCGTCGCGCGCGCGCGCCAGCGCCTCGACCAGCCCCTTGCGCATGGCGTTGTTGAGTGCGTTGACGGGCGGATGATTGACGGTGATGACCGCGATCGCACCCTCGCGGCGGAATTCGACGACGTCCGGCACAGCAGATTTCCTAAACAGTGGGGGCCTGGATTACAACGCGCAGGCTGGCTTGGCGGCATGTTTAGGAAGGGGTGGGCAGGGTGTCAAACCGCTGGCTCATGCCAGCGTTACGCTTCCGGCAATTGCCGTTTCCGGCTCTGGCGTGCATGGTCCCGTCCTCGAAAAACAGAGGAAACGCCGCCGTGAGTCCAAGCCTCGACCAGATCAAGACCGACACTGCGCTCGGCAACCGCATTCTAGCCAACGAGGGTGTCCTCGATGCCTTCGGCCATGTCAGTATGCGGCATCCGACCAACCCGAACCGCTACTTCCTCTCCCGCTCGCGCGCGCCCGAATTGGTCGAGCCCGGAGACATCCTGGAATACGATCTCGATTCCAACCCGGTGAAAAGGACCGACCAGCGTCTCTATGCCGAGCGCGTGATCCATGGCGAGATCTACAAGGCGCGGCCCGACGTGATGGCGGTCGTGCATCATCATGCGCCCGCGGTCATGCCGTTCTGCATCTCCGGCGTGGAGCTTCAGCCGGTCATGCATCTCGGGGCGATTGTGGGGCACAAGGTGCCGATGTGGGACCAGTACGACGAGTTCGGTGACACCAACCTGTTGCTGGTGGAACCGGAGGAGGGCGCCTCGCTCGCGCGCGCACTCGGAGAGGCACCGCTGGTTCTGATGAAGGGACACGGGGCGACGGTGGTCGGTGGCACGATTCAGGAACTTGTGTTTCGTGCGATCTATTCCTGCAGGAACGCCGAGTATCAGTTTGCTGCGCAGATGTTAGGCAAGGTGGTGCCGCTGCGCCCGGGCGAGGTCGACAAGTCATCGCAGATCAATGCCATGCCGACTGCGACTTTCAGGACATGGGAATACTGGTCGGTGCGGCTGGAGAAGGCCGGCGGCGGGTTGTCGCGCGTTGGCAAAAAGCCGGTTGGCGTAGGCGCCAAGCGTGCTAGCGTTCGCACCACATCGAAGAAAACCAAGACGAAAGCAAAAGGGAGAAAGCGATGAAATTCAGGGGAGCCGCATTTGGTGCGGTGGTTTTGGCGGCTATCGCCAGCCCCGCATTTGCGCAGGACCAGCTCAAGATCGCCATCGGCCAGATCAACAATTGGGAAAATCAGCCGCCGACGCTTGGCCAGGACGCCGGCATTTTCAAGAAGCACAATCTTCAACTTGAGGCGGTCGGCACCCAAGGGGCGGGCGAAACCATTCAGGCGGTGATCTCGGGCTCGGCCGATCTCGGCGCGGGCGTCGGCGTTGCGGGCGCGATGCGCGCTTTCTCGAAAGGCGCACCGGTCCGAATCCTGCTCCCGGCCTTCACCGGCACCGGCGATCTCTACTGGTACGTTAAGGCGGATTCGCCGATCAAGAGCCTGAAGGACACGACCGACAAGCACACGATTGCCTATTCAACCAACGGCTCGTCCTCCAACAACATCGTCGTCGCGTTCGGTCAGGAACTTGGCGCGAAGGCAAAGCCGACCGCGACCGGTGGTCAGCCGGGAACGCTGACCTCGGTGATGAGCGGGCAGGTCGACATCGGCTGGGCGGCGCCGCCGTTCGGCGTGCGCGAGCTCAAGGACGGAAAGATCCGTATCATCGCACGAGGCAGCGATGTGCCGTCGCTGCGGGGGCAAACCGTGCGTGCGATCATCGTCAACGCCGATGCGCTCAAGAACAAGAAGGACGCCATCATGCGGTTCGTGAAGGCGTATCGCGAGAGCGCGGACTGGATGTATGACGACCCGAAGGCGCTCTCGATGTATGCAAAGAAGATCAGGATGGACGACGAGGCTTTGCTGAAGGAATCCCTCGAGCAGTTCCATCCCAAATCTGCGATGCAGTCCGATCAGATGGCCGACCTGGATGGCGCCATCGCGGACGCAGTGAAACTGAAGTTCCTCGATAAGCCCTTGACCAAAGAGCAGGTCACGGAATTCCTGCAGATTCCGCCACGCTAGGGAATCGACATTCCGGCGACGGTGCTATCGCTTCTCGCGCGAAGCACCGTCGATCGCGGCGAGCATGGCGTCGCGCCCTTTGGCGACAGCCTCCTTGACCTCCCGCCGCCGGCCGATCTCGCCAAGCTGTTGCTGGCGCTCGATCGTTCCGGTCGTCATCATCGGATCGACACCCAGCTCACGCAACGTATTGGCGACCTCGCGCATTTCCGCAGCCCGTCGGATGCCGTGGCTGAGCATGCGCTCGATGTTATATTCGGACATCTTGCCCCAATCGACGCCGGGGTAATTGTTGTGCAGCGACGCGGCAACCTGATCGGCCACGCCCGCGCGCGAAGCCGCGAGAAAGCATTCCAGCGTCAGCGCCTCGATGCCCTTGATCATCACACTGCGGATCATCTTGATCGCGGCGGCTGCACCGATATCGTCGCCGACGATCTGTGTCTTCATGCCGAGTGCGGCAAGCACGGGCTCAGCCTCAGCGGCATCGGGACCTGCTAGCATCATTGGCGACTTGTGGCGTGCAGGATGGATCGCCGAGACGATTGCCACGTCGACATAGCGTGCGCGTTCGTCGAGCAGCTTTGCCGTGGCCTGCTTGCGTCCGGGCGAGACCGAGTTGACGTCGAGATAGAGCGGCTTGCCGGCGAGGTGACCGACCACGGATTGCGCGGCCTCGTGGCTCGATGCGGCGGTGACCGCCGCGATCACGATGTCGGCGTCACGCACGGCGTCAGCCGCGGACGATGCCACGCGCACGCCGGATGTGTTTGCAGCCTCGATCAGATTCGCGCCGGAGGATTCCGGAAACAGGATGTCCCAAGCGGCAATCTCCGAAATCCCGTCCTCGCGCAGTCCGGCAGCCATCGCCTGGCCGGCCTCGCCGAAGCCGATAAACGCGATCCGGGCGCTCACGGTTGGGCCTTGAGCTTCTTCTGGATGCGGGCATCGAAGCGCTCAACATTGACCACGACGCGCGTATGGGTGCCGTCGCCGACGCGTTCCCTGTCGTCGAAAGCCTCGACCCGGAACGTCACGTTGCGGCCGTCGATCTTCGTCACCTCGGCAGTGGCGCGCAGCGTCATGCCCACCGGCGTGGCGGCATAGTGACCGACATCGAGATGGGTACCGAGGCTCTGATGGCCAGGTGGCAGCAGGTTCTCGATGGCATCGAGAGCGGCGGCTTCCATCATGTTGATCATGACCGGCGTGGCTAGAACGCGCACGCGGCCGGAGCCGACGCGCGGCGCGGTCTGCTCCTCTCCGACGAGGATCTGCGCCCGACCTTTGAGGCCGAGTGTGAGTTTCGAGAGATCGGTCATTTTTGCCCCGTCGATCAGACCTCGTTACACGCAACTCGAGTATTGCGCATAGCCACCGCGTCCCTACAACATTTCCAGCGCGTATTTTTTCTCGGGTGGCGGGAAGGCACGATCCAGAACCGCAACGTCGTCGTCAGTGAGCTCGAGATCGAGTGCGGCAAAATTCTCCCGCAAATGTACTGCGTTCGTTGCCTTCGGGATCACGATCGTGGCCGGCTTCCCCAGAAGCCACGCCAGTGCCACCTGCGCGGTCGTCGCTTCGTGCCGTGAGGCGATTTCCTTCAGCGCCGCCACACCGAGGAGGCGGCCCTGCTCGATCGGCGAATAGGCTATGATCGGGATGTTGCGCTCACGGCAAAACGGCACGAGGTCGTATTCGATGCGGCGGCGCTTCAGATTGTAGAGCACCTGGTTGGTGGCGCAGGTGTCGCCGCCGGGCAGTGCCAGCAGTTCCTCCATGTCGTCGGTATCGAAGTTGCTGACACCCCAGTGGCGGATCTTGCCCTCGCGCTGCAACTGGATGAAGGCCTCCAGCGTGTGCTGGAGCGGTGTCGAGCCGCGCCAATGCAGCAGATAGAGGTCGATGCGGTCGGTGCGCAACCGCTTCAGGCTGCCTTCACAGGCCGCTACCGTATCCTTGCGCGAGGCATTCTCCGGCAGCACCTTGCTGACAAGGAACAGGCCGTCGCGGCGCCCGGCAATGGCCTCGCCGACGATGTCCTCGGCCTCGCCGTCTCCATACATCTCGGCGGTGTCGATCAGGGTCGCGCCGAGATCGAGGCCCAGTTTGAGCGCGGCGACTTCGTCGGCGCGCTTCTTGTCAACTTCGCCCATCATCCAGGTGCCGAGCCCGAAGACGGGAATCGGCTCACCGGAGGGTAGGGCGGTCACGGGAATGCGCATTCGATACATACCAGTTCGTCGCAAGCAACATGCGGGTTGGGCTGAGGGCAGACGCGCCCCAAACCTGACGGCGGTGCTTGTAGAACTGGCATATAAGTCCGCAAGTATGCGATCGCAACTTGCGGACTGGTGCGTGCAGGGTCTCAGAGCTGGTCGAGCTTCGAGGTCGGAATCAGCTTCCAGATATTGAACGCGCCCTTGTCGAAGATTTCGAGCTTGTAGACCTCGTCGTTGCTCTGGCGAATCTCCTTGATCGCCTTCTCGGGCGCGAGGCCGATCAGTTCGCCGATCACGAGTGGATTCACGCCGCCATGCGCGACAATCATGACGGTTCCGTTGGGATGGTTTTTGACGATTTCGCGCGTTGCGATGCTGACGCGCTTGGCGATCGATGCCAGGCTTTCTCCGCCTTCCATGTCGTCGTTGAGGTTCGCGAGCCGTGGGCTCCAGTCCTTGGCGACGTCTTTCTCGACCTTTCCTTCGTAGATTCCGAAGGAACGCTCGTTCAACATCGGTTGCTGCGTGATCGGCGCCTTGCCCTTGAAGGCGTCCGCCGTCTGGATCGCGCGCGTGAGCCCGCTCGAATAAATATGATCGATCGATATGTTGCCGAGTTGCGATGCAACGGCGGCCGCCTGTTCGAGGCCCTTCGCGTTCAGGGAATTGTCGGTGCTGCCCTGAACACGACCCTGCTGGTTCCAGTCGGTCTCGCCGTGGCGAACCACGTAGATCGTCACCTTGCCGCTGGCGTCGGCGGCAAGGGCCGATCCCGACGGTGACGGGATCGCGATCGCAAGCGAGAGCGCGCCAAACGCTATTGCGGTCGAGAGCGCCGGCTTGCAAATATTCCTGTGGCGCAAAACAAGCCGTGCGATTCCGGGCAACATGAGTACCTCCATCCGATAATGCCGGATGCGGTACGAGCCATTCGTAACAGGCGTATTACAAACGACGGCCGGTGTGCGCGACGACCCTTCTACCCACAGCCTAATGCCCTTTCGCTTCTACTGGCGGCGTGCCGTGGGTGTGGAACGACTCGATGGTCTTCAGCCCCCAGGCCTGGCCTTTCTTGCGTTCGTTTTCGGTCCACACGATCGGCTTCCAGTCGGGCGCGAGGATCAGACGTGCGCCGGCATTCGCCACTTCGACGCGGTTTCCGCCGGGTTCGTAGACATAGAGGAAGAACGTCTGCTGGATCGCATGCTTGTGCGGTCCGGTCTCGATATGCACGCCGTTTTCCAGGAAGATGTCGGCGGCGCGTAAAATCTCCTCGCGGGTATCGATCGCGTAGGTGATGTGGTGGAATCGGCCCTTGGTGCCGGTGTGATCGCGCGTATAGGCAAAGTCATATGACTTGTTGGTCGCGGTCATCCAGATAGCGGCTTCCGAGCCGTCATTGAGAATGATGGTCTCGGTCAGGCGGAAGCCGAGATAGTCTTCATAGAAAATCCGGTTCGCCTTGATGTCGACCGCCAGCCCGTTCCAGTGGTCGAGCCGCCGCACGTTGCAGCCGCGGGCGGGGAAGCGCTGTGCCTGGTTCTTCAGCGCCGGCTTCTTGTCCGGCGGTGCCTGGTACCATTCGGTTTCGTAATACAACTCAACGACATGGTCATCGGGGTCCTTGCAGACGAAGGTCTTGCCGTGGCCGACATCGCCGTCGGTCCAGC
>CAZXJZ010000207.1:0-8408 GCA_964641065.1 uncultured Hyphomicrobiales bacterium | reverse complement strand
AGGTCACGAAGCCGCGCTTCTTGGCCTGCTTGATCATCTTCTTGACGGCGGCGTCGGAGAGATCGAGCAGCGGCAGCGGGGTATCGGGCGTCGTCTCGGTGTCCTTGTCGGCCTCTTCCTTGGCGGCAACCTTGGCCTTCACGGCCTCCTTTTCGGAGACGGCCTTGGCGCCGGCCTTCAGAGCGGCGGTACGGGACACTTCTTGACGCATGGGAGGCACTTTCGGAGCAGGAGCGGATTTCAAGGCGGGAGCAGGCTTGGCAGCGGGAGCGGGCTTGGCGGTAGACTTCGGACTGGTCTCTTTTGCGGCGGCCTCTTTTGCGGACACTTTAGGGTTAGCCTTGACCGGCTCCTTGACCGGCTCCTTGGCGGTTTCTCTGGCCTTCGGCTCCGGCTTGGACGGGGACTTGCCGGTGGCGCCCCGAAACAGCGACTTGACCGTGTTCTTGATCGAATTCTTGACCTTGGCGGCCGTCTTGGCGGCCGTCTTGCCGGCAGCGCCCCTGCCAGCTGCACTTTTGCCGGCTGCGCTTTTCGTTGCCGCGCTCTTGCTCGCCATGAAGCTTCTCTCTCCTGCGGCGGGCATCCCCCGCCGTTTCGTCCACCCCTACCCTATGGCCTGAACCCACATCATACAGCGAGTCCCGCCAGGCCGGGTGACCGAATCAACACACCTACAATCGTGGGGGCTCGTTAAGTGGGGATTAACCCCGTAACCCCTTGGACCTGCGATCAAAAGCCCAATCGCCAAAAAAGCCCCGCAAAAACGGGGCCAAACCTCATACGCCACGAACCGGCCGGCCGGACGAGGCCCCGAACCCCTCGATCAGCGCCTCGGTTCCCTCGAGCGCCGCGAGCCTGTTCTGAACGTCCCGGATCCAGGCCAGATTGGCTTCGCTTGGATCGTCCCCGAGCGCGCGCTCTGCGTCCTTGAGCTCCTTATTTAGCGTGCGTGCCTTGCGATGCAAGGTAACGATGTGCGCCCACCATTGCGCAACGTCCGATTCTCCGGCTCCCGGGCGGGCCGGCCAGTCCGAGGTATGGGTGATCGCCGCCCGCACCCGCGACACCAGCGGCCCGAAACCCCGTGCCGACAGGGCTTCCTGCAGCATCCGCGGGTCGAGCACCGCCTCCCCGGACACCGCATCGAGGATGCTGCGCCGAAGCAGATCGGCATCGGGATGCTGGAACTCGATCTCGGCGAATTCCTCGGTATGGGCCTCCAGCAGCCAGGGATGCTCGATCACGGCGAGCAGGATCAGCGCCTCGCGGGGCGAAATCGCGCTGCGGAAGCCGCGCACCAGCGGGCTCTGGCCGAGCCTCGCGGACTGGGTGAACGGATCGCGGGCCTGACGCGCGGTGCGCCAGTCGCCGCGCGGACCGCCGCGCCGGCCGGCTTGCTGGAAGCTGCGGCCACGCTCGTATCCGCCCTGCGACTGCGCCGGCGCGAACAGCGCCCGCACCCGCGCATCGAAATCCTGCCGGTAATATTTGCGAACCGACTCGTGGCCGATGCCGCCGAGGATTTCCCCGATTCGGGCTTCCAGCGCCGCCCGACGTTCCGGCGTATCGAACGATGCGCTCTCGGTCTCGCGCATCCAGAGAATATCGGCGAGCGGACGCGCGCTTTTCAGCACTTCCTCCATCGCGGCGCGCCCACCGGAGCGGATCAGATCGTCCGGGTCCTGCCCCTCCGGCAGCATCGCGAAGGCCAGGCTCTTGCCCGGCTGCAATTTCGGCAAAGCCAGATCGACCGCGCGATAGGCCGCGCGCCGCCCGGCCTTGTCGCCATCGAAACACAGCATCGGCTCGTCGGCGATCTTCCAGAGCAGGCCCAGCTGCTCCTCGGTGAGCGCAGTGCCGAGCGGCGCCACCGCGCCTTCGAACCCGGCCGTCACCATCGCGATCACGTCGACATAACCCTCGACCACGATCAGCGACTTGCCCTCATGCACCGCCATGCGCGCCTTGGCGCCATTGAACAGGATCGAGCCCTTGTGAAAGAGCTGGGTCTCGGGCGAATTGAGATATTTGGCGGGCGCATCCTTATCGAGCGCGCGTCCGCCGAAGGCGATCAGCCGCCCGCGCCAGTCGGCGATCGGAAACATGACCCGGTCGCGGAAACGGTCATAAGGCACCGGGATGTCGTCGCCGGCGATCAGCAAGCCGGTGTCGATCATGTCCTCGACCGGAATACCCTGCTGGCCGAGATGCTCCTTCAGCGCGAAGCGATCCGGCGGAGCATAGCCCATGCGGAATTTCAGCTGGGTTTCGGGACCCAGCCCGCGATCGGCGAGATAGCCGCGCGCCTTGGCGCCGGCACGCGACTGCAGCGTCGCCTCGAAGAATTTCGTCGCCAGTTCCATCACGTCGTACAGCGACTTGCGGCGATGCTCGCGGACCTCGTCCTCGCGCGAGACCTTCGGCATCGGCAGGCCGGCCATCACCGCCAGCCGCTCGACCGCTTCGGGGAACGTCACCCCGTCGGTCAGCATGATGAAATCGAAGATCGAGCCGTTCTTGCCGGACGAAAAATCAAACCAGGCCTGCTTCTGGTCGTTGACGAAAAACGATGGCGTCTTTTCCTGATTGAACGGCGACAGCCCGCGCCACTCGCGCCCGGCCTTTTTCAGCTTCACGCGCCGTCCCACCACCTCCGAAACCGGCAGGCGGGTACGGATTTCGTCGAGGAAGTCGGGCGAGAAGCGCATGGCGTATGGCTATAGCCCGAATCGGTTGGATTAAAGGAAGACCCACGAAGGCGGAGATTTGGAAAACCGCATTTTTGCGCGATAACTCATTGGTTTTCCCGCTATCCACAGAGCAATTAAGCTACGGCCTGGTGATTGACCAAAATGAAATACGTTTGTATATACATCTGGCATTCGATCATGTGACCACGGAAGAAATCCAAAGGCTATTCGACGACATCAGGGACTTCGGTTTTGATCCCGCGAAACGGGACAAAAACCTGAGGGAGCGCGATATCGATTTGGAGGACATGCGGTTCGTTCTGGACGGACCCTATGCGGTACGGCGATCCGACCGGCACGGAGAAATCCGTTTCATGGTTTTCGGATTTCTGGACGATGTCGAAGTAACCTTCGTATGCACCTTCCGTGGCGACATTTGCCATGTGATTTCGGCAAGACGAGCCAGGCGCGATGAAAGAAAAAAATATCACCATCATCTCCCGGGACGATCCGCGACGGGGAAAGACGAATCTTGAGAAGCTTCGCAAGCTGACCGACGAGGAGATCAACACCTCGATTGCCGGCGATCCGGATTGGGACGAAGAAGGCTGGACCGAAGCCGTCATTATCGTGCCGCCGAAAAAGCAGCCGATCTCAATTCGCGTCGACGAAGACGTCCTCGACTTCTTCAAGAAGCAGGGCGCAGGCTATCAGAAGCGCATCAACGCCGTGCTGCGTAGCTTCATGAACGCGAGCCAGAAGAAAAAACGAGCGTGACGACTGGCGCCGCTCACAGCACCTCGTCGGTATAGACCTGAAACTTGGTCAGCGTCGTGCGGCCGAACGAATTGGAGAGCGGCACGTCGGCGGCGTCGCGGCCGCGCGCCATCAGGATGCGGCCGATGCGCGGGTGGTTGTGGCGCGCGTCGAAGGTGTACCAGCTGCCCGACAGATAGACTTCGAACCAGGCCGAAAAATCCATCGGCGCTTCGTCCGGCGGCACGCCGATATCGCCGAGATAGCCGGTGCAATAGCGGGTCGGGATGTTCATGCAGCGGCACAGCGTGACCGCGAGATGGGCGAAGTCGCGGCACACGCCGCGGCGCTCGTCATGCACCGAATGCGCGGACTTGGTCGGCGCGGCGAATTCATAGCCAAAGGTCAGGTGATTGTGCACATAGTCACAGATCGCCTGCACCCGCTCCCAGCCGGGCCGCGTGTCCTTGAACAGCGACCAGGCTAGATCGGTGAGCTTGTCGGTCTCGCAATAGCGCGAGCCCATCAGGTAGACGAGGCAGTCGTCCGGCAATTGGTCGATCGGCAGTTGCGCCGCCGTCGGCACCACCGCATCGGGCAAGCCGGAATCGCGAACGATGCCGCGGCAGGAGATCACGACGCCGCCGGCCGGCACCACCAGACGGCCGCAGACATTGCCGAAGCCGTCGCGATAGAAGGTGATCGGCGTATCGGGCGCGGTCGTGATCATTTCGGTGCCGACCAGATCGCCGTGCCGCGACGGATGCACATTGAGCATGATCACCATCGGCGTCGCTGCGTCCGCGCCGTAGCCGATGTCGTAACCGATCCTGATCTGCATGAACGAAGATGGCCCTGATCTTGAAGGGCCAATCCGCAACAGCCCTCATTCCGCGAAAGCTGCAATTCCGTGCCGTGGCTTAAGTTCCCGTTTTCACTGCGACAAAAGCTACGGGTTCAATCATCCTAGCTCTGCGTCTCCGACACCACGCGGATATTCACCTTCATCTCAAGATGATCCGACGGCTTGCCGGTATAGCTGCCCCAGAGCGGCACCGCCTGGCGTGGTTCGCGCGCGATCGCAACGCGAATAAGGTCGGCGTTGCCGACGATGCCGTTAGTCGGATCGAATTCGACCCAGCCCGCACCGGGCAGATAGACCTGCACCCAGGCATGGGTGGAGCCGCCGCCGACCCGCTCGTGATCGCTGCCGCGCACATGCAGGTAGCCCGACACGAAGCGCGCGGCATAGCCGAGCGAGCGCACCGCTTCGATCATGAACAGCGCGAAATCGCGGCAGGTGCCCATGCCGGTGCGCAGCGTTTCCAGCGGCGTCTGCACGCCTGGCTGGTAACGGCGGCGATAGACGAAGTCGCGCTTGATTGCGTGGGTGATGTCGGTGAGCAGGTCCTGCGTCAGCGTCTGCCCTTCGGAGCGCACGAATTGCCGCGCCCATAGCTCGATCTTGCGATCGGGATCGTCGAAGGCGCGCTGGATCGACAAGGCAAGGTCCGGCATTTCGTCTTCGTCATAGGCAAAGGGATGCAGGAACGCGTAATCCTCCGCCGACAGATGCAGGCCGCGCAACGGACGGTGATCGACCTTCACCTTGCTGTCGAATACGAGCTTCTCGAACTGACCGGCGAACCTGACGATGCCGACGGTGTTGCCGAACACATCGCGGATCCAGCGCACCGACACCGGCCTGGGCTCGATGGTCAGTTGCTCGCCGATCACCCGCAGGTCGTGGCCGTCCCGCGGCCGCAACATCATCCGATGTTCGCCGAAGGACACCGGGCGCGCGTAGCGATATTCGGTCTTGTGATGAATGGTCAGGATTGGCATCTGGACGTCCGGGCTCCGGCATCGAAGAAGCAAGAATCGTGGCAAATTCGATTGAGCACCCGAATCACCCCGTCTTTCAAAGGCTTTTGAGGGTTCCCGATGAAATCGCGTTGGCCTGAATGCCGGCATCCGGGCCGTGCTGTCCATTTCCTGGGCACTTTCGCATGAACCGGCTTCTCGGACCGGACGAACCGCCTGCGGTCGTCACCTTGAAGCCGCAGGGCAGTTCCCCGTTCCTGCTGGTCAGCGACCATGCCGGACGGCGGATTCCCCGTGCGCTCGGCGACCTCGGCGTATCGGAGAGCGAGCTGCGCCGGCACATCGCCTGGGACGTCGGCATCGAGCCGGTGGTGCGCTTCATGGCCGACGAGCTCGACGCCCATGCGATCCTGCAGCCCTATTCGCGCCTCGTCATCGACTGCAACCGGCCGTTCCTGGCGGACAGTTCGGTCGCGAAGGTCAGCGAAAGCACGCCGGTTCCCGGCAATGTGAAACTCACCGAGGACGCGATCGCGGCGCGGCGGCGCGAAATCTTCGCGCCGTATCACGACGCAATCACGGCCGAACTCGACCGGCGACAGCGCGAGGGCCTGCCCGCCTTCCTGGTGGCGATGCATTCGTTCACGCCGGTCTACAAGGGCGTGAGCCGGCCGTGGCATTCCGGCGTGCTCTATAATCGCGACTCGCGCTTTGCGGCGTTCGTGCTGCGCCTCCTGCGCGAGGAAGACGAGATGACCGTCGGCGACAATGAGCCCTACACGGTCTCGGACGACACCGACTACACGATCCCCGTGCATGGCGAGCAGCGTGGCCTGCCGCATGTGGCGATCGAGATCCGCCACGACCTGATCGAGACCGAAGCCGACCAGCGGGCCTGGGCGCAGCGGATGTGCCGGGTGCTGGTAGAGGCGAAGCGGCTGCGCGACGAGAGTTACGGCATTCACGCTCTGCGCTGACGCAAGATTGACCATGCGGCTCTCACCCGGCTGGTCTATGCTCGCGTCCGCGCCTCTCGCGGACCGCCGCAATGAATCTCCGTCAGCTCCGCTACTTTCTGAGCGTGGTCGAGACCGGGAACATGACCCGTGCGGCCGAGCAACTCCATGTGGCGCAGACCGCGCTGGGGATGCAGATCAAGCAGCTTGAGGAAAGCCTCGGCGTCGCGCTTCTGATCCGCCATTCGCGCGGCGTCGAGCCGACCGCAGCAGGAACGATATTGCGGGATCGCGCGATCGACATTCTCACGCTGGTCGAGCAGACCCGCAAGGAATTGTCGGCCGGCGCCGATTCCGAGAAGGAATTCATCCGGCTCGGCATCACGCCTGCGCTGATGCTGATCGTCGGCACCGAGATCGCGATGGTGGTGCGCGAGCGCCTGCCCGGCGTTTCGCTCAGTCTGGTCGAGGCCATGAGCCACGTGCTGGCCGATACGCTGACACGCGGCGAGACCGATTTCATCCTTTGCTACGATGTCCCCGAATTGCCGCATGTCGCGCGCATGCCGATCCTGCAGGACGATCTTGTGCTGGTCACCTTGCCCGGCGAGACACCGCGCCAGCCGATCGCGTTCGCGGACACGCTTACGCTCGATCTGGCGATGCCGGAGGAAGGCGATACGGTGCGCACCGCCATCGCCAAGGCGGCACGCGATCTCAATCGCGATCTGCGCGTTGCCTACGAGGTGCGGTCGATCTCGGCCATGAAAAGCCTGGTCGGGCGCGGCGCGGCGTCGGCGGTCCTGCCCTATTTTGCCGTGATCGACGAAGTCCGCGAAGGCAAGCTCGATGCCCGGCAGATCGTCGAGCCTTCGATCCGCCGCACGCTGTATCTTGCGACCTCCCGCCAGCGAGGGCCCTTCCGCAACGCGGACGGACTGGCAAGCGCGATACGGGCCTCGCTCACCATCGTGACCGACGCATTGGGACCGCTGGCGCATCCGCTCTGACGGCGCGCGCGCGAAATCCGCGCGCTGCGCTCAGCCGATCCTCTTGGATTTTCCGATGCCGCCACGGTGTGATGCTTCGGGCCGGGCCAGATGCGCCGCGGCGAAACAGGAGGCATCGATGTTTGGAAAGCCGTGGAAATCGATCGCGTTCGCGGTCGTCTTCACCCTGAATTCCAACGCGCTTTTCGCGCAGACGGCCGGCATTCTCGAGGCCACGCTCGGGGAAGCCGGAAAGACGCCGGAGATCAGCACCGAAACGATGCGGGCCGCGCTGCGCGACGGCAACGCCCTCGTACTCGATACCCGTTCGCGCGCCGAATTCGACGCCGGGCACATCCCGGGCGCCCGCAATCTCGATGCGGCACCGGCTGCCCAGGTTGCGGCCGTCACGGCGCTGACCGGCGGCGACAAGGGCAAGGCCCTGGTTCTGTATTGCAATGGGCCCTATTGCCAGGCGAGCCGTCGTCTCGGCGAGCAACTCGCGGATGCGGGCTTCACCAACGTGAAGCGCTATCAGCTCGGCATACCGGTCTGGCGCGCGCTCGGCGGGCCGGTCGCGGTCGAACTTCCGGGCATCACCCGCATCTTCAAGGCGGATCAGACCGCCGTCTACATCGATGCGCGCGCGGCCGAGGACTTTGCCAAGGGCAGCATCCCCGGCGCCATCAGCGCGCCAGCCGACGATGTAGTGTCGGGCAAGCTGAAGAAAATGGCGCTGCCGGAGGATGACTTCAATCGCCGGATCGTGCTGTTCGGCACGGACGCCGCGCAGGCGCGCAAGCTCGCGGATTTCATGAGCAAGCGACCCTGGCACAATGTGTCGTATTTTCCGGGATCGTATGACAGCCTGGCGGCGGCACTGCGCAGCAACTGACCGTCGCGCCATCTGCCGGACATCGGCGGCTCCGTATGATAGGCTTTCGCGCAAATCATCCGGAGTCGCTGCATGGACATTTCTCGCATCACATCGGGCAAGAATCCGCCCAAGGACATCCACGCGGTGATCGAAATCCCGCTCGGCGGCGTCCCGGTCAAATACGAGATCGACAAGAAATCGGGGGCGCTGTTCGTCGACCGCTTCCTGCATACGGCGATGTTCTACCCCGGCAATTACGGCTTCATCCCGCACACGCTCTCGGCCGACGGCGATCCGTGCGACGTGCTGGTGG
>CAZXJZ010000206.1:0-8554 GCA_964641065.1 uncultured Hyphomicrobiales bacterium | reverse complement strand
TTGAAATCGCCGCTGATCGAAGCGTCTTTCAACAGCCGCCAGTCACTGAGCAGCCAGGTGATGTCGCGGTCGACCTCAACGGAATCCCGTTCCTCTACAATCAGCGCGCCCGACAGACCGCGGCCGACTTGCTCGGCACTGCTCTGATGCGGGTGATACCAGTATGTG
The DNA here is from genome assembly GCA_964641065.1 of uncultured Hyphomicrobiales bacterium. Lineage (GTDB taxonomy): Bacteria > Pseudomonadota > Alphaproteobacteria > Rhizobiales > Xanthobacteraceae > Pseudorhodoplanes. The sequence goes on along the minus strand of CAZXJZ010000206.1, from coordinate 8,386 downwards.
CCCGCGTCGGGGCATTCGAATTCGTACGTGAAACGCCCGCCAGGCGCGATCGGTTTCTGCGTCACATGCGGCACACCATCCATCGCGTTCGGCAGTCGGATGCCATGCCAGTGAACTGTCGTATCCTCGGGCAGGCGGTTCTCGACAACGACACGGAGACGTTCGCCCTGCCTGACGCGGATTTCGGGTCCAGGAACGCGCCCGTCATAACACCACACCTCTGTTGCCGGATGCTGCACTCCGACCAGCGACTTGCGCGCGGGGGCTGAAACAAGCCGGAACTCCTTTGCTGCGCCTGCAGCACCGTGTGCTGACCACGGCAACGATCCGGCCGCCAGCAGGCTTGCGGCGCCCGAGAGTACGCGGCGCCGGGTGATCATACCTGAGTTCATCTTAGCTTCTCCTCGACTGCCTCAAACGGGGCTTCCTGCGGTTTTCCGAGCGCGGCCCCCTTCACCAAGGCATAGACGGCCGGTATCACGATCAGCGTCAGCATGGTCGATGAGACCATGCCGCCGATCATCGGAACGGCAATTCGCTGCATCACCTCCGAACCCACACCCGTGCTCCAAAGGATCGGCAGCAGACCTGCCATGATGGCTGCCACGGTCATCATCTTCGGCCGCACGCGCTCGACCGCGCCTTCCATGATAGCGCGGCTCAAGTCATGTTGCTGCAGGGGCCTTCCCTCGCTCACAACGCGCGCTTTGGTTTCTTCCCAGGCCTGATTGAGATAGATCAACATGATGACGCCAGTTTCGGCGGCAACGCCCGCAAGCGCGATGAATCCAACGATTGACGCCACGCTGTAGTTGAAACTCATCCAGTGCATCAGCCACAGCCCGCCGACCAGCGAGAACGGCAGCGAGAGCATCACAATCACCGTTTCGCCAATACGTTTGAAATTCAGATAAAGCAGCAGGAAAATCAGCAGAAGCGTCGCCGGAACGACGATCTGAAGACGCTTTGCGGCACGCTCCAGATATTCGAACTGGCCGCTCCATGCCACGTAGAAGCCCGCGGGCATCGGCACGGCTTCTGCCACTGCCTTCCGGGCTTCTGCCACATATCCTCCGAGATCGCGATCGCGAATGTCCACAAAGACATACACGACGAGCTGGCCGTCTTCCGTACGGATCGAGGTTGGCCCCTGCGTGCGCGTGATCGACGCGACCTCTCCCAAAGGGATGGCGCTGCCATTTGGCAGCGATACCAGAACTTCAGAGGCGATGGCCTCGGGGTCACTGCGGATATCGCGGGGATACCGCAGCACCACGCCATAACGTTCCCGGCCCTCGACAGTCGTCGCGATGACTTCGGCGCCGATCGCCAATGAAATCGTCTTCTGTACGTCCTCAATGGACAGGCCGAGACGGGCTATGGCGTCACGATCAGGTGTAATCTCAAGGAAGTAGCCACTGTTGACCCGTTCCGCATAGGCGCTCGACGTGCCGGGGACTTTCCGCAATGCCGTCTCGACTTCCTTCGCGAGGCTTTCGAGTGTCACCAGATCTTTCCCGAAGATTTTTACGCCTACTGGCGTGCGGATGCCCGTGGAGAGCATGTCGATGCGCGCCTTGATCGGCATCGTCCAGGCGTTGCTGACGCCCGGAAACTGCAAGGAAGCATCCATTTCGGCGATGAGCTTGTCGACGGTCAAGCCGGCGCGCCACTCGCCTTGCGGTTTCAAATTGATAATGGTTTCGAACATCTCGATCGGCGCGGGATCGGTCGCCGTATTGGCCCGCCCGGCCTTGCCCCACACGCTCTTCACTTCGGGAAATGACTTGATGATGCGGTTCTGCGTCTGCAGCAGCTCGGCAGCCTTTGTGACCGAGAGCCCGGGCAGCGTCGTGGGCATGTAAAACAATGTGCCCTCATTCAGGTTCGGCATAAACTCAGACCCGATCCGCGTGGCGGGGATGATCGAGACACCGAGGATAACGCCGGCCAGCAAGATGGTCAGGAGCCTGGCTTTCAGGACCGTCCTGATGACGGGCCGGTATAGCCAGATCAGGGCCCGGTTTATCGGATTGCGGCTTTCGGGCATGATGCGGCCCCTTATGAACAGGAGCATCAGCGCCGGCACGAGCGTCACGGACAGTAAGGCCGCAGCCGCCATGGCAAAGGTCTTGGTATAGGCCAATGGCTTGAACATCCGCCCTTCCTGCGCTTCAAGCGCAAAAATCGGCAGAAACGAAACGGTGATGACCAGAAGGCTGAAAAATAGCGCCGGGCCCACTTCCTGAGCGGCAGCGATCAGGACCTCGCGCCGGTCACTGCCCGGTGGCGCATGCTCCAGACGCTTATGCGCGTTCTCGACCATGACAATTGAAGCGTCCACCATCGCGCCGATCGCAATGGCGATACCGCCCAGGCTCATGATGTTGGAGCCAATCCCGAGCGCGTGCATGGCCACCATGGCCATCAATATGCCGATCGGCAAGGTGATGATTGCAACAAGAGCGCTGCGGGCGTGCAGCAGGAACAGAAAGCACACGAGCGCGACAATTACGCTTTCTTCTGTCAGCGTAACGATCAGCGTACGGATCGCGCGATGAATCAGGTCCGAACGATCATACACCTCGGTGATCTCGACCCCTTCGGGCAAACTTGATCCGAGGGCCGATAGCCGCTCCTTCACCGAAGTGATCACGTCAAGCGCGTTGCCGCCGTAGCGCTGCAGCACTATGCCGCTTGCCACCTCCCCTTCGCCGTTCAGCTCTGCGATTCCACGTCTCTCGTCGGGCGCCAGTTCGATGCGCGCGATGTCCTTCAACGTGACCGGCGTTCCTCCTTGCGCCTTCAGGACCACACGCTCCAAATCCGCCGGCGTTCGCAGATAGCCACGGCCGCGGATCATGAATTCGGTTTCCGACAGCTCGACCGTCCTCCCGCCGACATCCATGTTGCTGGCACGGACGGCATTTCGAACGGCATCGAGCGTGATGCCGAACGTCTTCATGCGCTGCGGATCGATCACGATCGCGTACTGGCGCACGAAGCCCCCGACGGCGGCGACTTCGGCAACACCTTCCGCCTTGGCCAGCCCGAAACGCAAATGCCAGTCCTGTAAGGACCGAAGCTCACTAAGATCGTGATTTTTCGAAGTCAGCGCGTACTGATAGACCCAGCCAACCCCGCTCGCGTCCGGACCGAGCGTGGGCGTGACGCCGGAAGGCACCCGGCCCGCGGCAGCGTTGAGATATTCCAAAACGCGCGAACGTGCCCAGTAGATGTCGGTCCCGTCTTCGAAAATGACGTACACGAACGATACGCCGAAGAAAGAAAATCCACGGACCACACGCGAGCGCGGCACACCGAGCATGGCGCTCGCCAGAGGATAGGTGACCTGATCTTCAATGACTTGCGGCGCCTGACCCTGGTATTCCGTGTAGACGATGACTTGCGTATCGGAGAGATCAGGAATCGCGTCGAGCGGGATGCGCGTCATCGCGTAGAGGCCCGCCAGCACGCAAAAGAGGGCCGCTATCATCACAAGGACGAGATTGTCGGCCGACCAGCGGATCAGCCGCGCGATCACTTGCCGGTCTCCGGGGATGCGAAGCCAGCGAGCGCGGCCTTCAGATTGCTTTCCGCATCGACCAGGAAGGTGCCACGGAACACCACGTCTTCACCTTCGTCCACTCCTTTCCTGACTTCGACATAGCCGTCACCGCGCGCACCGGTTTCGAGTTCGCGCGGCTCGAAAAGCCCCTCGCCTTTTGCGACGAACGCAACGCGCCGCCGGCCGCTGTCCATCACGGCCGAATCCGGGATCGCGATCACGGCCTCGCCGCCGTTTGTTCCGAATGTGACTTCCGCAAAAAGGCCCGGACGCAACCGGCCGTCTGCATTGGGCAGGACGATCCGGACGGGCACCGTGCGCGTGGCCATGTTCAGTTCTGGATAAATCCGCTCGACCTTCCCCTCCCGCGTTTCATTCGGAAACGCCTTGAGCTGCACGCTGGCGGCCTGGCCTTCGCGGATCAAGGCGAGATCGCTTTCCGCCACCTGGGCGATGATCCAGACCGTGGAGAGGTCGGCTAAGCGAAAAAGCGTGTCTCCCGACGAAAACCGCATCCCGACAAGCGCGGGTTTCTCCAGAACGGTTCCGTCACGGGGCACATTAAGAGTGAGCGACCGTAGCGGCCGACCCGCTTTTCTGATCTCTTCCACTGCCTCGTCCGAAAATCCGAAAAAGCGAAGATTCCGCTCAGCGCTCTCGTGAAGCGTTCCACCGCGCCCGGCGCCGGTCATTGTGCTGGTCAGGTCCGCTTGCTTCTGCAGGATATCCGGCGACTCAATCCATACTTTCATCAGCTTCTGCCCGCGCTTGGCGGGTTCACCGACAGACGGAACATAAAGTTCTTCAACGAATCCATTGAACTTCGCGGTGACGACGCCGAGCCTTGTGTCATCGGCCACGACCGTGCCCGGCGCGCGAACGGTCCGGGAAACATTACGACGCTCGACTTTTTGCGTCCGCACCCCGGCGCGCTGCACCTTCTCCGGCGAGATGCGCACGGTCCCCTGCGGTCCGCCTGTTTCGTCCTCGTAGACCGGGATGTAGTCCATCCCCATCGAGTCCTTCTTCGGAACAGGCGAGACGTCGGGCAATCCCATCGGGTTGCGATAATAAAGAATCTTGCCCGGCCCCTCCTTTTTCGGGATGTCCGCCCGCGTTTCCGCCTCGACTGCGGTGAAGATCACGGTCGACGTAACGGGCTCGTCGCGGCCCTTGATGCGCGCCGTGATCGAAAACGCCCACCGGCCAGCCATGGCGAGATCGGCCTGATATACGAGGACGCCTGGCGAAGAGCCGGACAAAGGCTTCAGCGGAGCCGCCATCGCCTCCATGCCGTCCGGGCCCATATCAAGCCGCGCCTTTTCGACCGTGACATCCCGCGAGGCCGGCGCCGGTTCGACGCCGGCAAGCTTGAGTTCTATGCGGATGTCTTTGCCGACTGAGACCTCAGATTTGACAGCTTCGAAGGCCGGCGCATCCTGTGCGGCGGCGCGGTTTATGGGAATCGGGGCTATGGCGGTCATGCAAACAAGCACGATCCGCAACACTGCGGTGACGTTCATCATGTGATCCTTTTGAAGCTGGATGTTCCTGCGCGTCTCAGGGCAACGAGCCCGCACGCGCCTCTCCAGCACGCGCGTGACCCGCGTGACGAGAGAGCTGGCATCAAGGGATCAGACGATAGGAGGCCTAAACAGCGGACCCGCTCGGGCAGTCTTCACCGATAGGCGTTCGCGAGACGGCGGAGCGGCAGCAACACCATCACAGACTGCCGGCGCATAAGCAGCAATTTCGAGACCTGCATTGACATGACAGCGGGCCGCACAGGCGTCATTCCAGACACAAAGCCTCTTGCCCTTTTCGGTCTGATCGCAGCAATCATCCTTCTGTATCTCGGGACAATCGGCGTCGGCTTCCATCTGCATAACCGGCGCGGCAGAATCGGTCATGCCAAAGGCGGGCTGATAGCCGGATGCGGCTATTGCCAAAACAAGGACAAGGGACAGGAAGCGTCTGTACATTTGTCTCTATTTATACCCCGGCAACCCGGTATTGCAATCACAGGACCGTGTGTACCGGGAATTTGTAATGCTGCGACAGGTCGATGCCATCAAACGAATAGATAAAGGCGCCCGGGAGAGACCTCGATCCCTCCCGCGCGCCCTGGCAATTGCAAGCTTTGGAGAGCCCCAAATTAACCGATACCAGTCGTGCTGACAACGGGGACCCGCATCGATCCGGCTCAGAACCCTTACATAGGCCCCCTTCTTAACGAAAAATGCAAAGCTGACTGTGCCGAGGCGACGGACGAAAACTTTCCGATAGCGGACTCGGTCATCCAGGCCCCATTCCTGTTCCACGTGAGCCCTGCTCGTTTGAAAGCTTCATCAAGAAAGGTAAACACTCCTTCGCGTTGTTCGCGTCTAAGGCTTGTCGCGCGTCAAGTATGCAAAACGTCTGCTGCGCAAGTTTGTTGGCGTTCGACCAAATTTCAAAGTGCCAAGCGCCCGGAACAATCTCCCAATCACTCTCAAGTCGATAATCCCAGTAATAAACACCGCCTGCCTGCACGCTCAAAGATTGCTCACTTACCGAGTGTCGAAGGCCTTTCGGATCTCGAAGACCAGCAGGCGGAAAGCGGATCACGAACCTCAGATCGACGTCCGTGGTTGCGGTGCCGGACACCACGTAACGAATCCCAAAGCGAACACCGAGATTGCCATAGACGATGACACCCTCGCTGATAAGCCGAGGATTCACCACTGTGTTTAGTACGCCGGCAGCTATTTCCGTAATTGTTCGTGCGATAGTCTCCGCTTTATAGACTCCCTTCTCGATTATCTTCACTGACAATTGGGCTTTTGCCGCGTTGCAGCCAAACAGTGTTATTGCGCCCATGATTGCACTGAAGGTCGCAGCATGGCTGATCTGCAGCCAAGTCACGCGTTGCTCACACTGGTTCGAATGGTGACGACAACATCGCGATTTTCGTAAAAGCTAGCATCACAAATGGCTGTTAAGATTTTCATTTTTTGTGGCCACACAAATCGGCTCCCACACCTCTCGCAAGTACGGGGCATGTCCGGAATAATTCAATCCGGCATGTCCCCGCAACTTTCGAAGCTACTTAGCTTTCTCAATCTTGGTTACGGTGAACTGTCCTTTGATCTTCTCAAGATCAAATTTCACCTTGTCACCCGTCTTGACTGATTTGAGCATTGCCGGGTCCTGCGCCCGGAACACCATCGTCATCCCATCCATATCGAACTTTTTGATGGGCCCATGCTTGATTGTGACCTTGCCCTCGGCTGCATCAATTTTTGTAATTTGGCCGTCGATGAGCTGCGTGGTCTGCGCCTGAACCATGTTGCTATTGAAAATCGCCATCGGCGGACCGCCGAGCACAAGCATCAGGACGGCAGTGATCATCGCTCTTCTGGTCATCGTCTCCTCCATTTTGGTTTGGTATTCATCTACTTTACGCCGACAGTGCCGATCATCCCGGCTTCGCGGTGGCCCGGGATGAGGCAGGCAAATTCAAACGTACCCGCCTTACTGAAGCGCCACACGATCTCGGCTTTCTTCTTAGGCTGGATCGTCTTGCTATTCGGGTCGTCGTGCTCCATTTCCGGATTTTTCTTCATCTCTTCTGCATGTTTGAGATTGTCATCGACACTCGCGAGCGTGAATTCATGGGGAATTTCGCCGGCATTGGTGATGATGAAACGGATTTGCTCGCCTCGTTTCACGTCGACCTTGTTCGGCACGTAAACCATCTTCCCGTCGTCAGTTTCGCGCATGACGACCATTACGATTCGGGCAGGTTTTTTAGGATCTCCCGGTTGCCCCGCCGAAAACTCGCTGTGACTATGCGAATGTCCTGGCTGGCCCGGTCCCGCGATGGCGGCTGGGGACAACAAGAGAACCGAAAAGGCTGCCGCCGGCAGCAGCGCCGTATGCGACGCGGTTAGTCCACAGGGAGGCATTGATTTCTCCATCTCCTTTCAATGTTGATGTTTGGCGGGCCGTTTCGACCCAGGTTTGACGACGTCGAATTCCATCCGTGCCTTCTCGCCTGACTGCGGCGGGCCGGCGCGCACAGGTTCCGTTGTCTTGCCTTTGAACTCGTAGGCAACCGTGCCCGGCGGATGCTCGTAATCGGGCGGATCTTTGTAATCATCTCGCGCGATACCTTTCCGCACCTTTACGACCGAGAACATGCCCCCCATCTCGACCGGTCCGAATGGGCCGAAACCCGTCATCATCGGCAGAGTGTTGTCCGGCATGGGCATTTCCATTTCGCCCATCTCCGCCATGCCAGCCGATCCCATCGGCATGTAGTCCGGCACCAGCCGCCTGATGGCACGCTGCGCGGTCCGCTTGTCCACGCCGATGAATGTCTTCACGTCATGGCCCATCGCGTTCATCGTATGGTGTGACTTGTGGCAATGGATCGCCCAGTCACCCATTTCGTCTGCTGTGAATTCGAACGCCCGCATCGCTCCCACTGGCACGTCCGTCGTCACCTCTGGGATTCGCGCGGTTTCCGGCACCCAGCCGCCATCCGTGCAGGTGACCGTGAACGGCGCACCGTGCTTGTGGATAGGATGATTGGTCATGGTCAGGTTGCCGATGCGGATACGAACCTTGTCGCCGTAATTGCAAACAAACGGATCAATCCCCGGAAACACGCGGCTGTTCCAGGCCCAGAGATTGAAGTCGAGCATCGTCATGACCTTTGGCGTGTAGGTGCCGGGGTCGATATCGTAGCCAGCCATCAGGAACACGAAGTCCCGATCAACGCGCTGAAAATTCGGATCGGCTGGATGGATCACGAGAAATCCCATCATGCCCATC
>CAZXJZ010000205.1:2021-8584 GCA_964641065.1 uncultured Hyphomicrobiales bacterium | reverse complement strand
GAGTTTCACCACCCAAAGGTCAATTCGTGGTTAATGAGCGGTTTGCAAACCGAGTTAATTTTTTCTGACCGACCGCGACCCCGGGGTCAGCCGAGGCCCAGCGGCTTCATCCAAACGGTCTGCGGATAGACCGCGAGCGCGGCGCCCGCGAGCGCGATTCCATAAGGCACGCCTTCGTCTGCCCGATGCAGGCGCAAGGCCCAATCCTGGCCCTGCAGCAGCCCAGGCAGCGGCGTAACCCGATATCGGATGATGGCCAGCGTCAGGATGCCGCCGAAGATCGAGGCGTAGACCAGATAATCCATCAGCGGACCGAAGCCGATCCACAGCGCGGTTGCGGCGGCAAGTTTGGCATCTCCGCCGCCGATCCAGCCACAAGCAAACAATGCAAAGGTAACGGCGAGCACGGCGAGGCCGGCCCCCATATGCGACAGGATATCCGCGCCACCCATGCCGACCAACACGGCCATGACGAAGAAGCCGGCGACCAGAAGCAGCGACACGCGGTTCGAGATCGTCATCGTGAACAGGTCGCTGAAGGCGGCGAAGGCCATGAGCGCTGGAAACAGAAACAGCCGGATCGCGTCTGTCATCATCAATGTCATGGCCGCACTCGCAACATCTACTCGTACTCGACCGTGAACTTAACCGGCTCGTTCTTGCCGTCCGGTTAGCACCGCGCCGGAAGCTCCCGGTGCAGGGTCCATAAATGCGAAACCGCGCCCGCGGGACAAAGCCAGGGGGCGCGGCTTGGCAGTCGATCCAGGATATTACTGGAGACCAGCTTTGACTTCTTCGAACTTCGCGGTGAGGCTCGTACCGATGCCCTGCACGACCGTGATGATGGCGACGGCGATGCCGGCTGCGATCAGGCCGTATTCGATGGCGGTTGCACCCGACTCGTCGCGAATGAACTTCTTGAAGGTCACCATTGTTGTAGCTCCGTTGAGACAGCGTTGAACCAGACTTAGAACCAGACCGCCGGGTGACCGGCAGTGACGCGAAACTAGCAGTGGCGTTTGAAGAATCTGTAAGCCCGGCATTCGGGAATCCGGGGCACGATTTCAGAATCCGTTAGCGATGTCGGCGGTGCGCATTCGTGATGCGCATCCTGTAGCCCGCTGCCAATGAAGCGCGGCGGCGCTTGATCCAGTGCGATCAACCGGCAGATTTTCCCAAATTCTACATGGCAAAATGCGTCAACGCTCACGTTGCAGCCGGTCAGTGTTTGCTCTCACGGGATCGATGAACGCATCGCGAAACTGTGGAGCACACCCTATCCCTGCACCGCATCGAGGAGGCCTTTCCCTGTCCGCAAGCGGGCTTTGGAAGTTCCGCCGTCCGAAATTGCGGTTAAGGAAGGTTTGATGCAGATGCACAAAACGCGCACTCAATCTATGCGACCGCACGCGTAGCGCGGAGGTCCGTGCGTTGAGGATTTTTTTAAACGGTCCCGTTGGCGATTGATTCACCATTTTGGTGTGAGTTCGACGGGGCGGAGTGTGCCGCCGAGTTTTGCCGTTCGGTCTCTCGTGTGTGTGCGTTTGTGCGGAGTAACATCATGGCGGCGCGTCATGGCTTCTGGAGCCTGTTTCGGCAATCCGCTCTCGCCGGTATCGTCGCGTTCGCTGTTTCAGTTCCAGCGCAAGCGGGCGACTTTCCGCCCGGTGAGAGGCTGAATGTAGCGATGGACGAGGCCAAGCTCATCAAGCTGCCGGAGCGCGTTGCCACGATCGTGGTTGGAAACCCACTGATCGTCGACGCCTCGCTGCAGGCAGGCGGGCTCGCCGTCCTGACCGGAAAGGGCTACGGAGCCACCAACTTCATTGCCCTGGATCGCAAGGGCAACGCGCTGTTCGAGAAAATCGTCGAAGTCCGCGGCGCGCTGAACACCGTGGTCGTCTTCAAAGGCACAAGCCGCGAGACCTATAGCTGCGTGCCGACCTGTCAGCCGGTGATTGCACCGGGTGACAACCAGGAATACTTCAACCAGGCCCTGGTGCAGACAACGACCCGCAACACGCAGGCGACCTCGATATCGTCGGGACGCTGACGCAGCGGTCCCGACGCGGCGTAAGATGAAGCCGCGGCATCGGTCGGCCCGACATGGTTTCGAACCGGTAAACGACGCCCCGGCCTTTGTCCGAAATCCGGGCAATAATTCACAAACGCGCCTTTGCTAGAACCGCGTTGCTCCGGCCGCACGTCCGGACCAATGGATCATCGCCATGCCAGAGGCCGTGAAAGAGACTTCCCGATCGGGTTTCATGCGACGGATCACCCCGCGCATCGTTCGCCGCCTCGCCAGGAAAGACGATGGCGCCGCGGCGATCGAATTCGCCATGGTGGCCGCGCCGTTTCTCGCGCTCATGTTTGCCATTCTTGAAACCGCGATCGTGTTCTTCGCCGGTCAGGTTCTTGAAACCGCCACGGCGGATTCCGCGCGTCTGGTCATGACCGGGCAGGCGCAGAAAGGCGGTCTCAACCAGCAACAGTTCAAGGAAGAGGTCTGCAAGCGGGTCCTGGCGCTGTTCGATTGCGACGGCGGGATCAAGGTAGACGTTCGCACCTATTCGTCTTTCGCCGCCGCCAATACCTCGAAGCCGATCGACGCCAACGGCAATGTCACCTTCACGCCTGCCTGGCAGCCCGGATCGCCGGGCGACATCGTCGTTGTCCGGCTGCTTTACGAATGGCCCGTCCATGTATCGCTGCTCGGCCTCAACCTCGCAGACCTGTCCGGCGGCAAGCGCCTGCTGATGGCGACGGCCGCGTTCCGCAACGAACCTTTCCAGTGAGACGCACCATGCTCAACCGGATCGATTGCATGATGGTTCGCGCAGCCGCGCTGCGGCTGTCCAACTTCGCAAAAGACAAGCGAGGCGTATCGGCCGTCGAGTTTGCGATGCTGCTGCCGCTGATGCTCACGTTGTATCTCGGCGGTGTCGAGGTGTCGCAAGGCGTCAGCATCGACCGCAAGGTGACACTGACGGCTCGCACCGTGGCCGATCTCGTCGCGCAGGTGTCAAGCATCGACAACAACGGAATCAATGCCGTACTCGGAGCCGCGACCGCGATCATGGCGCCTTATCCGGACAAGGACGTGAAGGTGACGGTGTCGGTCGTTGAGATCGACAAGAATGGCAACGCCAAGATCAAGTGGAGCAGCACCAAGAACGGCACCGCGCGCGCGGTCGGCTCCGCCGTGACCATCCCGCCCGCGCTGAATACGCCGTCCACCTCGCTGGTCTGGGGCGAAGCAACCTACAAGTACCAGCCGTCGATCGGCTATGTGGTGACCGGCGCCATGAATCTGAACGATCAGATTTACATGCGGCCGCGATTGTCGGAGACGGTGACCAAGATCTGAGTGTCGGGTCCGGGCCTACGCGCCCGTAGCGACGCATTGGGTCACGGGATCGGCAGGCTGGTCGTCGACTTGATCTTCTCCATCGCAAAGCGCGAAGTCACGTTCTTCAGCGGCGAGGCGGCGATCAGCTTCTTGTAGAAGGTGTCGTAGGCCTGCATGTCCTGCACGACCACGCGCAGCATGTAATCGACATCGCCGGCCATCCGGTAGAATTCCATCACCTCGGGCATCGCGCTGACGGCGCCGGCGAAGCGGCCCAGCCACTCCTCCGAATGATCGTCGGTTTCCACCGAGACGAAGACGCTGATGCCGAGGCCGACCTTGTCCTGGTCCACGATCGCGACCCGCTTCTGGATTACGCCGTCAGCCTCGAGCCGCTGAATCCGCTTCCAGCACGGCGTCGACGACAGCCCGACCCGCTGGCCGATCTCGGCAACCGACAGCGAGGCATCTTCCTGCAGGGTCAGAAGTATTTTCCGGTCAATGGCATCCATGCGTCACCTGGAATATTATTCTAAATCATGGGCGGCGATCCGCTATATATAGAATATCCTTCCACAAGAAAGGCCTAATTTTCGGCACGGGCGCTCAGGAACGCGGCCACCTCGGCGCGATCCGGCGCGCCTGCCCCGCCGCCGAGGCGGCTGCATTTGATTGCGGCCGCGGCGGCGGCAAATCGCATGGCGGCCGCGACGGGCTCGCCTTCAGCCAAAGCCAGCGCGAAGGCGCCGTGGAAAACGTCACCCGCGCCAAGCGTATCGACCGCCTCGATCGCGAAAGCCGGCAGACGGCCGATGCCACCATTCTCCCGCCACAGCATCTCGCGTGGTCCGTCGGTGACGGCGACGAAAGCGTCCGTATGCCCCGCGACCACGCCGAGCGCCGTCGCCAGATCGTCGGTCTGAGCAGTGGCGCGCAGACCGTCGGCGGAAAACACGATATGGGTCGCGGGCGTCAGCAACTCGTCGGTCAGTCCCATCGGCTTGTCCGCATCCAGCACCACGAGCTTGCCCTCGGCTGCCGCGGCACGAACGGTCGGCAGAACGAATTCCGGAAAGCGGTTGTCGGCGAGGAGGCCATCGGCGCCCGAGATCGCGCCTGTGGGGTCATGCGGGCGAGCGCGTTCCAAGGCCGGATCACGATAGCTCACGATGGTCCGTTCGCCATCGCCCGAGATGAAGATGGAGGATCGCGAGGACACGGCGCCATCCAGCCGCACGACATGCCCAACGTCGATCGCATCGCGCGCAAGCTTCGCAACAACGTTGTCGCCCGTCAGATCCTGCCCGGCCGGGCCTCCCAGCGGTGACACCACACGGGCCCGTCCGCCGAGCCGGCTGATGGTAATCGCAGCATTCGCAGCGCATCCACCCAGCACCGAAAAAAAATCCTGGGCGCGGGTCTTGGTGCCAGGAGCCGGAAACGTCGTGAGGCGATAGACATGATCGATGACCGCCATCCCGGCGCAGACAATAAGCTTCCCTCGTGTCCGGTCAGGCAAGGACATCGTCGCCCTTCTCCACCCAGGCGCGGATGATGTGATGGGCGATGGCGACCGGCGGCGGCGTTCCGAGTCCATCCGGATGGGTCCGCATCAGCATCGCAGCCGTCTCGTCGCGGGAGAACCAGCGCGCATCCTCGAGCTCGTCGCGGTCGACCACGATGTCTTCCGAAATCGCCTCGGCGTGGCAGCCGATCATCAGCGAGGACGGAAACGGCCAGGGCTGCGATGCGAAATAACGCACGCGGCCGCAACGGATTCCGGCTTCTTCCAAAGTCTCGCGGCGCGCCGCTTCCTCCATGCTCTCGCCCGGCTCGACGAAGCCCGCGAGGCACGACCACATACCCGGCGCGAAATGGGCTTGCCGGCCGAGCAGACAACGATCGCCGCGCACCGCGAGCATGATCGCCACCGGATCGGTGCGCGGAAAATGCTGCGCCCGGCAGTTGGGACAATCCCGGCGCCAGCCGCCCTCCACCACATTGGTGGGATGACCGCAATTGCTGCAGAAGCGATGGCGTGCATGCCAATGCAGCAGCGCCTTGGCTTCCGCGAGCGGCGGCAGATGTTCGGGCGCCACCAGGCCCTGCACCGCGATCGACCGCAGGTCGACGACATGAAACCGCGCGTCGGTCTTCAGCGTCTCGATGGCATCCTGCGCAAGCGACAGGCCGAACCGGCCGGTCTGTTGCTGCAACCCGAGAAACAGACGATCCGGCCCGGCCGCGAAGCCTGCAAGCTCGTCCGGCAGAAACATCGGATCGAACGCATCCCCCGCCCGTTTCAGCACGATCATCTCGCCGCCGATCAGGTAGAAGCCAGACCCCGCGCTCACGCAGCAGGCTTCAAGGAAATCCGGATCGACGCGCCGCGCCGCCGCGCGGTCGAGCAGGCTGTCGACATAGCCGAGCGCAGGCCACGGTCCGAAGTGCATTGCATTCTGCATGATCAGGACACCCAGAGTTTCTTCTTGATTGCAGCCATAAAGCGCTCGACCTCGCCGGAATCATGGTCGAGCGGCGGGGCGACGCCCCAGACCGGTTTCGGCCAGGCCTTGTCGGTCTTGCGGCGCGCGATGACATGCACATGAAGCTGCGGCACGGCATTGCCGAGCGCCGCGACATTGAGCTTGTCGCATTGGGTCACCGCCTTCAGCACCCGGCTGACGCGAGCGATCTCCACCATCAGCTGGGCCTGCTCGACCTCCTCCAGATCAATGATCTCGACGATGCCGGGCCGGCGCGGAACCAGCAGCAGCCAGGGGTAATTCGCGTCCCGGATCACCAGGACCCGCGACAGTGCGAGATCGCCAAGTTCGATGGTGTCCCGCACAAGTTGCGGGTGCAGCGACCATTGATCCGAATTCATGAGATTGTCCAAGGCATTGCGGGGCGCGTCAGGTTATCACCCCGGGCGCCGTTTTGCTTGCTTTCGGGGCGGCGAGGCCCGATATATCACGCGGGAGGTTGGCGGTGGGCGAGCCACTCGCCAACCGGGTCAGGTCCGGAAGGAAGCAGCCCTAACGAGCTCCGGTTCGGGTCGCTTGTCAGCCTCCCACCCCTTTTTCGCCGCGAAATGCAGGTGTCCGGGCCGCGCCGGCGCCGCGAACCCGGAAGCGCCAGACGCGCCATGAGCGAGACCAGCAATCAGACGCCGGTACAGGCCGCGCCGCAAGGCGCGGGCGGGTACCGC
>CAZXJZ010000205.1:0-2011 GCA_964641065.1 uncultured Hyphomicrobiales bacterium | reverse complement strand
CAGCCTCCCACCCTTTTTTCGCGGCCAATACAGGTATCCGGCCGCGCCGGCGCCGCGAACCCGGAAGCGCCAAACCGGAAGCGCCATGAGCGAGACCAGCAATCAGAAGCCGGTAGAAGCTGCGCCCCAAGCTACGGCACTTGGCGCGGGCGGCTATCGCGTGCTGGCGCGGCGCTACCGGCCGTCCACCTTCACTGACCTGATCGGTCAGGACGCCATGGTCCGCACCGTCTCGAATGCCTTCGAGACCGGGCGCATTCCGCAAGCCTGGATCCTCACCGGGGTCCGCGGGGTCGGCAAGACCACGACCGCCCGCATCCTGGCCCGCGCGCTGAATTATCAATTGCCGGATGGGTCGATCAAGGGACCGACCATCGACATGCCGGTGATGGGCGAGCATTGCCAGGCCATCATCGAAAGCCGCCATATCGACGTCCATGAAATGGACGCGGCCTCGCATAACGGCGTCGACGATGTGCGGCAGATCAACGATGCGGTGCGCTATGCGCCGGTCAGCGCGCGCTACAAAGTTTACATCCTCGACGAAGTCCACATGCTGTCGACGGCTGCGTTCAACGCCTTGCTGAAGACGCTGGAGGAACCGCCACCGCACGCCAAGTTCGTGTTCGCGACCACCGAGATCAGAAAAGTGCCGATCACGGTGCTTTCCCGGTGTCAGCGGTTCGATCTTCGGCGCGTGGACGGCGATCTTCTGGTGCGTCATCTGGCCGGCATTGCCGAGAAGGAAAGCGTCAGTGTCGACACCGAAGCGCTGGCGCTGATCGCGCGCGCGGCGGAAGGCTCGGTGCGCGATTCGCTGTCGCTGCTCGATCAGGCGATTTCGCACGCCGCCGGCGAGGTGCGGGCCGAAGACATCCGGCAGATGCTCGGGCTGTCGGATCGCTCTCGCATCGTTGACCTGTTCGAAATGCTGCTGAAGGGCGATATCGGCGGGGCGCTAAAGGAAGTGCGCGATCAATACGATTCCGGCGCCGATCCTACCATCATCCTGTCCGATCTTGCCGAGTTCACGCATTTCGTCACGCGCGTGAAGCTCGTGCCCTCGGTCGCGGACGATCTGTCCCTCAGTGAGCCAGAGCGCGTGCGCGGCCGCGCCTTCGCGGCACAGCTCTCGATGCGCATCCTGTCGCGAACCTGGCAGATGCTGCTGAAAGGCCTTACCGAGGTGCAGCAAGCGGCGCGCCCGGTGGCTGCCGCGGAAATGCTGCTGGTGCGGATCGCCTATGCTGCGGATTTGCCGACCCCGGACGAAGCGATCCGCGCGCTCGCCGGTGGCACGTCTATCGAGACGACAGCTTTGTCCGCTCCCCGCAGCAATGGCGGCCTCACTTCGTCATCGGCTCCGTTCCCAACAACGCCGGCACCGGCGGTGATGGCGGCCTCGCATTCCGACGCGCCGCGCAGCGGACCGCGCGCCATGGCCGCGCCGGCGCTGAACGAAGCGCCGCGTCCGCTACAAGCCGCGCCGTCACCGCAACCGATGGTGCTCGGCAGCTTCGAAGCCGTGGTGCAACTGGCGGCAGAGAAGCGCGACCTCAGGATCAAGGCGGCGCTGGAGCGCGACATGCGGCTGGTCCGTTGCGAGGACGGGAAGCTCGAAATCGCGCTCGAACCCGGGGCGGCCCAGACCCTGGTCAACGAATTGTCCGGCAAACTCAGCATGTGGACCGGACGGCCCTGGGTGGTGGTGCTGTCGCGCGAGCCGGGTCAGCCGACACTGAAAGCGCAGATGGATGCGCGCGAGGCGGAACTGAAGCGCGGCGTGCGCGCCGATCCGCTGGTGCAGGCGGTGCTGGAACGCTTCCCGGGCGCGGAGATTGTGGCGGTACGCCCGCGCGAAATCGAGCAGCCGACGGCTGAGCCCGACTTCGACGCTACTCCCATCGATCCGGACGACGATGACAGCGACA
Source organism: uncultured Hyphomicrobiales bacterium (assembly GCA_964641065.1). GTDB lineage: Bacteria > Pseudomonadota > Alphaproteobacteria > Rhizobiales > Xanthobacteraceae > Pseudorhodoplanes. The sequence continues at coordinate 80 of CAZXJZ010000205.1, read as the reverse complement.
ACGACAGGTAAAACTTTGAAAGGTGAGACATGGCCGATTTCATGGGCATGATGAAGAAGGCGGCCGAGCTGCAATCCAAG
>CAZXJZ010000204.1:0-8733 GCA_964641065.1 uncultured Hyphomicrobiales bacterium | reverse complement strand
CCCAATTTTTTGGAAGGCACTCGGCCCTTATTGATATCATTATTTTCATCTAAGCAAGCTGTTGTCAATCAGATACGATGTGTACGTCTCTTGTATTGTAAGCTAGCAATCGGACGCGAATCGCCTGCTGCGTTCTCTCCACGTGTCGGGGCCCCGAACGCCACGCTTCGCGGCTCTGCCAATGGCGGACTATCCTGGATTTCATCTCCGCTCCGCTGTCCCAACGGATGTATTCCGGAATACCTTGGTGAGCCTCACGTCGGCCAGTGTTTCGATGACGCCGAGGCTGTTGATACGGCGAGCAACCCGGATGGCCAGACATTCGCGGGTGAACTCGTCGATTGAGGTCAGAACTCTGATCCGACGATCATCATGGGTCTGCGCTTCGACAAAGTCGTAGCTCAAGACATGTATAGCTGCGCTTTCGGTTCTTTGTAGTGGCGCTGATGCTCAGACAAGATCACGATTGGCGCAATAGTGCCTCTTTCGGGACCCGCGGCGACATATGGGCAGAGCTTCGCGAATGTTGTCCCGCTCGCCATCGAACAATTGAGGAAGGATGGTGTTGACATGACCGTCATCACCGAAGACGGCGCGGCAGACGTCCCGACTTCGATTTCTCCCTATAACAAGCTAGTCCGCGTGAACAATGTGCCCGCGATCGTGCACGGGGTGAGCCCAGTTGTGCTGACGCTCGGTCCGATGGGCAAGAAGGACAAAGTTGTCCTCGTCAATGCAATGGCTGCTGCTCCGCAGATCGCGAATATTGGTCCATATACGTTCAGCACCATGCCGAGCTTTCAGATTGAGGGCACGGACGCAGCCAAATTTGCCTACAACCGCGGAATCCGCAAGATATTCGGCCTCTATCCGGACACTGCTGCCGGCAAGGCTGCGTGGGATGTTTTCAAGCCCGCTTTCGAAAAGCTCGGTGGCAAAATTGTGGGTGAAGAGGGTTACAAAGCGGGTACGACCGAGTTCCGGGCTTACCTGAGCCGTGCCGAGAATGCCGGTCCGGACATGATCTACCTGTCGTCCTATTCGGCGGAGACTGGGTGCATTCTGGCACAGGCTCATCGCATGGACATGACCTCTAAGATTAAGTTCTTAGGCATCGTCGGTGCTGCGCAAGAAGAGACGACCAGCATCGGCGGCGCTGGCGCGGAAGGCTTTGTGCACGCGACTTGGCCGTTTGATCCGGAAAACGGTACGCAACTCATGAAGGATTTCGGTGCAGCCTATCGGCAGAAGTTCAACACGATGCCGAGCGTCTATGCTGCGACCAGTTTCGATTCGGTGATCGCACTCGGCAAAGAGGCGAAAGCTGGTGCCAAGACGGGACCTTAATTCCAAGAATTCCTGTCAAAGAAGCTCGGTCAGTCAGAAGGCGTTACTGGGCCGTGGAGCTTTGACTCCAAAGGGCAGGTAGCGCTGCAGACACGCTTCGCCGAAATCAAAAACGGTAAGCGTGTGTTCGTCGGCGAGTGATATGATTTCTGCGCCCGGAATCGAAGGGTGCCGGGCACAGTTCGGCAGATAGCAAGAAACGTCTGATCGAGACGCAAAAAAACGAATGAGATCATCGATGAATTTGCTAATTTACAGGCTCCTGATCGGACTCGTATATGGGCTGTGAGCGGTTAGCTTTTCTATCGTATATCGTCCGGTTCGCATTTTTCATGTTCTGCACGCCGCGGTCTCCACAGTGCAGCCTACACCTGCTGGCTGGTCACCGCGGGCACAGGCCACCTCTTGCTAGGTGCCGCATGCGGTCTGGTGGTCGCGATCGCCTTGGGAGTAGCCTCTGAACTTCTGGTCTACCGGCCTCTGATCCGTTGGAACGTGCGCCCCGGAATTCTTTTTGTCGCCTCGCTGGCTGGCTACATCATCATAGAGAATTTCATCCAGCTCACATGGCGAGCAGACACGCGTAGCGGCGAAATACCGATGTTTCTAGAATCTCGTCTACGTATTGCCGGAGTCGGACTAAAGTGCGCTTGAATTGGCCGAAGGTCTTATCGCGCTTATGTTGTGGCTGGTGACCTTCGCCCTCCTTCGTATGTCGCCTCTTGGCAAGGCGATCCGTTCGGTGGCCACTGCACCGGATATGGCGGAGCTTGCCGGCATCCGCGTCGGGCGCATCCGCATCGTCGCCTTCATCTATGGATCGTTCCTAGTTGGCGTGGCCGGCATTCTCTTTCTTATGAAGGTCGGCATCGAGCCGGTTTCGGGTCTGCCTGTCTGGGTCACAGCCGTCATCGCGAGTCTGATCAGTCGTGCGCACCCGTTCTGGTGTTTTGTAGTGGCGCTGGCGTTGGGCCTTTGCGAGTCGATCATGCTGCTCTGGATTCCCGCGACCTGGCAGCCTGCGATCCCGGTCCTCGCGTTGTTCGGCTATCTCTTATTCCTTTCGGTCCAACGTAGCATTTTCGCTATGATTGCGCGCAATAAAGCAGAACGGGCCATTGAGCATGCTTAACTATGCATATGAGATAGCTACCTTGATGGCGATCTTCGTCGTCGCTGCGCTCGGGCTTGCTTTGATTGTCAGCCAGGCGGGGCTGCTGTCGCTGTGTCACGGTGCGTCAGTAGGTCTCGGCGCCTATGCTTATGCAATCCTTTCCACGCAGTTAGGTTGGCCGCCTGCCGCGGCTGTCGTGATCGGCATCATTCTGCCGGCGGTGGTAGGGTTTCTACTCTCTTATTTCGGTTTCGAGTTTGACGAAGAGCAGTTCGCGGTTGCGACGCTGGCTTTCAACGTTTTGTTCGTGAATATCCTGATCAATTGGACGAGCTTGACCGGTGGCCTTTACGGTATATCGCAAATGCCGCGCGCGACCCTGCTTGGGGACGATACGCCGAGGCTCGAATTCCTTTTGATCTGCATTGTTGCTACGGCGTTAGTCTATATTTTCCTCTCTTGGGTTTCCGCGTCAGGATTCGGCACATTGCTCAAAGCTGCCGCCCATGAGCGCGCCGTTGTGGAAGCGTTAGGTTCGTCAGTAATCCGATTAAGGATGACGGCGGTTGCGATCGGCAGCGCAATCGCGGGTTTATCCGGCGCCCTCTATGCGATGCATACCAGCTATATCGCACCACAGATATTCGAACTCCATTTATCCATCTTGCTCCTGGCGATGGTCATGATCGGCGCCGGCGGTACGATGGCGGGTACGGCAATTGGCGCCGCCTTGCTGGTGCTCATTCCGGAATTGCTGCGCTTTATCGTTACCAGTCCGAGTTCCGCGGGACCGATCCGCCAAATTGTATTCGGATCACTACTACTGACAGTCGTTTTCTTAGGAGCGTGGCGGAAAGCGCACCAACGCGATGCCGCTGAGACGTAAGACCGATGACCTCAATGACGCCTCCTTCGCCGCAGATCCTTACCAGTACCGAGGCCGCTCTCGAAATACGCCATCTTAATAAATCTTTCGGTGGGGTGAAAGCGGTCGCCGGCGTGGGATTTTCCGTTGGCCGTGGAGAAATCGTCGGCCTGATCGGTCCCAACGGCTCCGGCAAGACGACTCTACTCAATGTGATCGCGGGTTATTATCGGGCTGACGCAGGCGTCGCGTCGTTGTTTGGAACTAACATCATTGGTCTTTCAGCCAATCAAGTGGCGGATTGCGGCTTGCTGCGCACTTGGCAGGACCCGCGGATCGTGGACGGAATGACGGTCCGAGACAATGTATCGCTCGGTCAATTGGCCCGCCCAGGTGCACGATCGATGAACTACCAGGATATCGACAAGCTGCTGGACAAATTCCATCTTAGTGCGGAAGCAGAGTTGTCGGCATCGAGCTTGCCCTATAAACGGCAGAAGATCGTATCGATAGCGCGCACCTTTGCTGCAGACCCAACCGTGCTATTGCTGGATGAGCCACTCGCAGGACTCTCAAAAGTCGATATCGATTTTATCTTTGATATTATCAAGGATTTCAGTTCAACCGGTACCGTACTGATCGTTGATCACGCCTTCGGAATTATCAGCCGCCTTTGCGATCGGATAGTGGTGCTCGAGTCCGGACGCAAGAGTTTCCAAGGTCTGCCGACTCAGGTCGCCTCCAGCGAGGCTGTTCGGGAGGTTTATTTTGGCTGACGGGTCCGAAAACGCCGACGTCGCAACCGACCGACAGAAAGCCCTAGTCGTCTCCGATCTGGCCGTCGGATACGGACGCTAAGTCGTGCTTGAGAATATCTTCTTTAGCCTCGAGGCCGGAAAAATTGCCGCTTTAGTCGGTGTGAACGGGGCTGGAAAGTCGACGACGCTTAAGACGATTGTCGGTGTCCTTAAACCATTTCGGGGTGAGATACATTTTGATGAGCAGGCGCTTGGCTGGACCGTCGCTGATAACGTGCAATCTGGATTGGCTTTAGTCCCGGAGGGCGCGAGGTCCTTTTGCCGATCTTGCGGTCCGAGAGAATCTTGAAATGGGCGGCTTCATCCTTCCGAGTGCCGCTACGGTGCGCGGACGTATCGATGAGGTTCTTTTATTCTTTCCGCGCCTTCGCGAGCGACTCAATCAGAAAGCGGGTGTACCTTCCGGTGGGAAACGTCAAATGTTAGCGATCGGCAGGGCATTGATGATCCAACCGCGCTACCTGTTGCTAGATGAGCCTTTTCTTGGAGTGGCACCTATCATGATCCATGAGGTCAGAAAGCGCCTGGAAGAACTTGCAAAGCAGACGGGCTGTGGAGTTCTCATTGCAGAACAGCAGATCGCGGCAACGCTACGTTTTTCCGATCGCGCTTTTGGAATCTCAGAGGGAAGATTTTTCGAGATCGCATGTGACCAAGAACAAAGATTAGATGCGGAAACAGTGTCGCGTCAGATCTTCGAAGCAGCTTTAGATTAAAGCGCCGAGTAACGCTTCTCCAAACCATTCAGGGAACGGTCCCCGATTTTCTATTGCCCAGTGAGCTTCCTGCTTGATGACCTTGCTGCGGATACAGAAGCGACATTTCATTTATGCATCGCGAGCTGGAGCGTCGTATTGCCGTAATCCGAGAAACCAAACTGCAGTGAGCGGAGCATTCCGGCGGATAATCGTATTTTGCTGGCACCTGATATTCTGGCTCACACCATAGGCAGATATTGATTTGCGAACGACCAAGAGATTCTGCTCATAGGTCCATGCGGATTCCGACGACTAATCATCCGCCTTGATATCTCATAAAATGAGAGTTCACAGGAACGGTCCCCAGCCAAACCTAGGCAAGCGGAGAGTTTTAGGTAGAGCAGCGACGCAAAAAGGCGCCGCCGCCGCTCACGAGATCAGCGAGGCAACTCGTCGCACTTGAGCATCCAATAGAACCAAATAGGTGCAGGCGGCTGTGCTGTGATCCCCGAGGTGGGAAGACAAGTGACACATTCACAATCAATGGCAAGCTGTGTGCTTTTGACGGTGATCCTAAAATGCCACTTCTTTGGTATCTGCGGGACATCGTTGGCATGACCGGCACGAAGTTTGGCTGCGGTCAAGCGCTCTATGGAGCTTGCACGGTTCACGTCGATGGTACGGCTGTCCGTGCGTGCCAGACGCGGGTTGCCGACATCAATGGACAAGCGGTGACGACAATCGAAGGGCTGTCGCCCTAGTTGCCTGCTTCAACAGTACAAGATTGATGACCGTCTCGTCATACTCAACGGTGACGCTGTTCGGCGATGCTCGATTTCGCACGCTGCACACCATGTAGGCGGCGCAGCTGCTTTTCAACGCATTGATAGTCGAGCATGGACGGCATGCCGCCCACATCAAGAATGGCTGGCTTAATCGCTGTCCCTTGCTCTCCGCTTGCTAAACTCGCTTACGGCGTCTTGCTCGCACGATGACGGACGATAGTGCTTATGCTTCTCGCTTACCGCGTTACTGTCGCACGACGAATGAGCCGCCACAATCAGTTCCGCGTCGCCACAACAGCTATGGTCAGCATGCTGTGCAGCCTTGGGTTCGTTCTCAAGTGAGGTCGCGCCCCACCACAGCACCCGTGCTTGGACGCAGACTTGGCGGTCGCCAGGCTCTTCTGCTTATTCGAAACAACGTCGGACATGGCTGAAATCCTTTGTTAGTTCAACCCAGCGGAACCCCCGCACACAGAGGATGCTCCTCGATATCCGGCATCGGGCGTCAGTTCTTTAACCCACATCAACCCCATAGAAGGGAAGCCGACGTCAGTCAGCCATTGCCGAGCGCTCGGTAGTGCGCGCACTGATAACTATTCCAGTCCCTCTGCTCCCGATTGCGGCAAAAGGTGGTCAATGAGTCACGTCCGCGAAGTGCTCATACCGGATAGTTCGGATGACACAATCTGCACCGGTCACTATCGCGAAGGTTCTACTTCGTCCGCGCGCAATGTGTCCGGCAAGGGAGGCCCATCGTGCGAAACGCCTTCCGTGGGCGCGCGCCGCGTCACGCCAGCAATCCTTTCCAACGAACTCGCGATGCGTCTAAAGGAGACGCCGAAATCAGGAAAGTCGACAAGTGCAAGAAGCAGACCTGCTATCCAAAAAATATGCATATGTGTAAACATCGCGATTAGGGCGAGTACACACACAATCTCAAACTGTACTTTCTTGTGTGCCCAGTCCACGGCCCAGATCCCCCGGTGCTTCGCAATGAAGGAGAACTTCACAGTGATTCCTTCGCGAAGTAGGCCGCGGCTTTTTTTAGAATATCCCGTTCGGCCTTGAGCTTGTTGACCTCGCGCTTCAGCCGCGCGATCTCGATTTGCTCCGGCTTCATCTGGCCATTGCCAGGAAACGCATGCTGCGGGTCGTCAGCGAACCTTTTCACCCAATCGCGCAATTGCGATATGTGAACACCAAGGTCTTCCGACGCCTGCACATAGGACACGCCCCGATCCTTGATCAGGCGCACAGCCTCAAGCTTGAACTCTCGCGTAAACTGCCGTCTCTCCATGACCACCCTCCAGTCCCATTAAAACACCTAACTCGGTGTCTTCGGAACCGGGTGCAGGCCATTGAGAACACGCCGCGGGAGATGGTCATAAAGTAGGTGGTCGGATAGAGGCTAGAAATGACCGCGCCGGCGCCCTCCAGCGAAGAGACCGGATCGGTGAGGCCGGAGAACTGCACGGCGGGCATCAGGGTGATAAGTGAAGTCGCGAACACGGCCGCGATCTGGCTTTTCATGAAGGCCGAGATGACGAGGCCGATGGCCGTGGCGGCCGCCACATAGAGGAGGCCCGCAAGCGTGAAGACGATGAAGCTGCCGGTGAAGGGCACTTTGAAGAGGAAGATCGCGACGATGGCGAGCAAGAAGAAATTCAGCAGCGCGAGGCTGATATAGGGAAGCTGTTTGCCGACAAGGAATTCGAACTTGGTCACCGGCGTGACGTAGAGATTGGTGATCGAGCCCAGTTCCTTTTCGCGCACCACGCTGAGCGTCGCCAGCATCGAGGGAATGAGCAGCAGCAGCAGCGGAATGACCGCCGGGACCATCGCGACAAGGCTCTTGACGTCGGGATTGTACCGGTAGCGCAGTTCCAACCCGAAGGCGCCCTGCTCCGCCGACCGTCCCATCGCCTCGCGCGTTTTGGCGGATAACCAGGCGGCGTGCATCCCCTGCACATAGCCGGACACCGTCTCGGCCCGCCCGGGATTGGAGCCGTCGATCCAGCCTGCGATCTGGACGTTGCGGCCGCGTGCCACATCGCGGCCGAACCCCGGCGGGATTTCGATGGCGAGGCTGATCTCGCCGGCACGCATGCGCCGGTCCATCTCGTCGTAGCTCACGATGGGCGGCCGCTCGACGAAGTAGCGCGAACCGGCGATCTGGAGCACGTAGTCGCGGCTTATGGTGGTGTCGTCGCGATCGAGCACCGCAAAGCTCAGATCCTCCACGTCGGTATTGATTCCGTATCCCATTACGAACATCAGGATCAGCGTACCCAGGACCGCCATCGTCGCCCGGATCGGGTCGCGCGCCAGTTCCAGCGCCTCACGCCGCGAATAGCTCAGCATGCGGCGCGCGCTGAAGAGGGCGGAGACGGAGGCGGCGGACTTATCGGGCGATAGTCCGGCCGCCTCCGTCTCCTCGGCTCGTTCCACGGGAACGGGCCGATCCGAAGCTTCACCGATCGCCTCTTCGAGATAGGCGACGAAGGCCGCCTCCAGCGTCCGGGCGGATTTGTTCGCGATGATCTGCGCTGGCGTGTCACTAACCAGGACCTTTCCCGCATGCATCAGCGAGATCCGGTCGCACAGCTCCGCCTCGTTCATAAAATGGGTCGAGACGAAGATGGTGACGCCATCCTTGCGCGAGAGATCGGCGAGGATCTGCCAGAACCCGTCGCGGGCGACCGGGTCGACGCCGGAGGTCGGCTCGTCGAGAATCAGGATCTCGGGACCGTGGATCATCGCAACGGCCAGCGACAGCCGCTGTCGGACGCCGAGCGGCAGCGCGTCGGGCAGGACGTCCATGACGCCGTCCAGGTCGAAGCGCTGCACCATCTCCGCGATCCGTGCCGGAATCGCGGCCTCCTCCATCTTGAACAGGCGCGCGTGCAGGTCGAGGTTCTGCCGCACTGTTAGCTCGCCATAGAGCGAGAAGGCCTGGCTCATATAGCCGACGCGCTTGCGCACCGAGATATCGTCCGGGTCGACCTCACGGCCGAACAGCTTGGCGGTTCCTTCACTTGCCGGCAGCAGGCCGGTGAGCATCTTCATCGTGGTGGTCTTGCCGCAGCCGTTCGAGCCCAGGAAGCCG
>CAZXJZ010000203.1:0-8767 GCA_964641065.1 uncultured Hyphomicrobiales bacterium | reverse complement strand
TCAGGCCCGCTTCGCGCACACGGTCGAGCGGCACCCCAGGGATAAAGAAGTCCATGGCCTTGCCCTGCGTATGCAGGGAATGGCGGGCGACACCGGACGAACGCTTGCGCAACATCTCGTTGGTTCGCGGCGACCGATAGGAGGAAATGATGTGAACCTTCTTGTCGATCCCGAACTCGCGCTGAACCTCCCAGACCGCGTCGAACAGCTGCGGGTCCATGGTGGTAACGTCGTCGGTGCGCCAGTCGCGCAGGAAGTGATTGAGCTTCTTGAGGCCGTCTTCGTCATAGCGGCCGTTGCGCTTGAAGGTGACGGTGATGTCGTCGCCGCGATGCGTGTGATGCATCGAGATGGTGCGGGTATCGCCATTGGCGACCGCGGTGTGCAGGCCCTGCGATCCGGCGATCGTGATGGCGGTGGCAAGCGCCACACGCTGCGCGATGCGCGACACGGTTCCGTTACTGGCCTGGCGCGCTTTACCGAATGGCACGAAGCATTCCGCTGGTTATTGGCACAAAAGGGCAGGGACCGCGCCGGGAGCGGCAAGGCTAACGCACTGTTACGAAGCTGGGTTAATACGAGATTATCGTCCCCCGACGAGTTGTCGTGATTGTGATAAGAGTTGACTGTGGCGAAAAATGGCCGAGTCCCCAAAGCAAAGCCGCCCGTTAACCGGTTTGGTTAACGGGCGGCTTAATCGGCGGGAACGTTAGCGGAACAGACGTTCGAAGAAGTTCTGCGGCTCGCTGCGGCCCTGGACCACGCGATTGCCACGCCGGTCAACGGCATTGGCGTTACGCGAGGAGAACCAGTCGGCGAACGGGCCGGCTTCCCGCGTCTGGTAGCGGAGGTTATCCGCCGGAATGCCGGTCCCGGTCGGACGGGTGGCCTGCGCCACGTCGGCCACTCGCCGCTCGCTGGACGACTTCAGAATCGCGATGTGGCGGGCATCGTGGCCGTAAATGTCGGCGAAGATCTTCAGGTTTCCGGAATCGTCCACGACAGCGGTTTCGTAGGACTGGTGGACCGGCATCGCCGTCGGGAAATTGATGTTGATTTCCGAATTCCCGTACATCGAGCGCAGGCGATCGACCGTGTATTTCTCGTTCGGCAGCACGATCGACAGCAGCTTCTCGGCATAGAGCAGCGGATTTTCCACCCGCATGCAGCCATGACAGAAGGCGCGCTTGTCATGCGCGAACAGGTGCTTGTCCGGCGTGTCGTGCTGATAGACCAGGAATTTGTTGGGGTAGTTGAAGCGGATGCGTCCGAGCGCATTCTTGTCGCCCGGCGGCTGGTACATCCGCACAGTACCGTCGCGGTTCTGCTCCATGCGCAGGCCGAGCTGCGCCAGCGTCGAAGGATCCTGGCGCAGAGCCGGTAGGTAGCGGTTGGCGATCAGCGAGGGCGGCACGTTCCAGGTCGGATTGACGGTGATGAAACGCATCGAGCCCGTCATGATTGGCGTCGCCTGCTCCGGTTTGCCGATCACGACCTTTGTATCCCAGTTCAGCTTGCCATCGCGGAACAGCCGCAGACGGAATTCCGGGATGTTCAGGAGCACGTAGCTCTTGCCGAGATCGCGACCGAACCAGCGCCAGCGGTCCATATTCGCGATGATGATGTCGACGTTGCGCTCGCGCTTGGGCAGCGCATTGAGCGCGCGGAACGTCGCCGGGCCGGCAACGCCGTCGGCTGGAAGACCGGCACCCTGCTGATAGGCCTTCACTGCATCGACGACAGCCTGATCGTACACCGTCGAGGTCTCGTCGCCGGCGACCTTCAGGCGCTTGCGCAGGAGCGGCACCCGCGGGTCGCTCGCATTCACTTTCATGCTCGGACCGTCCGGAATCCGGACCAGCTCCTCGGCGGGCGTTTCAGACTTGCCCCGCGCCTCGGCGAGCTTTGCCTTCAGCCGCTGATATTGCGGATGCGGCGGCTGATACGAATCGAGCGTCGCCTTGAGATCCTTGGAGTCCGCGATCGTCTTGAGGATCGCCTCCGGTTCGGGCGCCTCGCGTTCGAAGCCGATGTCGTTGTGGACACGCGTGTAATGGACGCGGCCCATCGAGGCGTGGCGGACATATTGCAGAAGCTCGCCGGCCAGCCGCAACTCGGCTTCCGCCAGCGCATCCAGATCGCCCTCCTTGAAGGACGGGATCTGGTAATCGCCGGGCTCCATGCCGTGCTCGTCGACGCGTTCCAGATAGGCGATGGCTTTCGTACCGGCTTCGGAACGCTTGCCGTTCGCAACGAAGAGCGGCGCGTAGTCGCGCTCCTTGTAGAAGGCTTCGGCGCCGGTGCGCTCGTTGCGGCGGGCGAAATAGCGATCCGCGTTACGGCCGGTGACGAGCTCGCGCAGCTTGTCGGAGAATTCCTGGTCCGCGGCCGCAACAACGGGTTTCGCGGCCGGTTCGGGTGCGGGCGCGGCGGCCGGCTGCGCGGTTTCGGTTGCCGGTTGAGTGGCAGCCGGTTCGGCAGCGACCGGGGCGGGCTGAGCGGCAGGCGCAGCCGGAGCCACGGTAACGGCCGCGGGCTGCCCGCTTGCCGGGGCGATGGACTGGGTCGAGGCGGGCTCCGCAGACGCTGCAGCCGAGACCGATACCGGCTTCGTCGCGTCAGTGGCGGTCGGCGCAGGCGGGAGCGTTGTATCCGGGACCGGCACCCGCGATTCGACGCGAGCGACTTCCTCCGGACTGACCGACTGCGACATCGCCGGGGCAGAAACGCCGAGAACAAGGGCAAGCGCCGAGCCTGCCAGAATGCGGTCGAAACGGTGGCCGCGCATTATCATCTCCTCAGCTAAGCCCCGGCTATGTCGGGAATATCGTCAATAACGGGAACCTTAACGGAAAGCTCCGCAAGAGACGCGAATTTTTCACGCGACGCAATTGCAGTGCGGCCATATCGCCATTCCAAAAAGCGAGATTCGGCGCAGATGTTACCCCGCCGCAACGGGGTCGTCAGTATCTCGCGGATCATGCTCCGACAGCTGGAGCGCCTCCAGCTTGCGGTACAGGGTGGAGCGGCCGATTCTCAGCCTGCGGGCGACTTCCGACATCTGCCCGCGGTAATGGGCGATGGCAAAGCGGATGATCTCGGCCTCCAGTTCGTCGAGCGGGCGCATCTGCGACACGTCGTCTAGCAGAGCCAGCCGGTCCGGAGCGAAATACGGGGCGGTCTCCACCACCAGCGGCTGGGCGCCGTCGATCTGCATCTCGCCGCCGTCTGGTACCAGGGTCGCCGTGGACGCCTCGGTGGTGGCATGGCGCGCGACCAGCTGGGGGAATTCCTGGGGTCCGATCTCCTCGTTTTCGGCCAGGACCACGGCGCGGAACATCGCATTCTCGAGCTGGCGCACGTTGCCGGGCCACGGGGCATTCCGCAGCAGCGCCATGGCGTCGCCGGATACCAGCTTCACCGGCTTGCCCTCTTCCGCGCAGAAGCGGACCAGGAAATGGCGGACCAGGTCGGGGATGTCCTCGCTACGCGCACGCAGCGGCGGCACCGAGATCGGAAACACATGCAGCCGGTAGAACAGGTCTTCGCGGAACCGGCCGGACTTCACATCGGCGATCAGGTTGCGATTGGTGGCCGAAATGATCCGTACGTCGACATGGATGCTCTTGCGCGCGCCGACCGGCTCGATTTCGCCCTCCTGCAGCGCCCGCAGCAGCTTGACCTGCGCCGTCGGCGGCAATTCGCCGACCTCGTCCAGAAACAGCGTGCCGCCATCGGCCTCCGCGAACTTGCCGATATGGCGCTCGGAGGCACCGGTGAACGCGCCGCGTTCGTGACCGAACAGGATCGACTCCACCAGATTGTCAGGAATCGCGCCGCAATTGACCGCCACGAACGGTTTGGTCCGCCGTGCGCCGCTGCCGTGAATGGCGCGCGCGATCATTTCCTTGCCGACGCCGGATTCGCCCTCGACCAGCACCGGGATATTGGATGCCGCGGCCTTTTCCGCCTGCCGCAGCACGTGACGCATGGCGTCGCTGCGGGTGATGATGTCGCGGAACGTCAGCGTGCCGGAGCGGCTGCGCTTCATGCGCTGCAATTCGCCCGCAAGCGCGCTCTGCGTCAGCGCATTCTTCAGCGACACTTGAAGGCGTTCCGGGCTCGCGGGCTTGACCACGAAATCGGACGCGCCGGCCCGCATCGCCGATATCACGTTATCGATGCCGCCATGGGCGGTCTGCACGATCACCGGGATCGCGATATCCTCGCTGCGCATGCGCGCGAGCAGGCCGAAGCCGTCGAGATCGGGCATCACCAGGTCGAGAATGACGCAATCGATGCGCCCGGCCTCGTCGCTGGTCAGGATACGCGCGGCCTGATCGCCGCCTTCGGCAACGATCGCCTCGTAGCCGAACTTACGCACCATGTTCTCGATCAGCCGACGCTGAACCGGATCGTCGTCCACGACGAGAATACGCTCGGGCATACAATCCCCTCGGCTGTGCCGTTTCGGGGCACTCTCGGCCGTATGACTTAACAGCTCATTAAACGGCCGGATCTCGCGCGTCATCAGGCTGTGGCTTGCGCAGCCAGAGGGACGCGAACATGCCGGGATGCTCGCGCTCGAAGGCATGCCATGCCGCAAGATCGGTTCGCGCCGCCGGATCCGGAAAGCGGGCGGTGAACGCGTCCTGCAGGTCTTGGGTGGTTTCGATCCCGAGCAGTTTGAGGCCGTTGGCGTTCACAACGGCTTGCATCTCCGGGAATGTGAGCCGTTGCCCCTGCGCTCCGAAAAACAGCGCGCGGCAGGTGCCGGTAGCGAAGAACCCGGTGCTCAGCGTGGCGGCTTCGGCCGGATTGCCGGCGGGCTGCCGCAGCAGATTCTGCCGCAACAGGCGGATGCCTTCGGCGTCGGGCTGATAATTTCCCTGATGAGCAAAGTCGTGCGCTGCAGCCAGAACCCGGTTTGCTGCCTCGCCGAGCAGCCTGATCCGCATCACGCCGCCGGGCCGCAGAAGCGCAATCAGCGCGTCCAAGGCGGCCTGCGGATCAGCATGATACATCAGGCCGCTGGCTTCGATGACATCGAAGCTGCGGTTGGTCGCGGCGAGCTTCGTGAGGTCGGCGCGCGCGAATTCGATCCGCTGCAGATGGAGCGATTGCGCCTGGCGGCTGCCATAGGCGAGATTCTCCGCATTCTCGTCGACTGCAAGCACGCGCGCATTGCGATAGGAGAGGGCGGCCTCGATTGCGGATTCGCCGCTGCCACAGCCCGCGATCAGCACGTCCGGATTGGTCGCTCCATCGCGCGGCAGCGGCCGGGCAAACGGCACATAGCCTTGCACGACATCCGGGACCGAACGCGCCTGCAGGGTGGACGTTGCCTTGATCCAGCGTGGTGACGCACCCTGTTGCTCCGTTTCCTCGGTTTGCTCGTCGATCGGCGTCAGCGAGGGCAATGCGTCACGGAGCGCGATCTCCCGCAAGGGAGCGTCGACCTGCTGCTGGAGCAAGGCCGAGACCGAGGGCGGCCAGCTTCTGCTCGCGAGTGAAGCGGCTCCCTCCAGGCTGTGCAGCGGCCGATAGGCCGCAAGCGCGACCAGCTGCAATGCCGGAATTGGCTCGGCAAGCTGCGGGATCGCGGCCGATTCACGCTTGCGCAGTGCGCTGCCGATTGCCGTCTGTAACGCGTGAACGCGCTGCCGCTCGTCCTCCGTCTCGACGAATATGTATTCATTGGTGAAGCATTGCCGGGCGAGTGCGGCATAGAGATCAAGCGTCTTCTTGCCGACCGCATCGCCGCTTCGCGCGCGCTCAAGCATCCCGGCACGCAGGACGGTCAGAAATCGCTCGACCTCGATGTCGCAATTCGGCGCGGCCTCCAGAACAGACCTGACCAAAGGCTCCTGCGCGACGGCATCGATCTCCGCGCCGGTCGGCAGCAGTTGAGCGGCCGGCACTTTGCCCCATTGCCCGGCGACGCGTCGGATCGCTGCACCGATCGCCGGATGCGCCTTCAGAATGAGTGTGCCCAGCGGCGCCAGCAGGGCCGGCCGCGCCCAGGCCTCCTCGATCGCACGGCGGAACAGATCGCGCAGCGCCGCATCAGGGCGAAGCTCCTGAGCCGCGAGAAGGCACTGCGCGAACGTGGCCTTAACTTCGGCGGACTCGGCGCGGGACAAAGCTTGCGCGAGCAGCGGCAGCGCTTCATGCGCCCGGTCCCGGCGCAACATCACGGCGGCGAGCTGCTGCACGGCCTCGGGATAATCCGCCTGAACCGCAAGCGCGCGGCGCAGGCTTTGCTCCGCCTCGTCCAGCCGGTTCTGCCGGGCACGCACCATGCCGATATTGAGATGCAGCATCGCCAGGTCCGGCTGCAGCGTCACCGCGCGCTGCCAGATCGCGGCGGCGTCTTCGGGTCGTCCGATCGCGAGTAGCACGCGGCCGAGATTGTTCATGATGCCGGCATTGGCGGGTTGCAAATCCAGCGCGCGCCGCAAGCTCTTTTCCGCAGCGTCGAACTGGCCGGCGCGGGCATGGGCGTTGCCGAGCTCGAAATGCGCCTCCGCGTATTGCGGCTTCAGCGCAATCGCCTTCGACAATGGCTCGATCGCTTCCGCCATGCGCCCGGAAGCGTTGAGCGTGGATCCCAAGTTGTAATGGTAATCCGGATTCCGCGGATCGATCGCGATCGCCTGGCGGATCAGCGAGACCGCCTCCTCGCTGCGTCCCGACTGATGCATCAGCGCGCCGAGCAGATGCAACGCACCGTGATTGCGGGGCTCGATCGCCAGCACGTCGCGATACAACCGCTCGGCGTCGGAGCGGTGTCCCGCCTGGTGCGCATGAAAGGCCTGCGCCAAGGTCGCGGCCATCGGCGTAATCGCCGGGCCTGCCATTTTTTTCGCGGCGCGCCGTTCCTTGCGGTTCATCGATCAAATTCCCTTCAAAGGCCCTGCGACGCCGGTATGCCGCGGCCGCATGGCGGCGCGGAAACTACGCGAGAGCGACAGGCATTTGAAGCGCTTCGGACCGAAATCGTGACGTTATGGCGCCACCTGCACCGTTGCAGAACCGGGGCCGAGTCGCGATATGATGGCGGCCGACAAACAAGGTGAAATTACCCGTTCATGCCGCCAAAAGCCGCCGCTGACGCTTCCGCCGCGAAATCCCGCAAATCCGCTGTCCAGCCTGTCAAGAAGACCGGCGCGGCAGACCTCGGTCCATTGCCGGAATGGAATCTTGCGGATCTCTATCGCTCGATCGACGCGCCGGAATTCAAACGCGATCTGGATCGCGCCGAGACCGAGTGCACGGCATTCGAGAAGGCCTACAAAGGCCGGCTCCAGGAACTTGCGGCCGGCGCGCATGCCGGACAATCGCTGGCCGAGCCGGTGCGGCGCTACGAGGCGATCGAGGATCTGCTGGGGCGCCTGCTCTCGTATGCGATGCTGGTCTATACCGGTAACACCGCCGACCCCAACATCGCGAAATTCTACGGCGACGTGCAGGAGCGCATCACCGCGATCTCGCTGCATCTGCTTTTCTTCGCGCTCGAACTCAATCGCATCGACGACGAGCTGATCGAGCAGGCGATGGCCGATCCGGCGCTAGGTCATTATCGGCCGTGGATCGAGGACCTTCGCAAGGAAAAGCCCTATCAGCTCGACGACCGGATCGAGCAATTGTTTCATGAGAAGTCGGTCAGCGCGTCGTCCGCCTGGAATCGTCTGTTCGACGAAACCATTTCGGGTCTTCGCTTCAAGGTGAGCGGGCAGGAGCTTGCGATCGAACCGACGCTCAGCCTGCTGCAGGATACTGACGAGAAGAAGCGCAAGGCGGCGGCGGAAGCGCTGGCGGAGACGTTCAAGAAGAACGTGCGCACCTTTTCTTTGATCACCAATACACTGGCCAAGGACAAGGATATCTCCGACCGCTGGCGCGGCTTTGCCGACGTCGCCGATGCGCGCCATCTGTCGAATCGCGTCGAGCGCGAGGTGGTGGACGCGCTGGTGTCGTCGGTGCAGGCGGCCTATCCGAAGCTGTCGCATCGTTACTACGCGCTGAAAGCGAAGTGGTTCGGCAAGGAGCGCTTGCCGCATTGGGATCGCAACGCTCCGCTTCCGGAAGTGAAGATGCGCACCATCCCGTGGCCGGAAGCGCGCGAGACGGTGCTCGGAGCCTACGGCACATTCTCGCCGGTCATGGCGAAGATCGCGCAGCGGTTTTTCGACGATCGCTGGATCGATGCGCCGGTGCGCCCCGGCAAGGCGCCGGGCGCTTTCGCGCATCCGACCGTACCATCGGCGCATCCATACGTGCTGCTCAATTATCAGGGCAAGCCGCGCGATGTGATGACGCTGGCGCATGAACTCGGCCACGGCGTGCATCAGGTGCTGGCGGCGCCGAACGGCCCGCTGATGGCTCCGACGCCGCTGACGCTCGCCGAAACCGCGAGCGTGTTCGGCGAGATGCTGACCTTCAAGCGGCTGCTGGGAATGATCGACAACCCGGTCGAACGCAAGGCGATGCTCGCGTCCAAGGTCGAGGACATGATCAACACCGTGGTCCGTCAGATCGCGTTCTACACGTTCGAGCGGCGCGTCCATACCGAGCGCAAGAACGGCGAACTCACCGCCGAGCGCATCGGCGAGATCTGGCTCGAAGTGCAGCGTGAAAGCCTCGGGCCGTCGATCGAATTGATGCCGGGCTACGAAGTGTTCTGGGCCTATATCCCGCACTTCGTCCATTCGCCGTTCTACGTCTACGCCTATGCCTTCGGCGATTGCCTGGTGAACTCGCTCTA
>CAZXJZ010000202.1:0-8779 GCA_964641065.1 uncultured Hyphomicrobiales bacterium | reverse complement strand
TGGCCTGCGCGCCGACGCCGTTGCCGGACTGACCGTCGCCATTGTCGCGCTGCCGCTTTCGATGGCGATCGCGATCGGCGCGGGTCTCGGCCCCGAGCGCGGGCTCTATGCCGCAATTGTCGGCGGCTTCCTGATCTCGCTCCTGGGCGGCAGCCGCTTTCAGATCGGCGGGCCCGCCGCGGCCTTTATCGGGCTGGTCGCCCTGACCGTGCAGCGGCACGGCTATGACGGCCTCATGCTGGCGACCCTGATGGCGGGGGGCCTGCTCCTCGTCATCGGCTTTCTGCGGCTTGGCACCTACATCAAGTACATCCCCTATCCGGTCACGGTCGGCTTCACCGCCGGCATCGCTCTCATTATTCTGGTCACACAGGTCCGCGACCTGTTCGGCCTGACGCTGACGAACGATCCGCCCGAAACCCTGCACAAGGTCGAAGCGCTCTGGCACGGACTGGGTACCGTCAACTGGGTGACCGTTGGCCTGTCGATATTTTCGGTCGCCACAATTGTCCTGCTCAGACGGCTGCGTCCGAACTGGCCGACTCTGCTGATCGCAGTCGTCGCCGCGACGCTGATTACATATTTCTTCGGTCTGCCTGTGGAGACCATCGGCTCGCGCTTCGGGGCGATCCAGTCCGGAATGCCGACGCCCGCGTTGCCGACATTCAGCCTCGAGAAGATCCAGGCGGTCGCCCCTGATGCGGTCGCCATTGCGATCCTCGGCGCCATCGAATCGTTGCTCTCGGCTGTCGTTGCCGACGGCATGTCGGGGCGGCGCCATCGTTCAAACAGCGAACTGGTCGCGCAGGGCGTCGGCAACGTCGCCGCTGCGGTCAGCGGCGGCATGCCGGTCACCGGCACGATCGCACGGACGGCGACGAATATCCGCGCCGGTGCACGCGGGCCGGTCGCCGGGATCATGCATTCGCTTTACTTGCTGGTCTTCGTTCTCGTCGCAATGCCGCTCGTTGCCTATGTGCCGCTGGCCGCGCTGGCCGGCGTGCTCGTGGTGGTCGCCTGGGGCATGGCCGACAAGGCCGAGTTCGCTCTCCTGCTGCGCACCTCCGTCGCCGACGCGGTCGTGCTGCTCTCGACGTTCCTGCTGACGGTATTCGTCGATCTTCTCACCGGCATCGGCGTCGGCGTACTGCTCGGCTCGTTCCTGTTCATGCACCGGATGGCGGAAGCGATCGACGTGCAGGGCGGTGCCAGATTCGTGCGCGACGACGTCTCCGACGAAGAAAACGGGCGGCCGGCTTATCGTGGCCAGATCATGCCGGCCGATGTGATGGTCTACCGCATCAGCGGCGCGTTCTTTTTCGGGGCCACGGCGCGCGTGAACATCATGCTCGATCGCGTGGTCCATCCGCCGCGGGTTTTCGTCCTCGATTTTTCCGACGTGCCGTTCATCGACATCACCGCGTCTGCGGCGCTCGAACGCTTCGTGCATCGGCTGCACAAGGCCGGCACGAAAGTGTATTTCGCGGGCGTGCGCCCCAATGTGCGACGCGCGTTCGGCCTGCCGGGATTGCGTGGGCGCTCGGTGCATTACGTCGCAAGCGTCGAGAAGGCGCTCGAGAATGCCGCCACCCGGCGGAATGCATAAGGTCGGGAAGAACGCGCGCACGTGATTGAAAGTCTCGATCTCCCCTCGTTCTGGACCACGCTGGCCATTGCCGTTCCGACGCTCGCAATAGCCTATGTCATCTTCGGCATCACCGGCTTCGGCACCGCGCTGATCGCGGCGCCGGTGCTGGCGCAGGTGATGCCGGTCGCCTTTATTGTGCCGATGCTGGCGCTGCTCGACTGCACCGCCGCGATCATCAACGGCGTCAAGCTGAACGACAAGATCGCCAAGCGCGAGATGATCTGGCTGGTTCCGCTGCTGATCGGCGGCAGCCTTCTCGGCGGATATCTGCTGCTCGTCATTCCGCCACGGCCGATGATGCTGGCGCTCGGCGTGTTCGTGGTCGGCTATGCGATCTGGTCGCTCGCAAGCCCGTCATTCAAGGGCCGCCTCAGCCAGCTCTGGGTCGTGCCGTTCGGTGCGATCGGCGGCGTGTTCAGCGCGATGTTCGGCAGCGGCGGCTTCATCTATGCGATCTATCTGAGCCGGAGGCTCGACGACAAGGATGCGGTGCGCGCGACGGTGAGCGTCCTGATCGCGCTGGCCGCCTTCACGCGGCTTGTGATCTTCGCGTTTGCCGGCCTGTACACGACTCTCACCCTGCCGCTGCTGGCGCTGATGCTGGTTCCGGCGATGCTGGCCGGGCTCTATGCGGGCCATCGCATCACGCTGCACATGTCGCGCGAGCAGTTCATCCGGGTGCTGAGCGTCGTGCTGATTGTCACCGGCGCGACGCTGGTGGTGCGCGCATTGCTGCTGGGCTGACGCACACGGCGTGTCAGGCAACGCGGCCATTGCCGCGCCGCAATCGGACCCGACCGTCCGCCGGACTTGCTGCAAGCGGTGGCAAGGCGCAAGGGTGAACGATGCGGCAATTCAGGCATATCGCACTGGTCACGGTCTGTGTTGCGGCATGGCATGGCGCCTCCGCGCAAGGCACATCCGTGGACGATGCGGAGGCCGCCTATCGCCGCGGCGATATCGGCAAGGCGATCGCCATCGCGACAGACGCCGCCGAACGATCCGATCCGCGGGCGCAGGCACTGCTGGCGTTTTATCTCTACACCAAGGTCCCGCCGGCGCCGGTCGAAGCGATGGCATGGTGGCGTCGCGCAGCGGAGCAGGGCCATGCCGAAGGTCAGTTCATGCTGGCGACGCAGTATTTCTATGGCGTCGTAACGCCGGCCGATTATGCCGCCGCTTACAAATGGGCGCTGATCGCGGGTCGAAGCGCGCAATTGAGCGAGACAGCGAGGAACGAAGTGCTGAAACTCACCGCCGAAATCCGGATGAAGCTCGCTCCGGATCAGATCAAGATGGCGCAGGAAGAAGCCGTCGCCTTCCATCCGAGGCCGGAGCGCTGAATGCATATGATCGCATTGGCGCGCGGACTGGCTATTCCGCCGCCTCCGCCACCTGCCGCACCGCGCGCATGTCCTTGACCGGCGGCAGGCCGAACATCCGGGCATATTCACGGGTGAATTGCGGCACGCTTTCGTAGCCGACGGCGAATGCTGCGCTGCTGGCGGATGCACCGTCCGCGAGCATCATCCGGCGCGCCTCTATCAGCCGCAACTGCTTCTGGAATTGCAGCGGCGACAACGACGTGATGGCACGGAAATGCTGGTGAAACGACGACAGGCTCATCCCGGCGATCGCTGCCAGCCGCTCGACCGGTAGCGGCTTGGCGTATTCCGCGCGCAGCACCGACACCGCGCGCGATACGCGCTGCACATGACTCTCCGGCCAGCCGAGACGCCGGATCGCCGATCCGTGCTTGCCGGCCAGCAACCAGTAATGCATCTCGCGAACGAGCTGCGCCTGCAGGATCCGCACCGAGTTCGGCCGCTCGAGCAATCGCATCAAACGCGCCGCCGCTTCGGCGACCTCCGCGTCGGTCGGCTCGACCCGCATGGGGGCATCGTCGCTCGCGCGCCCGGCTCCCATTTCGACCGCCAGTTCCGCGATGACCGCAAGATCGAGTTCCAGCACCAGCGAATAATACGGCGCCGCGACACTGGCGCGGGTGACCCGACTCACGATCGGGACATCCGCCGTTACCACCAGCGAGTCGCCTTCGGAAAAGGTGAAATCCTGCGCGCCCATGGTGACGTTCTTGCTTCCCTGCACCAGCAGGCAAACCAGCGGCCGGTACACGGCGTGAACGAGCCCGCTCGGCGCGGTGGCGCGCACCAGCGCCATGCCGGGGATCGGCGTCTGCGCCAGGCCCTGGCCATCGGCATGGGCGTCGGCGTAACGACGGACGGAATCGAGCAACGTGGTCATGAGGCTTATCTAGGTGTCTCGGCCGGACTGTGCAGGCCCTTTGGAGAAACAGGCAAGATTTGTCGCGATTCCGGCAAGCAGCAGCGCCTCGTCTTTCCGATCTCCGGTCGGTCACCACAGGAGTTGAACATGATCACCCTCATTACCGGCGGCAGCCGCGGCCTCGGCCGCAATACCGCGCTCAGTGTCGCCCGCCGCGGCGGCGACGTCATCATCACCTACCGGAACCGCGCCGAGGAGGCGCAGGCCGTGGTCACCGAAATCAAGGCCATGGGCCGGACCGCGATCGCGTTCGAACTCGATACCGGAAACGTCGCGGCCTTTGCGCCGTTCGCGGACAAACTGACGACCGCCTTGCGCGAGACCTGGCAACGCGACACCTTCGACCATCTCGTCAACAACGCCGGCCACGGCGACCAGGCCGCCATCGCCGAGACCAGTGAGGCGCAGTTCGATCGCCTGGTGAACGTGCACTTCAAAGGCGTGTTCTTTCTGACGCAGTCCTTGCTGCCGCTGATCGCCGACGGCGGGCGCATCGTGAACACCTCGACCGGACTGACCCGCTTCGCCTATCCGGGTTACGCGGCTTACGCGGCGGTGAAAGGCGCGATCGAGGTGCTTACCGTCTATCTCGCCAAGGAGCTCGGCCCGCGCGGCATCACCGTCAACACAGTCGCGCCGGGCGCGATCGAAACCGATTTCGGCGGCGGTGCGGTCCGCGACAATCCGGAGATCAACAAGCATCTCGCCGGCATCGTCGCGCTCGGCCGCGTCGGCGTGCCGGACGACGTCGGCCCGATGATCGCAGGCTTGTTGTCTGCGGATAACCGCTGGGTCAATGCGCAGCGCATCGAAGTGTCGGGTGGTCAGGCAATCTGATCTGATCCAGATCATTTGTCGCGAGCGGCGGGACCGATGTTTGGTTCTGCCGCTCGTCTATCAGGCGACCGCCGCGACCGGCCGCACGTCGCTCGTGGCATCCACCGGCCGCGCCCAGACCGTCATGCCGGTCATCTGCGCCTTGCCGTAGAAGGATGCGAACGACACCTCGGCGGCATCGCGCCCGGTGCCGATCCGCACGATCGCATCGAGCTTGGCCTGCCGCGTCGGATCGAACAGCCACCAGCGCCCGTCCAGATAGGCCTCGAAGATCGCGTGAAAGTCCGGCGGCACAAGTCCGGCCGCATAACAGCTCACCAGCCGCGCCGGAATGTTCAGCGCGCGGCAGAACGAGATGCCCAGATGCGCGAAATCGCGGCAAACGCCCGCGCGGCGCTCCAGTGTATCGGCCGCCGACGTGAACGGATCGCTGGTGCCCGGTTGATACGCGATGTTGTCGTAGATCCAGTTGCAGATCGCGGTGACGCGCGAATGCCCTTTCGGCAGGCGGCCGAATTGCTGTTCGGCGAACTCCGCAAGCCGGTCCGACGGACAGAAGCGGCTCGGCATCAGGTATGGGAACATGTCCAACGGCAGATTCTCGACTGGAATCTCATCGATTGCCTGCGGATCGTCCAGCGTCAGCTGCAGATCGAGCGAGGCTTCGTAACGAAGCCGCAGCACGCCATTGCGCGCTACCAGCCGCGTGTAGCGATTATCGAGGCCGGCAACCGTCGTCTCGGCCGCAAGGGCCGGCTCGATCAGCCAGGTTTCGTCGAGTTGCAGATGCGAGCGGCTTTGCGCAACCGCGACATTGAAAATGAACGTGGTGACGTCCCCGATCTCGTAGGCGAGATCGCAACCAACTGCCATTTTCATAAGCAAACCCGCGCATCGCCGACGGATGATCCAGGGCGTTCAATTCAACGCGCCCGATCCAACGCGTTGAACGCCGGGCGCGGCGAAAGGTTCCGTATCAGCCGTTTCGTCCGCGACGAGACGTTGTCTGCGTCGCGGCGATGCGGGTTATTTCATCAAGCCGGCCGCCTTCAGTGCATTGTTGATGACCGCGCCGACATCGAAACGCGGCGGCGCATCGCGGCCATGCGACTGATCTCGCGGGCCCGCATCGTCCGGACCGAGGATCTCGCCGTCCAGCGCGCGAGACTTCGCACGGGACGGCTGGATCTGCCGGCCCGGCGACGGTCTCGCCGATGTGTCCTCTTTCGGCGCCGAGGCCTTGCGTGCGGCCGCGCCGGTGAGACCGAAAAAGCTGGCGATGTGGTAGGAGGATGAAATCCCGACCTCGAGCAGAAACGGTCCGGCCGCGCCGCATTCATGATCGGCCTCGCCGGTCGCGAGCGGCGTGCCATGCGCCATGTTGGTGATGGTGTAGGACTCGATCACCTCGTCGCCAGCTACATTCACCCATACCTGGCGCGGATAGCCGTCGACCACACTCTTCGACGACGGCGCAAGCGGCAGCCCGTGGATGTCGGTCCATTGCTTGATGATCTCGCCGGCATTCGACGGGATCACGGTAGCGTCGACGCCGCCATGCCAGACCGAGACGCGCGGCCACGGACCCTGATGCGATGACGCCGCGCGCACCAGATCGCCCCAGGCACTGGCCGGACGCGGCGGCGACTGGAACATGGTCTCGAACGCCTGCTGCACATTGTTCGCCGCGCCGAACGGCAGACCGGCGACAATCGCGCCGCCCGCAAACACGTCGGGATAAGCCGCAAGCATCACCGATGTCATCGCGCCGCCGGCCGATAGCCCGGTGATGAATACCCGCGTCGGGTCGATGCCGTGATCGACCACCATGCGGTCGATCATCTGCCGGATCGATTGCGCCTCGCCCTGCCCGCGTTCGTTATCGCCCGGCTGAAACCAGTTGAAGCAGCGGTTGGGATTGTTGGCCGCTTGCTGCTCCGGCAGCAGCAGACAAAAGCCGAAGCGATCCGCCAGCGTCGACCAGCCCGCGCCGAGATCGTAATCCGCCGCGCTCTGCGAACAGCCATGCAGCACCACGACCAGTGCAGACCCGCGCGCCACCCGCGGCGGAAGATGCACGAACATGCGCAGCGCGCCCGGATTCGCACCGAATTCCCTGACCTCGTGGAGATGGTCTTGCCTGGGACCTGCGTGAGGGCCCGCGTTCTTCATGCGGGCTGCGGCTTGCAGCATCTTGTCCCAGTTCGGCCTGTGCATCGAAAATCGGTCAGACGTCTTCCGCATCGAACCCCCGGGGCTTGGTCAGGAACAGCCTAACGGCGCGAGGCCGAAAAAGGTTGCACCGCAACATACGGTCTTTCTTCGATTTTACAGCGTCTTTTCACACTTTTCACGAAACTTATATCGCGATGCAGCATTAACCCTGCAATGACAACCCTTGGGAGACGTACCATGTCCGACAATATCCTCCACACCGCCACCCGGAACACCGAGCGTTCGGCAGAGACCTTCAAGGATTTTGCACAGCAGGGCGCCAGTTACGGCAAGGAATTCGCCGAAAAGACGGAGGCCGCGGCCCAGGAAGCCGGCAAGTCGTTCCAGAAGAGCTACGCCAATGCCGCCAGCGACGCGGCCGATTTTCGCGCGCAATGGATCGAGATGCTGCGCGAGAACGCCAATGCCTCGTTCGACTTCGCACATCGGCTGATCGCCGCGAAATCCCCCAGCGAGGCGCTGGAGTTAATGGCGGCGCATTCCCGCCGGCAGTTCGAAACCTTCCTGCAGCAGAGCCAGCAACTCACCGGTCTTGCACAGCAGGCCGCCACTGGCGTGGTGAAGCCGATGCAGGACGGCATGAAGCGGGCTTTCGACAAGGCGGCGTAAACAATATCGCAGCCTCGTCATGTCATGCGCCTCCCTCACAACAAAGGGAGGCGCTTTTTTTTATGTCATGGCGCGGCATCGTAGGCATTGCGCGGCACCAGCAGCGCCGTGCCCGGCGCCGGCGGATCCGCGGCGCTGACAGTGTTGATGCTGGCGATCGCCCAGGCCGGTGCGCCCATGCGCGCCGCAAACGCGTCCGGCGTTTCGTCCGGGCCGAGCGTTGCGCGAATCGCGCTATCCCACAGCACGATCGGCACGCCCGGCGGCACCACATAACGCATCGACAGCGGCGTGACATAAGCCACAGGCGCCGCGCCGCCTTTGGCATTGCGGCCGCGCGCGGAAGCCGCCGGACGCTCGGGCGGGCGCAGGATGTCGACGATCTTGCCGGCAACCAGCGCATGCAGCACCGGCGATTTGTCCAGCGTGATGTGAATGATCTCGCGCCGCTCGCGCAGATCGACATTGACGATGCGGCCGCGAAAACCATTGGCGCCGACGGCCTCGCCACCACCGATCAGATTGGTCTTCTGATACAGATTGATGAAGACGCCGACATTGTCCGGCACCCGGCCGGCGATCGGTGTGGGATCGAAACCGAACATTAGCGCCACCGGGATGTTCGCTGCGCGCAGCCGCTGCGCGATCGAGATCGCGGCATCGGCGCCGGACGAATGGCCGATCAGCACCACAGGCGCAGGTGCGCGGCGATGTTTGGCGATGATCTCGCCGGCGAGATTGCCGGGCGCGTACATGCTGTGCACGCTGGCCTCGACGCCGCTCTCCCTGATTCGCTCGGCGAGATCATAGAAGCCGGTCGAGAACACCTCGCCGACCAGTCCGCGCAGCAGATAGACATGGCCGGGAATGCTGCCCGTGGGCGCGCGGGGTGCAGCAGTGGTATTCTGGTCGATGACCGCGCTGCTGCATCCGGCGAGCCATGTCAGCGCCAGCCCGACAAGCGCGGCGAAGATCGGGGGGACGGACTTCGGACGCCGGCGCATCCGAGATTTATGCTCGTGACTGCATGCCGGCCGATCCTATCCGGGTTTGTCGGAGGCGCACAGGGGTTGGCCGTTCGAGTTGGTGGCAAGCGCGGTCATGCAGATCGGGCGGAAGCGCAGCCGCGCCGCCTCGAGCGAC
>CAZXJZ010000201.1:0-8798 GCA_964641065.1 uncultured Hyphomicrobiales bacterium | reverse complement strand
GCCATTGCTTCTCCATGCGCCAGCCGGACCGGGGCGCGCCAATGTCGCTTCAGGTGGGCAAATCGGTCGCCAACCTAGCAGAAACGGCAACCGCCGCGAAACCCGCCAGACCGCGTGCGAATGTCGGGATGCACGGGAAAGATAGGCATTCCGGGGTCGTCGGGAAAGGCGGAACAGGATTGCGCCGGGCGGGAACCGGGAACGACGGCCGGTTCAGCAGAAGCCGACGGATTTGAGATAATTATAGGCCTGAATGATCTCGATCAGCCGGTCCTCGGTCGAGCGGTCGCCGCCATTGCTGTCCGGATGGTGGCGCTTTACGAGGTCGTGAAACTTGGCCTTGATCTCGACCCTTGAGACCCCGATGTCGAGCCCGAGCGTATTGAAGGCCTTGCGCTCGGCGTTGCGTATGGTGCGGCCTTCCGGCTTGGGCTTGGCCCGTCCGCCGGCCGGCGCGGCGCCTTCGCCACCCAGTTCGCGGTACATTGCGAACGGATCGATCCCGTTCTCGGCGTAAAAGCGGCCGGGATCGGCGTTCTTGCCGGTGCCCATTTTCCAGGTCGGGCGGTGTCCCGTCAGGGCGTCTTTCTGATACTTGCGGACGTCGTCGTCGCTCATACCCTGGAAGAAATTATAGTTCTGGTTGTATTGCCGCACATGATCGAGGCAATAGCGCCAGTAATCCTTCTCGCGGCCCCGACCTTTCGGGGCGCGATGCGATGCCTCATTGGTGCAACCGGGCCACTCGCAAACATGCTCGGTCGCGCGAGCCCGCCGGTCCTCTCCGGGCTTTACGCGAATCTTGTCGAACAGGGGCGAGTCGAATTTCATGGCGTGCGAGTATGCGGAGATTGCGCGTTGAGGTTCAAGACTTGACATTTCCAGGATTGATCTGGCTTCAACCGGATCAAACGTGGAGCGAGCATACGACCATGCAAACGAAAGATGTCATCACGAAGAAATTGACGGAAGCTTTCGCGCCCGAAAATCTCCGCGTCGAAGACGAGTCACATCTTCATGCTGGGCACGCCGGACATCGTCCGGGCGGGGAAACGCATTACCGCGTCTATATCGTATCAGAGGCGTTCCGTGGCAAGAGCCGCATCGATCGGCACCGCGCGATCAACGCGGCGCTGGCGGCGGAACTGGCGGGCAGCGTACATGCGCTTGCGCTTCATGCCGCGGCACCGGGCGAAGGCGGGCAATAGCCACACGCGGAGAACGCGACGAACGCGGACGATCCGTCGCTACGCCGGGTCAGGTCGAAGCGCCTTCGCCATACCTGCCGCGAGGTCTCGCAATTGCGGGCTGTTTCTTTCCTCGTTGATATAGATTCCAAGTTCCAGCGGAGGCAGGGCGGGCAGGAAATGCTCGCGCGCCACCCTCAAATCGGAGGGCACGACGCGCTCCGGAAGCACGGCAAAACCGAGACCAGACCTGAGTGCCGCAAGATGCGCGCTCAGGTCCGATGCCGCGAAAACGACGGAATAGGACAATCCGGCATTCTCCAGCGCTTCAATCGCCAGCCGGTCCGAAATTCCGTGCGGCCAGCTCTGCAACGGCACCGGAGCGCCCGGGCTCGTCGTGAGGTCGGGCGCACAGACCCAACAAATCTTTTCCTGCCATTGTGCGGCCTGAACGGCCGACGCGACGCTTCCTCTCGATACGAATACGACATCGAGAAAGCCGCTGGCGACGTTGCGTGCCAGTCCGGTAGATGTGTCGCAGGAAAATTGCAGCCTCTCGCCTTTTGCCAGTTCCCGGAAAGTTGCAATCAACGTCGCCAAGGTACTCGAGGCAAACACATTCGGGACCCCAATGCGGACCGTTCTGGCGACCGACGCCGTTCCTGACAGCGACAATATCTGATCGTTCATGGCGAGGATGCGCCGTGCGTAGCGGCTGACGATCTCGCCTTTCGCAGTAAGCGAAACACCAAAGCCCGATCTGACGAAAACCTCGCCGCCAACGATCTGTTGCAATCGCTTGACCTGCGCGCTGATCGCAGGCTGCGTCAAATGCAGCGCTTCGGCCGCTTTGGTGAAGCTTCCGGATTCCTGAATCACAACAAACGAACGCAGGAGTTCGATCGGGATGTTTTGCGCTTCGTGCCGCCGCTGCATGTCAATGAGACGCTGTTGTTGGCCCGGGTTCGGACCTGCTTAGGATCAGTGGACAAACGACTGAGGGCCGCGTCTGGCGTATCGCGAACTCAACACGCGTTGCTCGGCTGGGTTCAACGGATCACGTTTTGATCGGCCCGAAAGCGGATTTGCATCGATGAAACAGGACAGCCGGCCGTCAATCGCGTTGGCAGACGACCCCGCAACCCTTGGATGCAAACAGTCAGATCCGTCCATCGGGCGGCCGGACCGACCTGATTCGCAGGTACCTGCGGCAGGCCTTTGAATCAACTGGAAATCAACACTTATGAGGCATAATCCAACAATGTCGGCAATATAGAACTTATTAATGGCGCACAATCAATGATTGAATATCAATTAGTATGATGACGCCATGCCGGACGCCTCACACATCGCTGCGGGCTCGCGCCTGCCAGCCTGGCGCGCGCGACAGCGGCGTTATGCGAAGCGATGTCAGCCGGTTTCGATCCTTCAGCAGCACGCCAAAACGGAAGCCGTAAAAGGTGAAGGTCTGTCCGACGTCGGGAATGGACCGCGCCTCATGAATGACAAGCCCCGCGATCGTGGTCGCCTGCTCATCCGGCAGGTTCCATTCCATCGCGCGGTTGAGATCGCGGATCGGAACGCTGCCTTCGACATGCACGGAGCCATCCGGCTGCGGCCACACACCGGGCAAATCAACATCGCGCTCGTCGGTGATGTCGCCGACGATCTCCTCGATGATGTCCTCCAGCGTGACGAGGCCCATCACCTCCCCATACTCATCCACCACGAGGGCCAGTGGGGTCTTCCTGCGGCGAAAAGCCTTGAGCTGTTCCGTCAGTGACCGCACATTCGGGACGAACCACGGCGGCCGCGCGAGCGAAACCACATCGATCTTCGCCAGATTGCCGCCAGCCTGCTGAATCGCGACCAGCAGGTCGCGGACATGCAAGGTTCCGACGAAATTGTCCGGGGTGCGGCTCCAGAGCGGAATGCGGGTCACCGGTGCATCGAGCACCGCTTTCAGAACGCTTTCGGGACTCTCGTCGGCGCAAACCGTAATCATCTCGGTGCGATGGATCATCACGTCCGACACCTGCAATTCACGCAGATCCAGAACGCCGCCCATCATGTCACGGTCGTGCTTCTCCACCGCGCCATCGCGATGCAGAAGGTCGACGGCGCCGCGAAGCTCCTCACGCGCCGAGAGAATCGGCTGGCTCTCGCCGACGCGCATGCCGAATGCCGACAGCAGCAGGCGGACCAGCCTCTCGATCCAGATCAGGATCGGACCGAACACTCTCACGACCCAACGAATCGGCCGGGCGACCAGCAGGGCAATGCGCTCGGGCGCGTTGATGGCGATCGTTTTCGGCAGCACCTCAGTGAAGACAACCACCACCGCCGTCATAACCACCGTTGCATAGACCACCCCGACATCGCCGAACCACGCGAGCATCACGCCGGTGGCGAGCGAGGACGCCGCGATGTTGACGACGTTGTTGCCGAGGAGAATGCCTCCGATCAGCCGCTCGCGCGCATCCGTCAGCCTGTTGACGATGCCGGCATTACGGCTGCCGCCCTTCTCCATGCGCAGCATGCGCGCGCGAGAGAACGCGGTCAGCGCCGTCTCGCTGCCCGAAAAGAAGAACGACAGCGCGAGGCAGAACAGGATGATGAGCAGTGACAGCCAGTCCGGAATATCCATCGGTCAGTCGAGCTGGCTGGTGAGGAAGTCCCGAACATCGGCCACATCGATATCGGGCGCGATGAAGCTTTCGCCGATCCCGCGCGCCAGGATGAAGGTCAGCCGGCCCCGCTTGACCTTCTTGTCCTGCCCGATCAGTTCGAGCAGCCGGTCGGCGTCAGGCCGCTCGCCGGGCATCTCGGCAATCCGTGTCGGCAGCCCGACCGACGCCAAATGTCGCGCGACCCGCTCTGCAACCGCAGGCGCGCACAGGCCCCGGCGCGCCGAAAACGCGAAAGCCAGCGCCATCCCGATGGAAATCGCCTCGCCGTGATAGAGCTTGTCGGAGAACCCGGCCGCCGCCTCAAGCGCATGGCCGAAGGTGTGACCGAGATTGAGCAGCGCGCGGTCGCCGGTCTCGCGCTCGTCGCGCGCAACGATCTGCGCCTTCATGCGGCAACTCACCGCGATCGCATGCTCGCGCGCGGCCGTGCCGGCAAAGACATCGCGCCAGTTGGCCTCCAGCCACGCAAAGAAATCGGCATCCGCGATCAATCCATATTTGGCGACCTCGGCATAGCCCGCGCGCAGGATGCGAGGCTGCAGGGTGTCGAGCAGCGCCGTATCCGCGACCACCAGGATCGGCTGATGGAAGGCGCCAACGAGATTCTTGCCATGGCGTGAGTTGACGGCGGTCTTGCCGCCGACTGACGAATCCACCTGCGCCAGCAGCGTTGTCGGCACCTGCACATAATCGATGCCGCGCCGCACGGCCGAGGCGGCGAAGCCGGCGAGATCACCGATAACACCGCCGCCAAGCGCCACCACCAGATCGCCACGCTCGATGCGCGCCGCAATCACGTCCTCGCAGACACGCTCGAACATCGCGTAGCTTTTGGTTGCTTCGCCGGCGGGAACGACAACGCGGCTGGTCTCGATGCCGGCCTGCGCAAACGAGGCCTCTGCCGCGGCAAGGTGCTGCTTTGCGACAACCTCGTCGGTCACGATGGCGACGCGCGCACCCGGGCGCAACGCGGCCACACGTCCGCCGAGACCGGCCAGAAGACCGCGCCCGATGGCGATGTCATAGGCGCGCCCGGCCAGCGCGACATCGACCACGATCGGAGCGCTGGAGCGAATGGGGACGGTCATGGCTGGCTGCTCCGCGAAATGGAAAAATAATCGGCCAGCGCCGCGATCACTTCCTCGACGATCACTTCATGCGAGACGTCGCGCGACTCGATTGCCAATTCGGCGAGCGCATAAACCGGATAGCGCTCATCGATCAGCCGCTTCAGCGTGGCGTCAGGATCGGCAGTGTGCAGGAGCGGCCGGTCGGTACGGCGCCTGATCCGCCTCATCAGCACATCGAACCCAGCCCGAAGCCAGATCGAAACGCCCTTGTCTTTAATCAGCTTCCGGGTTTCGGCATTCATGTAGGCGCCGCCGCCGGTCGCAAGCACCTGCGGCCCGCCGTCGAGCAGGCGTGCGATCACCCGCGCCTCGCCGGACCGGAACTCGGGTTCGCCGCGGATCTCGAAAATTTCCGGGATGGTCATGCCGGCCGCAGCTTCAATCTCGGTGTCTGCATCGGCAAAGGGCAGGACAAGCCGCGCCGCGAGCTTGCGCCCGACGGACGACTTGCCCGCACCCATCATGCCGACCAGCACCAGCGAACGGCTGCCGAGCGCGTCCACGATTCCCGCCTCGATCGGGCGGGCGGCAATATCGGCTAAAGTTTGCGTCATGCGACCTTACGGAGGTTCCTTCGCCCGCCACTATACCATGACCGGAAGATTGCAAGGCAGTGGCGGTCCCGGCCGGCCTTGTGTCCGGTCAAATCCTGGCCGTAACCTTGTCAGGACCGCGCGAACATGTTGGTACTCACGTCTCTCATTCATCGAGGCGCCGTCACTCGAGCCGCGATTGTCGATCCATGCCGAGCCTGTTCCGCTTCCTTGCCGCCGTTGCGATCGTCGTTGGAGCGATCTATGCGGGCATGCTCGCCCTCGCGGTGCTGGTGCAGCCGCAACCCCGCGAGATCAGCGTGACGATCCCGCAGGACCGGTTCAGCAAGCAGCGCTAGCGTGACGGGCCCCGTCATGCCGAACAAGGCGGCCCGATCGGATACCAGGCAGATCGGGATGTTCCTCGACATGCTGGCGGCCGAACGCGGCGCCCGCCCCAACACGCTCTCGGCCTACCGGTCAGACCTCGACGACTTTTCGGACTATGCAGCGTCATCGGGAAGCAGCGTCGCTGCCGCAACCAGCGACGATATCCGCGGCTATCTCGGCGAACTCGCGCGCCGCGGATTGGCACCGACGTCCGTTGCGCGAAAGCTTTCGGCGGTACGGCAACTTTTCCGCTTTTTGTATGCCGAGCGGTACCGGGCCGACGATCCGGCCGCGATCCTGGAAGGGCCCAAGCGGGGACGCTCGCTGCCGAAAACGCTGACGATTGCCGAGACCGATCGCCTGATCGCGGCGGCGCGGGCCTATGCCGACAAGGCGGAACTCTCCGCGGCCGAACGGCAACGCGCGGTCCGCCTGCATTGCCTGCTCGAACTGCTTTACGCGACCGGGTTGCGGGTGTCGGAACTGGTTGGCCTGCCCGCCGCGGCCGCACGCCGCGACCAGCGGATGCTGCTGGTCCGCGGCAAAGGCGGCAAGGAACGCATGGTGCCGCTCAACGACGCCGCACGGAACGCGGTATCAACCTACCGAGCCCTGTTGGGCGACACCAAGCACCGCGATTCTCCCTGGTTGTTCCCATCCTTCGGGCAGGACGGGCACCTCACGCGACAGCATTTCGCGCGCGACCTGAAGGAACTGGCCGCACAGGCTGGATTGCGGTCGCAGGCCGTCAGTCCTCACGTCCTGCGCCACGCCTTTGCCAGCCACCTGCTGCAGAATGGCGCCGATTTGCGGGTGGTGCAGACGCTGCTCGGCCATTCGGACATTTCGACCACGCAGATCTACACGCATATCCTGGAGGAACGGCTGAAGAGCCTGGTCCGCGATCTGCACCCCCTGAACGATGCCACGCCCCCGGAGCGCGGTCGTTAACGCCTCCCGCAGCGCCGCTTGCTTGACTTGCGCGCAGCAAAGGGTCATGTGCGCCCGGCCCCGGGCGCCCCGCCCGCAAGCTCCCCCATAGCGATGCGATCTTATCTCGATTTTGAAAAACCGGTCGCCGAACTCGAAGCCAAGATCGAGGAATTGCGTGCCGTGCTGGCTGACGGCTCCGGCGAGGTGCAGGTCGATGAGGAAATCGCCCGGCTGGAGTCGAAGGCCGCTGCCACGCTCAAGGAACTCTACGAGGATCTGACCCCCTGGCAGAAGACGCAGGTGGCGCGCCATCCGCAGCGGCCGCATTGCCTCGACTTCATCAACGCCATGATCGAGGACTTCGTGCCGCTGGCGGGAGACCGCAAGTTCGGCGACGATGACGCGATCATCGGCGGGTTTGGCCGGTTCCGCGGCGAGAGCATCTGCATCCTCGGCCACGAGAAGGGATCGACCACCGAGGCGCGGCTGAAACACAATTTCGGCATGGCTCGGCCGGAGGGCTATCGCAAAGCCGTGCGCCTGATGGACATGGCGGATCGCTTCAATATTCCGGTGCTGGCGCTAATCGACACCGCCGGCGCCTATCCCGGCATCGGGGCGGAAGAACGCGGCCAGGCCGAGGCCATCGCCCGCTCCACCGAAGCCTGCCTCAATCTCACCGTACCGAATGTTGCCGTGGTTCTTGGTGAGGGCGGGTCGGGAGGCGCAATTGCGATCGCGACCGCGAATCGCGTCCTGATGCTGGAACACGCGATCTACAGCGTGATCTCGCCGGAAGGGGCGGCATCGATCCTGTGGCACGACACCACCAAGGCGCAGGAAGCCGCCACCAACATGAAGATCACCGCCCAGGACCTGATTCGGTTCGGCGTGGTGGATGAAATCATCACCGAGCCGGCAGGCGGCGCGCACCGCGACCCGCAGGCCGCAATGAACGCAGCGGCGGACGCGATCGCTGCAGCCTTCGCCGCCATGCGAGACCTGGACGGCCTCGCCATCCGCACGATGCGGCGCGACAAGTTCCTGGCGATCGGCCGCGGGAAATTCTAATTCGGGAGCCCGCACGGGTTACCATCGAGCGTTTTTTCCTTGTGATTTGAGGGGTTAACGTTAACGCTAATCGGCGTTGCCGCGATGTCGCCATAATCCCGCCGCGTTGAAAGTCTGTATTTCCAGTGATTTTACCGGTCGTTCATCGTGATATGCTCAACCGGACGGGGGCCGCTGGCCCTTGCACAGGCTGTGACGGGGGGATAGCAATCCTTCCCGGCGCTTGGGGACGTGATGGTGGGGGCTAAGGGTTTGAGAATGCGCCCTGTTTTGTTGCGGACGCTGATGATCTCGGCGGCCCTTCTGGGCGCTGTGGCGTTGCAGGGCTGCAAGTCCGACGGCAACTTGCCGTACGCCGCCGGCAAGGCAAACGCTCCCATTCCGCCGAAGCTGCTCGCGGAAATCTCCGACAAGAATATGGAAGTCAGCTCGCCGATCCTGGTGCGCGTGTTCAAGACCGAGTCCGAACTCGAAGTCTGGAAGAAGGATCGCTCCGGCCGCTATGCGCTGCTGAAGACCTATCCGATCTGCAAATGGTCGGGCGACCTCGGGCCAAAGGTCAAAGAGGGCGATCGGCAGGCGCCGGAAGGCTTCTACGACATCACCCCGGCGCAGATGAATCCGAACTCGCAGTTCTATCTGGCCTTCAACCTCGGCTACCCGAACGCCTTTGACCGTGCCCATGATCGCACCGGCGCGCATCTCATGGTGCACGGCGATTGCTCCTCGCGCGGTTGCTACGCGATGAGCGACGAGCAGATCCTGGAAATTTTCGCACTGGGACGTGAGTCGTTCTTCGGCGGCCAGAAGTCGTTCCAGGTGCAGGCCTATCCGTTCCGCATGACGCCGGCCAACATGGCCAAG
>CAZXJZ010000200.1:0-8839 GCA_964641065.1 uncultured Hyphomicrobiales bacterium | reverse complement strand
TTGGTGTCTATGTGCACCACGACGATGCGGTGCGGGAATATGCCTATGACCGCAAGTCGCAAATCGGCAGGCTCGACAAAGGGCTGGATGAAGCGCCGAAATGGGGCTGGCCGGTGATCTCGATGAAGAACGACTGGAAAGTGATCTTTCCGTTCGAGATGAAGTAGGCGGGGGATCGCCCTGGCCTGGCCCCGGCACGATCCTTGGATGCAGCGATGTGGATACGAGTGGCGTGACGGCCGGTCCGAAGCGGATGGGCATTTTCCAGCGCAACGGAAGTTGCAATAGTTCATGAGTTGAGGTCGTGCGAGTCGGGGGGCGTCCGTGACCGGGATAAAGTTACGTGCGGGTTTACGCGGTTACATGGTGGCGGCTGTCGTGGCGGGAGCCCTGGCGCCATGCCAGGCGCTCGCCGATCAGGGCGGCGTCAGCTTCTATGTCCCGGGATTGTTCGGCAGCTTCGCCGCATCACCGCTGGTGCCGGGCTGGAGCCTCGCGACCATCTACTACCACACCTCGGTGGAGGCCAACGGCGCGCTCGCGGCGGCCAAGCAGGTGGAAATCGGCCGGCTAAATCCGCGCAACGTGCCGGTCAATCTCAGTCTCGATCTCAATCTCACCGGTCGCGCCGATATTGTCTTTGCCTCGCCGCAATATGTCTTCGAGCAGAAGATCCTGGGTGGCCAGTTCGCGCTCAGCATGCTGGCCGCCTATGGCCGCAATGCCGCGACGCTCGACGGCCCGCTCACCGCGTCCGTCGGTCCGCTGACCGTCACGCGGCAAGGATCGATCTCGGATTCGGTCACGGCTTTCACGGACGTGTTTCCGCAGGCCAGCCTGCGCTGGAATGCCGGCGTGCATAACCTGATGGTCTACACCACGACCAATGTCCGGGTCGGCAGCTACGAACGGACACGGCTCGCCAATACCGGGCTCGGCTTCAATGGCTGGGACAGCGGCTTGGGCTATACCTATCTCGATCCCACCAAGGGCCACGAATTCTCGGCGACCTTCGGGGTGACCTACAACAACGTCAATCACGACACCGGCTACCAGAACGGCGTCGATTATCATCTCGATGTCGCTGCGGCGCAGTTCCTGAACAAGCAGTTCTATGTTGGCGCGGTGGGTTATGCCTACAACCAGTTCACCGACGACAAGGGCGCGCCTGCATTTGTGCAAGACCCGAAGTCGCGCGTATTCGGCATTGGGCCGCAGTTGGGTTACCTGTTCGAGGCGGCGCCTGGTGTCGCGGGGCTGTTGGCGGTGAAGGGCTATTACGAGTTCGAGAGCCATTATCGCCCCGAAGGCTGGAACGTCTGGCTGACGCTCAATCTCTCGCCGGCGGCGCCGACCGAGCAGAAGTCGGCGCCGGCGCGCCGTCCGCAGTGGAAGTAAGCTGCGCGAAGCCAACCGGGTTCTACGGACAATGGACGCTGATTTCGCGCTTGTGATCGGCGGCGATATTGACGCGGTATAAAAGGTCACGAACTCGACACCTTTTGTCGATGACCTGAAGCAGTCCCGCCGGAATCGTTCGCCGCCGGGGAGGAGGATCCCGCCCATGTTTGCGTCCATCCGCGCTGGCCTGCTTGCCGCGCTGCTCGCCTGCGCCTTCTCCGTGTCCGCCATTCCGCCCGCCGCAGCCCAGACGTCAGATGCGGAGAAGCCATTCTCGCGCAGCGATCTCGATGACGCCGCGGTGCGGCTGGAAGCGCAGATCAAGACCGATTCCGGGCAGGTCACCAAGCCGGCGGGCCAGCTCCGTCGCGAGATGGACGAGGCCTTCAAGAAGAACGATTTCCGCGCCGGCCTGCAATTGCTTGGGCAGATCGTTTCGGTGGAGCCGGATGATGCCACCAGCTGGCTGCGCCTGGCGCGCAGCGTGGCGCAGATTCGTCCGGCCAATGCGAAGGAGCGCACCCTGCTGCTGGAGCGCTCGGCGACTGCGGGCTACATCGCCTATGAGCGGTCCGACGACCCGGCGGAGCAGGCCGAGGCGCTGCGGATCATCGGCAATTCCTTTGCCGAGCGCCGCGTATGGCGGCCGGCGCTCGACGCGCTGCGCTACTCGCTCGAGCTGCGCGAGGTGGCCGACATCCGCGCGCAGTTCGAACGGCTGCGAGAAGAACACGGCTTCCGGCTGCTCGACTACACCGTCGATGCCGATGCGTCCTCGCCGCGCGCCTGTTTTCAGTTTTCCGAGACCCTGCCGGGCAAGCGCACCGACTTCCTGCCGTTCATCTCGGTGCCGGGCATCGACCGGCCGGCCGTCACCGCCGACGAGAAGCAGCTTTGTATCGAGGGCCTGAAGCACGGCGAGCGTTACACCATCACGCTGCGCGCCGGCTTGCCGTCGACCGCCGAGCCGCTGGCGCGTGCCGCCGACTTCACCATCTATGTCCGCGATCGCAGGCCGCAGATCCGCTTTACGGGAAAGTCCTATGTGCTGCCGCGCACCGGTCAGCAGGGCATTCCGCTGGTCGCGGTGAACAGCAAGGTGGCCAAGGTCGACATCTATCGCGTCGGCGACCGCAATCTGATCGACACCGTGCTCGGCAGCGATTTCCAGCGCGCACTCTCCCGCTATGATGCCGAACAGCTTCGCGACGAGCGCGGCCAGCAGGTCTGGACCGGCGAGCTTGCTCTCGAATATTCGCTCAATAACGAAGTCACGACCGCATTTCCGATCGACCAGGCGCTGGGCGAACTGAAGCCCGGCGTCTATGCGATGGTCGCTGTGCCCAAGGATGCCGATCCGGGCGACGATTTTTCCACGCTGGCCACGCAATGGTTCATCGTATCCGATCTCGGCCTGGCGGCGTTCTCCGGCAATGACGGCATCCATGCCACGGTCAATTCGCTGGCCACGACCGCGCCGGTCAGCGGCATGGAAGTGCGGCTGTTGTCGCGCAGCAACGAGGTGCTGGCGATCCGGCGCACCGACGCCAATGGCCAGGTGCAATTCGAATCCAATCTGACCCGCGGCGAGGGCGGTCTGTCGCCGGCGCTGATCGTCGCCAGTGCCTCCGCGGACTACGCCTTCCTCAGTCTGAAAACGCCGGCCTTCGATCTGTCGGATCGCGGGGTGGCCGGGCGCAAGGCGCCGGATGGCCTCGATGCGTTTGTCGTGACCGAGCGCGGCGTCTATCGCACCGGCGAGACTGTGCACATCACGGCATTGCTGCGCGATGCAGCGTCGATCGCAGCGCCAGGCGGTGTGCCGCTCACGCTCGTGGTCGAGCGGCCGGATGGCGTCGAATACCGGCGCATGGTGCTGAAGGACGAAGGGCAGGGCGGCCGTTCGCTGTCGATGCCGATCGCCCAGACCGCCTCGACCGGCACCTGGCGTGTGAAAGCCTTCACCGATCCGAAGCGCCCCGCAATCGGCGAGGCCACCTTCATGGTGGAAGACTATGTGCCGGATCGCCTCGAATTCGAACTGGCGTCGCCGACCGGCAAGATCGCGCCGGATGCGCCGGCCGAGATCACGCTGACCGGACGCTTCCTCTACGGCGCGCCCGCGGCCAATCTCGATATCGAAGGCGAGTTGCTGGTCAGCGCCGCAAAGGAACGGCCGGGATTTCCCGGCTATCAGTTCGGCACCGGCGAACGGGTGGATGCCGAACGGCAGCCGCTGAACGACCTGTCCGCCACCGATGAAAACGGCAAGGCCACCTTCGAGGTTTCGCTCGACAAGCTACCGACCACCGAGCGTCTGCTCGAAGCGCGCATTACGATCCGGCTGGCCGAGTCCGGCGGACGCGCGGTGGAACGCAAGCTGACGCTGCCGGTCACGCCGGCGGGCGACATGATCGGCGTGCGGCCGCTGTTCAACGGCCGTTCGCTCGGCGAGAGCGACAACGCCAGCTTCGACGTGATCATGGTCGATCCGGACGGCAAGCGGATCGTCAAATCCGGGCTGCGCTACGAATTGCTGCGCATCGAGAGCCGCTACCAATGGTACCGGCAGAACGGCTACTGGAACTACGAGCCGGTGAAGTCCTCGCGGCGGATCGCCGATGGCAGCATCGATGCCACGGACGGCCAGCCGGCGCGCATTTCGCTGCCGGTGACCTGGGGTCGCTATCGCCTCGACGTCTCCGATGACAACGGCGCGCTGACCCAGGTGTCGTTCGATGCCGGCTTCTACGCCGAGGCTGGCTCCGATACGCCCGACCTGCTCGAAATCGCGCTCGACAAGCCGGAATACCGGGCCGGCGACACCATGAATGTTGCCGTCACCGCCCGCAGCAACGGTCGCGTGACCCTCAACGTCGTCGGCGACCGCATGCTTTCGACAGTTACCGCCGATGTGAAGACCGGCATCAACCAGCTTTCGGTACCGGTCGGCAAGGACTGGGGCAACGGCGCCTATGTGGTCGCGACGCTGCGCCGCCCGCTGGATGCGGCGGCGAAGCGAATGCCGGGTCGCGCCATCGGCGTGCAATGGTTCTTCGTCGACAAGGCGACCCGCACTCTCGGCATGGACATGACGCTGCCGCAGGTGATCCGGCCCAACACCACGCTGCGGGTGCCGGTGAAACTGACCGGGCTCACGCCCGGCGAAGACGCGCGCATTGTCGTTGCCGCGGTCGATGTCGGCATCCTCAATCTCACCAATTACAAGCCGCCGGCTCCGGATGAGTATTTCCTCGGCCAGCGCCGCCTCAGCGCGGAGGTGCGCGACCTTTACGGACAGCTTATCGACGGCATGCAGGGCACCCGCGGCGCGATCCGCACCGGTGGCGACGATGGCGGCGGCGCGATGGAAGGCTCGCCCCCGGCGCAGAAGCCGCTCGCACTCTATTCCGGTATCGTGCAGGTGAAGCCCGACGGCACCGCCGAAGTCGCGTTCGAGATTCCGGCCTTTGCCGGCACCGCACGAGTCATGGGTATGGCCTGGAGCCGCGGCCGCGTCGGCAAGGCCGTGGGCGACGTAATCATCCGCGATCCGGTGGTGGTGACGGCGACATTGCCGCGCTTTCTCAATACCGGCGACAGGTCGACGCTCCATCTCGACCTCGACAATGTCGAAGGGCAGGCGGGTGACTACGCAGTAACGATCGCGGCGCAGGGCGGCTCCGGCGCCGCGGCCAGGATCGAGGACAAGATCACGCTGCGCCAAAAGCAGCGTCAGGCCGTGTCGTTTCCACTCGAGGTCTCGACCGCCGGCGCCGCCAACATCACCGTCAATGTGAGCGGACCCGGCGGCTTCGCACTCGAACGCGAGTATGCGCTGACCGTGCGGCCGGCCAACCAGTTGCTCACCCGACGGACGGTGCGCCAGATCGCCAAGGGCGAAAGCATCACGCTGTCGAACGATCTGTTCGCCGATCTCGTCCCGGGCACCGGCAGCGTCGCGCTGTCGGTCGGGCCGTCGACCGCGCTGGATGCGGCGGCGATCCTGAAGTCGCTCGATCGCTATCCGTTCGGCTGCTCCGAACAGATCGCGAGCCGCGCCATGCCGCTTCTATACGTGAACGACCTTGCGGCGTCGGCCCAGCTCGCGCTCGACACCGATGCCGACCAGCGCATCCGCGACTCGATCGACAGGCTTCTGGCGCGGCAGGGGAGCAACGGTTCGTTCGGCCTGTGGTCGACCGGCGGTGACGATCCCTGGCTCGACGCCTATGTCACCGACTTCCTGACCCGGGCGCGCGAACGTGGCTTCGCCGTTCCGGATGCCGGCTTCCGGCTCGCAATCGACCGGCTGCGCAACAACATTTCGGTGGCGCCCGAACCCTCCAAGGATGGCGGCCGTCAGCTCGCCTATGCGCTCTATGTTCTGGCGCGCAACGGCTCGGCGCCGGTCGGCGATTTGCGCTATCTCGCCGATACCAAGCTTGCGGCGCTCGCCACCCCGATCGCAAAGGCGCAGCTCGCCGCCGCGCTCGGCCTGCTCGGCGACAAGCTACGTGCCGATCGCGTGTTCCAGGCGGCGCTGGATCAGCTCTCGCCGCAGCCGAAGCTGGAATTCGGCCGCGAGGATTACGGCTCGGCGCTGCGGGATTCGGCGGCGCTGGTGACGCTTGCCTCCGAGAGCAATGCGCCACGGCCAACGGTCGCGGCCGGCATCTCCCGGATCGAGGCGGCGCGTCAGTTGTCAGTCGTAACCTCGACACAGGAAAATGCGTGGCTGGTGCTGGCGGCACGGGCGATCGCGAAGGACGCAACGGGCGTGGCGCTGTCCGTGAACGGAGCCAAGCGGCAGGGCGCGCTGTATCGCAGCATCAACGCCGCTGCCTTGCAGACCGCGCCGCTCACCGTCGCCAATAACGGCGAGGAGACCGTGCAGGCGGTGGTGTCGGTGACCGGCGCGCCGATTGTACCGGAACCTGCCGCGGAGAGCGGCTTCAAGATCGAGCGCAACTATTTCACGCTCGATGGCGAGGCGGTCGATATCGCGACGGCGAAGCAGAATGACCGCTATGCGGTGGTGCTGAAGATCACCGAAGCGCAGCCGCAATTCGGACGGATCATCGTCGCCGATTATCTGCCGGCCGGATTCGAGATCGACAATCCGCGTCTGGTCTCGTCGGGCGATACCGGCACGCTCGGCTGGATCCAACTCGCCAAGGCGCCGGAGCATGCCGAGTTCCGAGACGATCGTTTCACTGCGGCGTTCAATCGCAACGCCCAGGACCCGGCGATCTTCACGGTGGCCTATGTGGTGCGGGCGGTGGCGCCCGGCAGCTATGTCCACCCGCAGGCTTTCGTCGAGGACATGTACCGGCCCGACCGTTTCGGCCGCACCATGACCGGCAAGGTCCAGGTGACGACCGGCAAATGAGGCGGGCGCTCGCCATAGCCCTGTCTGGCACGGCGCTGCTCGCAGGCGGCGCCCTTGCGGCAGGATTGTGGGTTCGGGCGTTGCCGCCTTTGCCGAAGCCGGCCGCCTTGTCCTATTCGGTCGAAGTGGTCGACCGCGACG
Organism: uncultured Hyphomicrobiales bacterium; assembly: GCA_964641065.1. Classification (GTDB taxonomy): domain Bacteria; phylum Pseudomonadota; class Alphaproteobacteria; order Rhizobiales; family Xanthobacteraceae; genus Pseudorhodoplanes. Next base: position 1,905 of record CAZXJZ010000200.1, on the reverse strand, counting down.
GGCGGTTGCTGCGGCCCTATGCGACCGAACAGGGCCGTTGGCGGCTGAAAGCGGATGTCGAGGATGTCGATCCGCGTTATCTGGCGATGCTGATCGCCTACGAGGATCGGCGCTTCTACAAGCATTACGGTGTTGATCCGTGGGCGCTTGTGCGGGCAGCCTGGCAATGGGCGATCCATCGCGAGATCGTGTCGGGCGCATCCACCATCACGATGCAGGTCGCGCGCCTGCTCGAACCGCGCAGTGAACGCACGCTCGGCGCCAAGCTGCGGCAGATGGTGCGCGCGATTCAGCTCGAAGGTGCGCTGAGCAAGGACGAGATCCTGTCGCTCTATTTGTCGCTTGCACCCTATGGCGGCAATCTGGAGGGCGTGCGTGCAGCGTCGCTTGCCTATTTCGGCAAGGAGCCAAAACGGCTGTCGCGCGCCGAAGCCGCACTTCTCGTGGCGCTGCCGCAATCGCCGGAAGCGCGGCGTCCCGACCGCTCGCCAGAGCGCGCCAGACGGGCCCGCGCGCGTGTCCTCGATCGGGTCGCAGATGCGAACGGCATTCCTGCCGACGAGGTTGCGGCCGCCAAAACCGGACCGATGGCGTTGCAGCGCCTGGCCATGCCCGCGCTCGCACCCCATGCCGCCGATCAGGCATTCATCGCAACGCCGGACAGCCGGCGGATCGAACTCACGCTCGACGGGCGGTTGCAGCAGGCGCTTGAGATGCTGGCGCGCGAGCGCGCAGATGCGCTGGGGACCGAAATTTCAGTCGCGATCGTCGCGGTCGATCACGCCAGCGGTGAAATCCTCGCCCGCGTCGCGTCACCGGATTTCTTCGACAAGGAGCGGGCCGGGCAGGTCGACCTGACGCGTGCCTTGCGCTCGCCGGGTTCGGCGCTCAAGCCCTTCATCTATGGTCTCGCTTTCGAGGACGGACTCGCGCATCCGGAAACCCTGATCGAAGACCGTCCGGCCCGTTACGGCACCTACGCGCCCGAGAATTTCGATCTGACCTTCCAGGGCACGGTGCCGGTGCGCAAGGCGCTGCAATTGTCGCTGAACGTGCCGGCGGTGGCGCTACTCGATCGTGTCGGCGCCGCGCGCCTGACCGCGCGGCTGTCGCAAGCCGGTGGCGACATGGTGTTCCCCAAGGGCGAAGTGCCCGGCCTTGCCATGGGGCTGGGCGGCGTCGGCGTGACCCTCACCGACCTCACCATGCTGTATGCCGGGCTGGCGCGGCAGGGCATGACCATTCCGTTGGTCGAGCGGCGCAGTGAGACCGCACTGGCGCGCCCGCCGCGTCGGCTGCTCGACCCGGTGGCGGCCTGGTATGTCGGCAATGTGCTGATCGGCACCCCGCCGCCGGAGAACGCCGCTCGCAACCGCATCGCCTTCAAGACCGGCACCTCGTATGGCTATCGTGACGCCTGGGCGGTCGGATTCGATGGCCGGCGCACCATCGGCGTCTGGGTCGGGCGGCCGGACGGCGCGCCGGTGCCGGGCATCCTCGGGCGCACGGCGGCGGCGCCGATCCTGTTCGATGCCTTTGCCCGCTCCGGCGAACTTCCGGCGCCACTTCCGCCGGCGCCGAAGGGGGCGATCCTGGCCGTCAATGGCAAGCTGCCGCTCCCGCTCCAGCGTTTCGATTCCGACGGCCCCGCCGCCCGTCAGGGCGAGCGCGTCCGCATCATGTTCCCGCCGCATGGCGCGCGACTCGAACTGGCGTCGGTCGACGGCAAGCCTGAGCCGGTCGCGCTGAAGATTGCCGGCGGTGTTGCGCCGCTGACGGTGCTGGTTAACGGCGTGCCGCAGGAGCGCGGCTCAGGGCGCACCATTTTCTTCGATCCGAAGGGCCCGGGCTTCGTCCGGCTGACCGTGGTTGACGGAAAAGGCACAGCCGACAGCGTCATGGTGC
>CAZXJZ010000199.1:0-8902 GCA_964641065.1 uncultured Hyphomicrobiales bacterium | reverse complement strand
GGCGCTGGCCGACGCCTCCTCGCTCAAGCGCGAGCTGGTCGAGGGCCTCGACATCATGATCCTGCGCGAGCTGACCGGCGGCGTCTATTTCGGCGAGCCGAAGACCATCACCGATCTCGGCAACGGCCAGAAGCGCGCGGTCGATACCCAGGTCTACGACACCTACGAAATCGAGCGGATCGGACGCGTGGCGTTCGAGCTGGCGCGCCAGCGCCGCAACAAGGTCACCTCGATGGAGAAGCGCAACGTCATGAAGACGGGCGTGCTGTGGAACGAGGTGATGACGGACCTGCATGCGCGCGAATTCAAGGATGTGCAGTTCGAGAGCCAGCTCGCCGATTCCGGCGGCATGCAGCTCGTGAAGAATCCGAAGCAGTTCGACGTGGTGGTCACCGACAATCTGTTCGGCGACATGCTGTCCGACATCGCCGCGATGCTGACCGGCTCGCTCGGCATGCTGGCCTCCGCCTCGCTCGGCGAGGTCAACCCGAAGACCGGCAAGCGCAAGGCGCTGTACGAGCCGGTCCATGGTTCCGCGCCGGATATTGCCGGCAAGGGCATCGCCAACCCGATCGCGATGATCGCCTCGTTCGGCATGGCGCTGCGCTATTCGTTCGGCATGGGCAAGGAAGCGGACATGGTCGACGCGGCGATCTCGGCCGTTCTGGCGCGCGGGCTTCGCACGGCCGATATCGCTGCAAAAGGCGAGAAGACTGTCGGCACCGCCGAGATGGGCGACGCCATCGCCGAGGAAATCGAAAAAGCGGCGGCGTGACCATCGGTCCGGGGGTCACGCCTCGCGCGCCCTTGCAGGAGCGGCTATAATACCTCCGATTGCCACGAGCGATTTGGGGTAAGCCATTGATTCGACTGGCCGCTCTGCTATCCGCACTCGTCCTGTGCGGGGCATTTCTCACCGCCGGATCCGCAGCCGCCCAGAAGCGCGTGGCGCTGGTGATCGGCAACGGCAATTACAAACACACCGCGCGTCTGACGAATCCGGTCAACGATGCCAGCGATGTGGGGGCTGCCCTGGAGCGGCTCGGCTTCGATGTGCTGCGTGGCATCGACGTCAGCCATGCCGGCATGCGCGACGTCATCAGGACGTTCAGCCAGAAGGTCGTTGGCGCCGATGTGGCGCTGGTATTTTACGCCGGCCACGGGCTGCAGGTCGACGGCAAGAACTATCTGCTGCCCGTCGACGCGCAGATCGAGACGCGGGCCGATCTCGAATTCGGATCGATCGATCTCAATCTCCTGCTGAGCTTCATGGAAGGGCAGGCCAAGACCAGCATCATTTTCCTCGACGCCTGCCGTGACAATCCGATGGGTACGAAGCTGACGCGCGGGACGCGCTCTGCCTCCGTTGGTCGCGGTCTCGCTCAGGTCGCGTCGGGCGTTGGCACGCTGATCGCCTTCGCGACCCAGCCGGGCAATGTCGCGCTCGACGGTGAGGGCCGCAACAGTCCGTTCACGTCCGCGCTCCTGACGATTATGGAGCGGCCCGGCCTGCCCCTCAGCGAGGTGATGATTTCGGTCCGCAACGAGGTGCTGAAGACCACGGGCGGCAAGCAGCTTCCGTGGGAACATTCGTCGTTGACGGGACAGTTCTATTTCAAGCCGGCCGAACCCGGTTCGGCAGCCTCGGCCGATCAGAATGGACTCGAGCTGGCATTCTGGAATTCGATTCAGGGCAGCCGCAATCCGCAACTCTACGAGGCTTATCTGCGGCGCTATCCGAACGGCTCCTTTGCAGAGATCGCCAGGATCAATCTGCAGGAGGTGAAGGTGGCCGCGGCGGTGCCGATCGCGAAGGACGAGAAACGGCCGCTGCAGGATTCCGGTCTGCTCAATGAGATCAACGATCGTCTCTACGAACTGAACTTCGATACCGAAGCCGGCGCGTCGGGCGAGCGGATGCGCGCGGCGATCCGTCAGTTCGAAGACCGGGTGAAACTGGCGCAGACCGGCGTTCCGACGCAGGGGCTGTTGAGCCGCCTGCGCGAGCTTGGCGGGCTGAAGCCGTGGGGCGCGATCGTCTACAGCAAGGCCGATGGTCGGTGGGGCATGTCGTGGGATCATCAGACGCGCAAGGCCGCGGTCGAGGATGCCCGAAAGACCTGCGGCATGGACACCTGCACGGTCGAGGTCAGCTTCTTCGGCACATCCTGCGGAGCGTTTGCGTCGTCCGATGCGAGCTGGGCGCTTTCGACGCGAGACGACATGCAGCGCGCGAAAGATGCCGCGCTCAGCGATTGCGGCAAACGCGGGAAGACCTGCCGCATCATTGCGGCATCATGCGCCGATGGCGAAGGCAGATTGGCGGCACGTTGAACCGCGTCCGAACTGCCGGCACAAATGGTTTGCAGCCGCCCGACCGTGATCTGGGTTTCGGCGTGAATGGGGAGATGACATCGCGATGACGTTCGGTCTCTGCGCTAAGGGTTTCATGATGACCTGTCTCCTGTTGGTGTTGGCGCAGCCGGCTCAGGCGCAGGGAAGCATGGGTGGGTCGATCGGCGTGCAGGAGAAGTCGGTCTCCGGCGATCGCGAGCCGCCGCGATCCGCGCCCTCGGCGCCGCCCCGGCAGCGCAGCGCACCGGAACCCAAGCGCGCGGCGCCGAAGCCCGCAGGTCGCCCTGCGAATTATGACGGCGCCTGGCTGGTGAACAATATCGGGTGCGGTGGCACCGCGGGCCGCGTCTGGGTCTCCGGCGGCCGGATCAGCGGCGATGGCGGCGTGACCGGGAGCGTCAGCTCGAACGGAAGTGTCAGCACGCGCACTTCCGTCTCTGTCGGCTGGGGGCGGGTGTCCGGCAACCGCGGTTCCGGCGGTTTCCGGACCAATGACGGGTGCACCGGCCGCTGGACATCGGTGCGACAGTAGCAGGGGCGAAACCGCCCCGCGCGTGCCTGAAACAAAAAGCGCGGGACCTTGCCCGCGCTTTTTTACATCGACTATCGAGCCCGGATTACCACCAGTCGACCCGGCCCGGCCACGGACGCCCGCCGGGCGTGTCGAACGGGCCGTTGAGCGGATTGCGGTTCCAGGTCAGGTTGGGAACTGCGTTGTCGAGCGCCGAATAGCCGTAGGGCTCGGCATATTCCCGGTATTTGTATTCGCCCGGCAGCAATTCCGGCCCGGGATCGAGATACGAGCGCGACCGCACCACGACCCGCGGGCGCACGCGATACCGCGCCTCACGCTGCTGGGCGGTCACGAAGAACATGTCATCAGACGACCGCTTGCGGGTCTGGGCATCCGCCGTGTCCGCAGTCACGAGCAGCACGCCTGCCAGCGCGGTCGTGGCCAGAGTGGATAGAAGGGTCAGACGCATGCCGTCCTCTGGGTGATTCAGATTGCCAATCACTTTACGCAGCTTTGGTTCCTGCCAACAAGACTTTCGGCCGACCTTGACGTGCCGCAACCGCGTCGGAAGGCCGCCGTGTGGCCGATTGACCACGGATCGTATCGCATTAGGATTAATGAATACGTGGCACGGCGGTGCCGCGGCAAAAAAAGCGGCACGACGGTGCCCGCAGGGAGGACGATATGGCGAAGATCGAGCGAACGATCGACGAGCTTTACGCGGACGATCCGGAGCGTGCGGATGCGGTGGCATTCGGCCGAAAAACCGGCGTCGACCGGCGCGGATTTCTCGGCGGCGCCGGGCTTGCGGCGATGGGGGCCGCGGTGGGCGGTGCGATTCCCTTCGCCGCCAACATGCCGGGCGGGCTGATCCCGGCGGCGATGGCGCAGGACAAGCCGGCGGCGCCGGCTGCGGCCGCCGACAAGGGACCGAAGCCGTTCGAATTTCCGGGAAAGGATCCCAAGCTGACGCTGCTCGGCGATCGCCCCTTGGTGGCGGAGACCCCTGCCGAATTGCTCGACGACGACACCACGCCGTTCGGTAAATTCTACATCCGCAACAACGGCCAGATTCCGGAAGAAGCCAAGGACCCGGACAAGTGGGAAATCACCATCGACGGCGAGGTCAACAAGCCGTTCAAGATCACGCTCGGCGAACTCAAGTCGAAGTTCAAGCCGCAGACGATGCGTGCGGTGCTGGAATGCGGCGGCAACGGCCGCTCGGGCTTCCAGCCGCCGGCCCGCGGCAATCAATGGACCACCGGCGGCGCCGGTTGCGCCGAATGGACCGGCGTGTCGCTCGCCGATGTCCTGAAAATGGCAGAACTGAAACAGTCCGGGATTTACACCGCGCATTACGGTGCGGACGAACATCTGTCAGGCGATCCGAAGCGGGTGCCGCTGTCGCGCGGCGTTCGCATCGAGAAGGCGATGGATCCCAACAGCATGATCGTATTCGCCATGAACGGGCAGCCGCTGCCGAACATTCACGGCGGTCCGGTGCGGGTATTTTATCCGGGCTGGACCGGATCGGCCTCGCAGAAATGGCTGACGCGCATCTGGATTCGCGACAAGGAGCATGACGGGCCCGGCATGACCGAGTTCTCCTATCGCACGCCGATCAAGCCGATGATTCCGGGCGACAAGGGCGATCCGAAGAACTTCAAGATTCTCGAATCGATGCCGGTGCGCTCGATCATCACCAATCCTGCGAACGGAGCTAAGCTTGCGGCCGGTACCCGCAAGCTCGATCTGCGCGGCGCGTCCTGGGCCGGCGACAATACGGTGAAGGCGGTCGACGTCTCCACCGATTACGGTGCGCATTGGAAGCCGGCCAATCTCGGGCAGCCCAGGAACAAATACGACTGGCAGCGCTGGACCGCGTCGGTCGATTTCCCGACCGACGGTTACTACGAGCTCTGGGTGCGGGCGACCGATTCAAACGGCGCCATGCAGCCGCACATCACCGGCGACTGGAATCCGCAAGGGTATGGCGGCAACGCCATGCACCGCGTCGCGGTCCTGGTGGGCTGACGGAATGGACCTGACGCCCGATGTGCCAACCGCCGCCGCGCGTCTTGCGCGGCGGCTTTCTCTGCACGCGGCCGTTCTGGCCGTGTGCATGGTTTCGTTCACCGCGGTCGCGCAGCTTCACACGCAGAAGCAGTTCGTGCCGCGCGACGAAACGCCGGAAGAATTCCCGGACGGGCCGGGCCGCGATGAGACATTCTATCTCTGCACGGCGTGTCACAACTTCAAACTCGTTGCCGCGCAGGGTCTCAACCGCCGCCAATGGGACGAGTCGTTCCAGCTCATGATCGACAAGCACGGCATGGCGAAGATCGAAGGCGCCGATCGCGAACTCGTGCTGGATTATCTGGAGAAGACCTATCCGCCAGGAAAGCCGGCAAGCGGCGGCGGCTGGAAAAATCCGTTCCTGAAATAAAGCTCCGGCATGTCCCCGCGTCCGAAAGACGCGGCCAGATTCGCCGCGAATTTCAGCGCGATCGGTGTTAGTGAAACGCCGCACGCGCAGGCCGAGGGACCGATGTCGATTATTGCCAACAAGAGCGACGGGCTCGTCACGCTCGGCGACGAGCCGCTGGTCATGGAGACACCGGAAAGCCTGCTCGACGACGACACCACGCCGACCGAAAAATTCTACATTCGCAATAACGGACGGGTCCCCGAACGGGTGCGCGATCCGGAAGGCTGGACGCTCACGATCGATGGCGAAGTTCACAATCCGCTGGTCGTGACGCCGGCCGAACTCAAAGCGAAATTCGAAACCGTCACGCTGCGCATGGTGCTGGAATGCGGGGGCAACGGCCGCTCTTTCTTTGAGCCGCCGGTGCCCGGCGTTCGCTGGACCAATGGCGGAATCGGTTGTGCGGAGTGGACCGGCGTGCGTGTGGCCGATGTGCTGCGGGCGGCAGGCCTGAAACCATCCGCCGTGTTCAGCGGACATTTCGGCGGCGATCCGCATCTGTCCGGCGCCACCCATCGTCAGGCGATGTCGCGCGGCGTGCCGATCGCCAAGCTGATGGAGGAGCACAACCTGATTGCCTGGGGCATGAACGGCAAGCCGCTCGAAACCATCCACGGCTTCCCGCTCCGCCTTGTGATCGGCGGCTGGCCCGCTTCGCTTTCGACCAAATGGCTGAAGCGGATCTGGATTCGCGATCGCGTGCATGACGGGCCCGGTATGGGCGGCCTGTCGTATCGCGTTCCGATAAGGCCGATGGAGCCGGGCGAGCCGGCCGACGAGTCGAATTTCCGCGATTTGGAATCGATGCCGGTGCGTTCGATCATCACCAGTCCGGCAAGCGGGGCGAGGCGTCCGTCCGGCACGCGGGAGTTGATGCTGCGTGGTGCATCATGGGCCGGCGATTACGCCGTGCAGGATGTCAGCGTGTCGATCGATTACGGAGCGACCTGGCAGACCACGCAGCTCGATGCGCCGAAGAACCGTTACGACTGGCAGCGCTGGACGTCATGCCTCAAAATCCCGTCGGACGGCTATTATGAAATCTGGTCGCGGGCGACCGACACGCGCGGCATCTCGCAGCCCTACATTGCCGGCCTCTGGAATCCGGAGGGCTATGGCGGAAATCCCATTCACCGCATCAAGCTGCGGATTGGCTGAGCCGGGCCGGCGCGGATTGCAGAGGGTCCGGCTAGCGCGCCAGGCGTCCGCGCAGGCGCGGCCTCGGCTCCGCTGAAGACAAATCCCCCGGTCGCTTCGGCGTTGCATAGAGCAGATGATCGCGAAGCCCGCAGAAATTGCGCTTCAGCTCGGCCCTCGCGAACAGCCGCGCGATATCCGGATCGCTGCCGGCAGACATCAGCGCCATACGGTCGAGCGCGCAGGAGATGGCCGACCGATCCACCAGCAGCTTCATGTTGCAGGAGAGGCCGCCGATCTGCACCCGGGCAGTGTTGAAGTTGCGCAGGAATCCGATGCAATTGTAGCCGCTGAACGGACCGATCCCGAATTCGAACGTCTGCAATTCGCCGAACTTGGATTCGATCGGCATCGCGCTCTGCAGGCCGGTCACCCGGCCATGCTCGGCGCCGAGCTTCCGGACATCGTCTGCGGCGCGGCCGAAGCTGCCGATCTCGCGTCCGGCGCGATAGATCTCAAAGCTGACAAAGCGCTGCGTCCGGCCCAGTTCGCCGAATGACAGGATATCCTTGCGCCCGCCGCCCTCGGCGTGCCGGCGGATCGCATAACGCACATCATCGTCGCCGAAGCCCGGCATCGACAGCTCGAATGCCGGCCATGGCTTGTCGACCTCGATCCAGGCGGGCCGCGGCGCCGGCTCGGACATCGCGGTCGTTTGTGGCTGCCTGACCATTTCCGTGGCGATCAGCGTCATCGCTCCGATGGCGCCGAGATAGGCAAAGATACGCACCATCGCGGCCCGGAATTCCGTCGGCAGGACGAACGGTGCGCTGGCTACGAGCACGACCCGCCGCCACTCGAGCGCCCGGATCGCAGCCTTGCCCGTCTGCCAGCCGAGGGCGTCGATCGCGCGGCCGGCGCGGTCGAACAAGCCGACCGCCAGGCTGGTCAGTCCCGGCCAGAGCTCCGCCACTCGCCGATGGTTGCAAAGGAGCTGCGCGCGCAGCCACAGGACCGACAGGCGGCGGCGCAACGCGCTCCGCGCTGGCACCGCCTGAGCTGTGCGGGCAGTGCCGTCGGCGCGACCGAAAGGCTGCCGCGGGGCGCTTCCGGCCCCCGGAGTGGTTTCAACGACGCGCAAGCACAGCCTCCCTCGACGGCCTTTCAGGCCGGCGTTGTCACGGCTGTATTTCTCGCTTAGAAGCCCCTCCGTCCGGGTTTCTGCAGGAGCGAAATACCGGCAATTTTCCCTCGGAGAGTGAACGATGGGTTACAAGGTCGCAGTGGTCGGCGCCACAGGCAATGTGGGCCGCGAAATGCTCGATATCCTGGCCGAGCGGCGGTTTCCTGCCGACGAGGTCGTAGCGCTTGCATCGCGCCGTTCGATGGGCGTCGAGGTTTCCTATGGCGACAAGACGCTGAAAGCGAAAGCGCTCGAGCACTACGACTTTTCGGACATCGATATCTGCCTGATGTCGGCCGGTGGTACGGTGTCGAAGGAATGGTCCCCGAAGATCGCGGCGCAAGGCGCGGTGGTGATCGATAACTCGTCGGCCTGGCGCTACGACGCGGACGTGCCGCTGATCGTGCCTGAAGTGAATGCAGACGCCATCAAGGACTTTCGCAAGAAGGGCATCATTGCCAATCCGAACTGCTCGACCGCGCAGCTTGTCGTGGTGCTGAAGCCGCTGCATGATGCCGCGACGATCAAGCGGGTCGTGGTCTCGACCTATCAATCGGTGTCGGGCGCCGGCAAGGACGGCATGGACGAACTCGATCGTCAGACCAAGGCGGTCTATTCGCTCGGCGAACTGGAGGTGAAGAAATTCACCAAGCGCATCGCCTTCAACGTCATCCCGCACATCGACGTGTTCATGGACGACGGCTACACCAAGGAAGAATGGAAGATGGTGGTCGAGACCAAGAAGATTCTCGATCCGAAGATCAAGCTGACCGCGACCTGCGTCCGCGTCCCCGTCTTCGTCGGCCATTCTGAGGCGGTGAATATCGAATTCGAGAACGAGATCACCCCCGATCAGGCGCATGAGATCCTGCGCAATGCGCCGGGCGTCCTCGTCGTCGACAAGCGCGAGAATGGCGGCTACGCGACGCCGTACGAAGCGGCCGGCGACGACGCGACCTATGTCAGCCGCGTGCGCGAGGATCCGACCGTCGAGCACGGGCTCGCGCTGTGGTGCGTGTCGGACAATTTGCGCAAGGGCGCGGCGCTGAATGCGATCCAGATCGCCGAGAGCCTGATCAACCGCAAGCTGATCACCGCGAAGATGAAAGCGGCTTAGTTTTCACCCTCTCCCCGTTCTTACGGGGAGAGGGTGGCGAGCATCGAAGATGCGAGCCGGGTGAGGGGCGATTGACCGCAAACTCCGAGCCGGGCCCCCCCCCCCCCC
>CAZXJZ010000198.1:0-8913 GCA_964641065.1 uncultured Hyphomicrobiales bacterium | reverse complement strand
ATCACTCAGATCGCATCGGGCACGGCGATACCGGTGGTTCACCCGGTCGAGTTGATCGATTGGGCCACGGGAGGCCCGAAGCCGGCGGGATTGTCCGGCGGCGCGCAAGCGAGGCCGGACGAGCAGACTCTGGTGACGGCGGCAAAGACCTCGGCACCTGCCTGACGGCAGCCTAGCGCAACCTTTTCGGAGAGAAGTCATGGCGAAGAAGGCGAAGAAGGGGAAAAAGGCCAAAAAGGCCAAGTCGGCGAAGAAGGGCAAAAAAGCCAAGAAAATGAGTCTCGCCAAGAAGCGGGGCGCAAAGAAGAGTTCGAAGAAGAGCGCACCGAAGAAAGCCAAGAAGGCCAAAAAAGCCAAGAAAGCGAAAACGGCCAGAAAGGCGAAAACGGTCAGCAAGGCGGCGCCGAAAAAGGCCGCTGCGCCGAAGAAGAAGCGGGCGAAGCGCGCTGCGCCGAAGGCCGTGGCTCCGGCGCCGATGCCTGAGCCCGACACCGCGCCTGCGACCTCGAACGATATGGGCGGATACAAGCCCTTCAGCGATTCCAACGACAACAGCGGAACCTGAGGCTCCGTGGCGACGTGAGATTGGAGCGGCCCGGTCTGCGATGCAGGCCGGGCCGTTCGCTTTTGACGTCCTCATTGCGCGGCGCGGTGTTCCCGATGCCGGCTGCAGGTCCGGCCGCATTGCATCGGGGCCCCCGGCTGAATAGCATCGCGCACCGGCACGCCGGCTTGGCGGCGGTTCCGCCCAACAGCATTCACGACAATCGGGAGGTTCATCGATGGCGTACAACATCCTCATTCTGGGCGCGGCCTATGGCTCGCTGCTCGCCTCCAAGATGCTGTTCGGCGGCAACAAGATTCATCACGTCTGCCTTCCCGCGGAAGCCGATCTGATCAATGCGGAAGGCTTCGTGGTGCGGCTGCCGGTGCGAGGCCGCAAGGATCCGGTGGTGCTGGATTCGCGAAAGCTGCCTGGCAAGGTCACCGCCGGCGGCGCGGCAGGCGTAAATCCCGCCGATTACGATCTGGTCGGTCTGGCGATGCAGGAGCCGCAATATCGCTCGCCGGGCGTGCGCGAATTGCTCGACGCGGTGGCAAAGTCGCGCGTGCCCTGCATGTCGATCATGAACATGCCGCCCTTGCCCTATATGAAGCGCATCCCCGGCCTGAACGCGGACAGCCTCAAGCCCGCCTATACCGATCCCAGCGTGTGGGACAATTTCGATCCCGGCAAGCTGACCCTGTGCAGCCCCGACCCGCAGGCGATCCGTCCGCCGGATGAAAAAGCGAACGTGCTGCAGGTCACGCTGCCGACCAATTTCAAGGTCGCCAAGTTCGACGACGACAAGGACACGGCGATCCTGCGTCAGCTCGAAAAGGAGGTGGACGCGATCCGCTTCGATCCCGGCGACGGCACCCCGATCGAGCTGCCGGTCAAGCTGCGGGTCCACGATTCGCTGTTCGTGCCGCTGGCCAAATGGGCGATGCTGCTGGCCGGCAATTACCGGTGCATCACGCCCGACGGCATGCGCACCGCGCAGGAAGCCGTGCACAGCGACATCGACACCTCGCGAGCGGTCTATAATTTCGTGAACGACCTCGTGGTCAAGCTTGGGGCCAATCCGAACGATCTCGTCCCCTTCGAAAAATACGCTGCCGCGGCGCAAAGCCTGTCGCGCCCTGCCTCCGCGGCCCGCGCCCTCAACAACGGGGCGCAGTTCATCGAACGGGCGGACAAGCTGGTGCAGCTCATCGCCAAGCAGAAGGGCCTGAGCCTGCCGGCTATCGATGCCCAGGTGGCGCTGGTCGACCAGCGGCTGGAAGCGAATCGGAAAAAGGCCGCCTGATCGCGCCCGGATTTGTTGAAAACCGTCCAAGAACGCCGGAAAGCCCTGGTTTTCCGGCGTTTTTTCGTTGCTCTTCTGCAACAGCGTTAATGAATTGTGACAGCGATATGTGAATCTGGGAGCTTTTTGGCCCGAATCGCCCAAAAAGGCAGCAGATGCGCAAAAGTTCGCATTGGCGATAACCTTTCTTCCGTGCCGAATGAGCGCAACTGCAGGTGCAAGCGCAGGGGGTGGTGTTTCGAGGGTTGGTTTCGATCGGAAGCGATCGGCGAGCCTCAAAGCACTGGAAAGCGTCAATTCGAAGGGGCTAACCATGAAGAAATTCGTTCTGCCGGCGTTTGTTGCCGCTGCAGTCGTGACTGCTGCGCCGGCGCTCGCTGCCGATCTGAAGCCGGTCTACAAGGCGGCGCCTGCGCCGGTGGCCGTCAATCCGTTTGATGTGGCGGTCGGTGCGGCGGTGATGACCGACTATAATTTCCGAGGTATCTCTCAATCAGACCGCGGCGCGTCCGTGTTTTCGTACTTCGAGGCGCGCTACAAGCCGACTTCGAATATCGAGTGGTACGCTGGCGTGGGCGGTTACAGCGTGAAGCTGGCGACGGATCCCACCGCTGAAATCGACATCTACGGCGGCGGCCGCTTCACCTGGGACAAGTTCACCCTCGACCTCGGCTATTGGTATTACGCTTACCCGAGAGAGCGTGAGATCGACGGCGTGATCGTGACCGTTCCGAACGGTGTCACAAGCCTGAAAGACACGGATTTCGGCGAGTTCTACGCCAAATTGAACTGGAATCCCAACGACAACTGGGCGTTCAGCATTCAGGGCTATTACACCGATAGCTGGCTGAACACCGGCGCAGACGGCACCTACGGCGCCTTGACCGCAAAATTCACCGGCAACGCGCTGCCGTCGGGCTGGAACTGGTACGTGTCGGGTGAACTGGGCCACTACTGGCTTGGCACCACCGACCAGGTTTTCTCGTCGACGGGTGTCGCGGTGTTCAGCAATCTCGCCGGTACTGGCGGTGTCGAACTGCCCAGCTATACGTACTGGAACGCGGGTATCGGCTTCACCTACAAGGCGCTCACCATCGATCTGCGCTATCACGACACCGACCTGAACGAGGCAGAGTGTCTCGTGCTGACGGGTGATCCCGGCGCTGGCCCGATCAGCCCGGTCAACGTGACCAACGTCGGCCCGGTGGGCATCGGTTCGAAGTGGTGCGGTCAGGCCTTCATCGGCAAGCTGTCCTTCGACACCACGCTTAATGCGCTGAAATAAAGCGGCGTCTAACTCTCCGAGTGCGCGAACGGCGGCCGAAAGGCCGCCGTTCTTGTTTTCGGGTCTCCGTAAGATGCGCCTTGCCGGCGGACCGGTCACACGGATGCTGGCGAGCCACTTATTGGCATTGTCGTTGCACCTTTGAATGCCATGCGGATTGACCGGAAATTCGGAATGATGGTGGCGGGCGCCGCGGGCGGCAGCGTCGCCATCGGGCTGATGTATCTGCTCTCCCTGCAGACCGAATTCCCGCTGGCGGCGATCCCGTTTGCCACCTCGATCGTACTCGTCACCGGGACCCCGGAAGCGTTGCCCGCGCGGCCGCGAGCGCTGGTTGGCGGCCACATTCTGTCGGCGATTGTGGGCGTGCTGGCTGTCAAGATCGCCGGACCGCAGGCTTGGGTCGCCGCGATGGCGGTCGGCATCGCGATGCTGGCCATGCTGGCGACCGACAGCTTTCACCCGCCGGCCGGGATCAATCCGCTGATCATCGTGATGAACAGCATGTCCTGGAGCTTCGTGCTGGTTCCGGTTGCAGCCGGTGCGCTGCTGCTGCTGGCCTACACCTTCGCCTGGACCAATGTCGTGCGGCGCAGCAACTGGCCCGAACGCTGGTGGTAGGTCCAGCCAGCGGTCACTCCGCAGCCGCGGCCGGTTTTTTCTCCGACAGCTTATGGGCATCGCCGTCGGGTTCGAAGGCAACGTGCCGGCCGTGCAGGCCGATCAGGGTGGAGCGGTGTCCGATCGACACGATCGTGGTGCCCTTCAGCCGCTCGTGCAGCAGGCCGTAAAGCCTGGCCTCCGACGGCTCGTCGAGCGAGGCGGTCGCCTCGTCCAGGAACAGATAATCCGGCGCCTGCAGCAATGCGCGCGCGACACCGAGGCGCTGCTGCTCGCCGAGCGACAGCGTGCGGTTCCAGTGCGCCTCCTCGTGCAGTCGCGCGCCGAGGCCCGGCAGGCCGACCGCGTCCAGGACTTCCATGAGCGTGGCATCGTCGAACGCCCCGGAGGCCGGATAGGACAGGGCATTCGCGAGCGTGGTCTCGGGGAAATAGGGCCGTTGCGGCAGCACCATGATGCGCGCATCGGTGGGGATGACGACGCGGCCGGAGCCGAACGGCCATAGCCCGGCCATGGCGCGAAACAGCGTCGACTTGCCGGCACCCGACGGACCGCTGACCAGTACGCGCTCGGTTGGATGGAACGTCGCCCCCGCCGAAGCGAGCAGAGGCGCGCCGTCCGGGCGATTCACCGACAGGTCTTCGATGCGGATGGAGCGGGCGTCCTTATCGGAGGTGACGGCGATGTCCGACGCGGAGGCCATGCGTTGCGCCTCGTTGAGCGCGCGGTTGAAGCCGGTCAGGCGATCCACCACCGCCGCCCATTCCGCGATGCTGCGATAGAAGGTGACGAAGAAGGACAGCGATTCCTGCACGCTGCCGAAAGCGCTTGCGGTCTGCGTCAGGGCGCCGAGTTGCACCGCACCCGAAAAATATGCCGGGCTTACGACCAGATAAGGCAGCACCAGTGCGACCTGTGCATGTCCCTGCTGAACGAAGATCACCTTCTTCTGCCGCGACATCAGCGCCATGAAATTCTCGACAACACGCGAGAAGCGTTCGCCTAGCCGGCCCTTCTCGGCACCCTCGCCACGCAGCAAGGCAATCTGCTCGGCATTCTCGCGCACGCGGATCAGGTTGAAGCGGAAATCGGCCTCGAATCGCTGCTGACGAAAATTCAGCGCGGCCAGCGGCCAGCCGATCCAGTGCGCGAGCAGGGTGCCGATGACCGAATAGATCAGCGCGGTCCAGACCAGATAGCCCGGGATGTTGACCGGCGCACCGAACAGCGTCAGCGGTGCCGCGGCGGACAGGCCCCACAGGATCGCGAAGAACGACACCAGCGTCACGATCGCGCCGAGCAGGCGGACCACGATGAACAGCGATTTCTCTATGAATTGATTGATGTCGTCGGCGATGCGCTGGTCCGGATTGTCCGCGGCGTCGCCAAGCAGTTGCATCCGGTAATGGGTCGATGCCGCAAGCCAGCGGTCGACATAGACTTTCGTCATCCAGGCGCGCCAGCGTATCTGGAGCCACTGGTTGAGATACAGCTGATAGACCGCGAGCACGATGAAGATGGCTGCCAGCCCGCAAAAAATGCTGATTTCGGTGACGAAGTTATCCCAGTTCCGATCCTGCAAGGCATTGAAAAACCTCGCATTCCATTGATTGATCAGGACGTTGACCGCGACGATGGACAATTCGATCGCGATCACCGCCGAGAGCAGGATCAGCCCCGCCCGCCGGTCCTCTGATCGAAAATAAGGCAGCGACAGCCGGAAGACCTCGCGAAACAGCCGGGGCAGTTCTTTCACGCTTCTAACCCTTGAAAACCCGGGCCTTTCCGCCGCGATCGCGTTGCGAAGAAAACGGCCGCCGAAGATGTCATGTTGCTCGGCCCGGTGGTCGACCAAAGCGCGACATCGGCAGACTTGTGCAAACCGGGCAAGCCGTCCAAACTATCATGAGACCCGCTGGAATATCATATACGTCTCGGCGGTTAGTCACGAAAACGGCATCAAGCCGTACAGAAACGGTCGCTAGGGAGGACTCCATGACCAAGAAGGTTGAGAAGACGTCGCGCCGCAAATTTTTGCTGACGGCCGGCGCCGTTGGCGCTGCTGCGGCCGTGGCCGCGCCGAGTGTTGTGAAGGCGCAGGGAGCCGTCAGCATGCGCTGGCAGAGCACCTGGCCGTCAAAAGACATCTTCCACGAATATGCTTTGGACTTCGCCAAGAAGGTCAACGACATGACCGGCGGCGACCTCAAGATCGAAGTGCTGCCGGCTGGCGCCGTCGTTCCGGCCTTCCAGCTGCTCGACGCAGTGTCGTCCGGCACGCTCGACGGCGGCCACGGCGTCGCCGTTTATCACTACGGCAAGGCTCCGGCGCTGGCGCTCTGGGGTTCGGGTCCGGGCTTCGCCATGGACGCCAACATGCTGCTCGCCTGGCACAAATATGGCGGCGGCAAGGAACTGCTCGACAAGCTCTATGGGTCGATCGGAGCCAATGTGCGTTCGTTCCTTTACGGGCCGATGCCGACACAGCCACTCGGCTGGTTCAAGAAGCCGGTCACCAGGCCGGACGATCTCAAGGGCGTTAAATTCCGCACCGTCGGTATCTCGATCGACGTGTTCACGGCGCTCGGTGCCGCAGTCAACGCGCTGCCCGGCGGCGAAATCGTTGCGGCGATGGATCGCGGCCTGCTCGACGCGGCGGAGTTCAACAACGCTTCGTCGGACCGCCTTCTCGGCTTTGCCGACGTGTCCAAGATCTGCATGCTGCAGAGCTATCACCAGAACGCCGAGCAGTTCGAAATCCTGTTCAACAAGGGCAAGTTCGACGCTCTTCCGGAAAAGATGCGCGCCATCATCTCGAATGCAGTGGAAGCGGCCAGCCAGGACATGTCCTGGAAGGCGATCGACCGGTATTCGAAGGACTATGTCGAGATGCAGGAAAAGGACAAGGTCCGGTTCTACAAGACACCGGATGCGGTTCTGCAGCGGCAGCTCGAAGTCTACGACGAGGTCGTCAAGAAGCGCGCCGGCGAAAGCCCGGTGTTCAAGGAGATCATCCTGTCGCAGATCGCGTTCGCTGAACGCGCCACGCGTTGGGAGCAGGACACCGTCGTCAACCGCCGCATGGCGTTCGACCATTACTTCGGCAAGAACGCGGCTGCGAAGAAAATCTGACGTCGCATAATCTACAAGCACCATTCGGGCGCAACGCCCGGATGGTGCTTTGTTTATCAAGACATCTTTTTTGCCTGGGTTCCGATGAACGTTCAGCGCACGCTCCATACCATCGATGCGATCAGTACATGGGCCGGGAAAGCCTTTGCGTGGCTGGTGCTCGTTCTGGCCGGCGTTGTTTGTCTGGAGGTGTTCAAGCGGTACGTGCTCAACGCGCCGACCGCGTGGATCTTCGACTTCAACAACATGCTGTACGGAACGCTGTTCATGATGGCCGGCGCGTATGCGCTGGCGCAGAACGCGCACGTGCGCGGCGACTTCCTCTACGGATCGATGAAGCCGCGAACGCAGGCTGCGCTCGATCTCGTGCTCTACATCATCTTCTTTCTGCCGGGCATTGCCGCATTGCTCTATGCCGGCTACCGCTTCGCCGCGATCTCGTGGCGCATCGGCGAACATTCCAGCATCATGGCGGAAGGTCCGCCGATCTACCCATTCAAGACCATAATCCCCATCGCCGGCGCCCTGATCATGATGCAGGGCCTTGCCGAGATAGCGCGTTGCGTGATCTGCCTGCGAACGGGTGAATGGCCAAGCCGGCTACACGACGTGATGGAGATGGATGTCATCGAAACGCAGCTCGCCGGCAGCGACTACGTCGACAAAGAAGCCCGCGAGCGCGCAATTGTCGGCGCACACAAGATTGACGAAACCGCGCGCCAGCGCGGCATGACGGAGACCTGACATGAGCGATCCAGCGCTCGGCCTTGTTATGCTGGGTCTCATCGTCATCACGATCATGATGGGATTCCCGACTGCCTTTACCCTGATGGGTCTTGGCGTGTTCTTCGGCTTCTACGCCTTCTACAATCCGGCGGAGCTCTGGTTCGACAACCGGGTCTTCGATCTCATGGTCCAGCGCACCTATGGCGCGATGACCAATGACGTCCTGATTGCGATTCCGCTGTTCGTGCTGATGGGCTACGTGATGGAACGCGGCGCACTCGTGGACAAGATGTTCCACTCCGTGCAACTCGCGTTCCGCAAGATCCCGGCGTCGCTTGCCGTCGCAACGCTTGTTGTCTGCGCGTTCTGGGGCATGGCAACCGGCCTTGTGGGCGCGGTGGTGGTGCTGATGGGCGTCGTCGCCTTTCAGCCGATGTTGCGGGCGGGCTACGACGTGAAGCTTGCGGCCGGCGTCATTACCGCTGGCGGGACGCTGGGCATTCTGATCCCGCCTTCGATCATGATTATCGTCTATGCCGCCGTCGCCGGACAGTCAGTCGTGAAGCTCTATGCAGCGGCCATGTTCCCGGGCCTTTTCCTCGCTTTCCTTTACATCGTCTATGTCATCGGTCGCGCAATGCTCAATCCGAAGCTGGCGCCCGGGCTGCCGGAAGAGATGACCAGAATTTCCGTTCCAGGCTGGATGGAGAACTACCGGAAAACGTCGAGCAATGTCTTCGCCGGATTGAGCCGGTCTCTCGTCTCGCCCGCGACGGCAGCGGCGGATGGTGATGGCGAAGCGGCACTCACCTACAAGCAGGTGGTCAAGAATTTCCTGATCGCGCTCGTCCCATTCTTCCTGACCTCGGGCGTTCTCGGGCTGCTGTGGTGGTACGTGGTCATCCACTCGCGGCGCGGCGCGCTGGAGGAATTCGAGGGACTTGAGCAACTGGGCTCGGCGTCCTCAGCTCCGGCGGAGGCTGCCGACACCGGCCCCTCAACCACGTTTTACATCACCTTTGCCGTCCTTGCCGTGCTGGCCGTCCTGATGCTGGCGCGCACCTACGGCCGCATGACAGCGGAGCGTCTCGTTCTTATCAAGATGCTGTCGTCGTCGGTCGTGCCGATGGCGTTGCTGATCATTCTCGTTCTTGGAGCCATCCTGTTCGGCCTGACAACGGCGACGGAGTCCGCGGCGGTCGGCTCCGCGGGTGCTTTCCTGCTCGCGCTGCAAGCTCGAACGCTGACCTGGAAGAAGACGAAGGAGGCGGTGTTTCTGACCGCCAAGACCACCGCAAT
>CAZXJZ010000197.1:0-8919 GCA_964641065.1 uncultured Hyphomicrobiales bacterium | reverse complement strand
GAACTGATCGCCGAGAGCTACCAGGGCATCCGGCCGGCACCCGGCTATCCGGCGCAACCCGACCATACCGAGAAGGAGACGCTGTTCCGGCTGATCGAGGGCGAGCGCATTGGCATCACGCTCACGGAGAGCTTCGCGATGTGGCCGGGCGCCTCGGTCTGCGGGCTCTATTTCAGCCATCCGCAAAGCCAGTATTTCGGTGTCGGCAAAATCGAGCGCGACCAGGTTGCGGACTATGCGCGCCGCAAGGGTTGGAGCATCACCGAATGCGAGCGCTGGCTGGCGCCGGTGCTGAACTACAATCCGGCGACCGTGGAGAAGGCGCAGGCGGCATAATCCGTTGACTTCGGGCTGTTGCGCGGCAATCTCCGCGCATGGGAAAGACAGCGAAGCGCAAGTCGACGAGCCCGAAAAAGTCGCGTGACTATCATCTGCCGCCCGGTGTCGCGCGGCAGTCGTTGCTGCAATCCGCGATCCGTCTGCTGAACGAGCGCGGCATGGGCAATGTCTCGCTGAACGATGTCGCGCGCGAAGCGAAGCTCAATCCAGCGTTGGTCACCTATTATTTCGGCAGCAAGGACAACCTGTTCCAGGCGGTGGTGGAGCAGGTGATCGGCGAATGGCGCACGGAAATTCTCGCCGTCGTTCCTGAAGGTGCCGGCCCGGAAGAAACCTTGCGCTTGCGCGCGCGCGCGACGATGCATTTCCTGCGTCGCTATCCTTATCTGACCCGACTGATCATCCACCAGATGATGACGGTGAAATCGAAGGAGTCTCGCTTCTTCATCGAGAATTTCGCGCGGGTGAATTTCGAGGAACACCGCGGCATCCTGCAAGACGGGGTCGACAAGGGTGACTTTCGGCCGGTCGATCCCCTGTTTTACTTCGCGCATTACATCGCGATGGGCGATCTTTACGCCAATCTGGCGCCGATGATGGAGCGGCTCGGCGGAAAGGCCGAGAACGACGACGCGCGTTTCGAGGCCTTTGTCGAATCGATGATCGACATGTTGATCAACGGTATCGCCGCCCGACCGCAGAGAAAAACGGCCAGGTCACGCTGAATAGCGCGCCCGGTTGGTGAGAGTGGCCCGCGATGCGGGTCACTCAGGCGAGCCCTTGACCGTGATTTAAACGGTCATATAAATAGCGGCCGAGCCGGGGAGTAGACGATTTGTTCTCGCGGAACTGGTCGCTGTCGCAGCCGCAAGGCGGCGTGACGCATGAGCGTGAATGGCGCATCCCTTTGTCCGATGGGATGTCGCTGCATTGTGCGGTGACGCGGCCATCCGCAGCCGGCCGCTATCCGGTGCTGCTCGGTGTCCACGCCTATTCGATGGCGGATCAGTTCACCGACCTGATGCCCGAAGGCATGAGCCACAAGCGCGGGCATATGGAGGCGGGGGACAGCGTGTTCTTCGCCCGCCGCGGCTATGCGCATGCGGTTGTGAATATTCGCGGGACCGGCAAGTCGAACGGCGTATTCGGCAATCTGGACCGGCGGGCCATTGCCGACATTGCCGAGGTGGTGGAGTGGCTCGCGTCGCAGCCATGGTCGAATGGCCGCGTCGGCATGACCGGTGTTTCGTATTTTTCGATCGTGTCGCAACGCGTCGCGGCGCTGGCGCCGCCGTCGCTACGCTGCATCTGGGCGCCCTATGGCTGGAACGACGCCTATCGCGATCGCTACTATCACGGCGGCATCCTCTCCTATGGGTTCATGCGCGGCTGGCTGCGAAATGTCGCCGGCATGCAGATGGGCGAGGAGCGGTTGGCGCTGATGCGCTCGGTGGCGATGCGCTGTGCGATCGAGGAAATGAAGGCCGATCCGGAAGTCGCCAGCGTGCCGTTTCTTGCCGAATGTCTGGCCGCGCCGGAGTCCGGCACCAATCCGCTGATGATCGAAATTCTCGCGCACAGCTTCGACGGACCGTTCTGGCGCGAGCGGTCGGTCGATTTTTCCAGGCCGATCGATGTGCCGGCGACGCTCGGCGGCTGTTGGGGGATTTACGGCCTGCATCTGCCGGGCGCGTTTCGTGCCTTCGAGAACTGGCGCGGACCGAAGCGCATGCTGATCGGCCCGCCGGTCTATCTGGACCGGCCGGTCTATCAATATCAGTACGATCAGCTGCGCTGGTTCGATCACTGGCTGAAGGACAACGACACCGGCATTCTCGATGAGCCTTCGGTGCAGACTTTCATCGACAACAGCGGCGCGTGGAACGATTCGGAAAGCTGGCCGCATGAGCCGACCCGCTTCACGCCGTTTCATCTGCACGATGGCGGACTGCTGTCCGAACGGGAGCCCTTCCGCGGCGCCGGCACCTCCAGCTTCGAGGATTCGCCGGGAACGCGCGGCGAAGTGCGCTTCGTCACGCCGCCAATGGTGGAAGAGACGGAGATTTGCGGGCCGATTGCGCTCAAGCTGTTCGCATCGACGACCGATCGTGAGTTGCTCATTTTCGCAAGCCTGATCGAGGTCGCACCGGACGGCGTAGAGCGGCTCCTGACCCGGGGCTGGCTGCGCGGGTCGCAGCGAAAGCTCGATTCGACGAAGAGCAAGCCATGGCAGCCCTGGCACTCACACAAGGTACGCGACGCACTGGTCCCGGACGATGTGACGGAATTCGATGTCGAGATCCGTCCCTATGGCATGTTGCTGAAACCGGGCTTTCGTCTTGCGCTGCGGATCAGATGTGCCGATGACGAACCGGCGCAGCACGATCTGCAATGGATCGGGCAGGGCCATCTGCGCCGGCCGGTGACGTCGACGGTCACCATCCATCATTCGCTCGAATACCCCTCGCACCTGTTGCTGCCGGTCACCCGCGGCAACCGGATCGGGACGTTCTTCTCGGGCGGACAAGTGTTGTTGAGCGCATGAAGAAATTAAAATCGATCAGGAGGGACGCCATGAAAGCCGGAAGCCGTGCTTTGAAAGCGATCGCGATCGCAGCTTCGCTGTGCTGCGTTGCCGGGACGGCGCTTGCGCAGACGTTCCCAGACCGCCCGATCCGGGTGATCGTTCCGTTTCCGGCGGGCGGCGTGCTCGATACGCTGACGCGGGCGATCGGCGAGAAGGCGCGCCTGACGCTGGGTCAGCCCTGGATCATCGAGAACAAGCCCGGCGCCAACGGTTCGCTGGGTATGCAGCAATGCGCGCAGGCCGAACCCGACGGCTATACGCTCTGCTCGGTGACGGCCGAGGCCTTCACCATTCTGCCGCACTTCGATCCATCGCTGTACGAGCGCTACAGGTCGGTCGTGCCGGTGACCGAATATCTCACCGCTCCCGGCGTTGTTTATGCGAATGCCGCTTTCCCGGCAAAGGACTTGCGCGATCTGGTCACCGCGGCGAAGGCGAAGCCCGGCGATCTGTCCTATTCATCCTGGGGGCCGGCGTCATCGCCTCAGGTTTTCTTCGAATGGCTAAAGAAAACGCAAGGCATCGACCTGCTGCATGTGCCGTTCCGCGGGTCGACGGATGCCGTGAACGAGGTCCTGGCCGGACGCATCCCGGTCTCGTATGTAGCGCTCGGTCTCGTGGTGCCGCATATGAAAGCGGGGAAGCTCACGCCGCTTGCTGTCATCGGCGACAAGCGGTCGAAGCTTCTGCCCGACACGCCATCGCTCGGTGAGCTCGGCTATGATTTTCCTTACAAGGGCGCGTGGTTCGGGATGATGGCGCCCGCTGGCACGCCGATGGCGATCCGCGAGAAGATCGCTGCGGCTGTTCGTGCTGCTGTCAACGATCCAGATTTCCGTGCGAAATTTCTCGATCCCCAGGATTACACCCCGGTTGGCAGCAGTCCTGCCGACTTTGAAGCCAAGGTGAAACGCGAATTCGCGCTCGGCGAGTCGATCGTCCGCCTGACCGGAATAAAGGCGCAATAGGCCGGCCGTTGATGCCGGCTATACAAAGCAAAACACCGGAGCGCTCATCGCCGCTCCGGTGTTTCGAAACTCAAAGCCGCCCCATACGCCGCGGCGATTGTTGGTCTTACAGCCAAAGTCCGAGAATCTCAGAACGCTCCGAGCAGAACCGCGCTCACGAAAGCGAACACGGCAAAGACAGCGAGGACGTTGAGTTTCAGGGAAAGTTCCATAAGGCCTCCCTTCGCTGACATGAAGTAATGTTAACAGATCGGGCAACCCGCTCGAAGGCCTCAATGCCGCACTTCGCAAAAAGTGCCCGCGGAACGGGGAAAAAGGTGTCCAGTTCGCGACCAAGTCACTGACAATTCAGCATAATTTAATTTTTCAGGGTGCAGTGCGGCGGCCATAAGCCATTGATTTCATTGGGGCTGGCTCTGCGCGTTCTGCGGGCGATCGGGGCAAGATTCTACCGAATTACCCCTGCAAGCCGACCATCCGCTCCGCGATCCGGCGCGCGCTGGGCAGCACGAAGAAGGCCGTAATCGCCGCGATCGGCCAGG
Source organism: uncultured Hyphomicrobiales bacterium (assembly GCA_964641065.1). Taxonomy (GTDB): domain Bacteria; phylum Pseudomonadota; class Alphaproteobacteria; order Rhizobiales; family Xanthobacteraceae; genus Pseudorhodoplanes. Next base: position 4,483 of record CAZXJZ010000197.1, on the reverse strand, counting down.
CCACCACAAAGGCTTTCGACCATTGCCTGACGAATGTCGGGTCAAATCCGACGGCCAGCCAGGTCGCGACAAAGGTCACGATCACGCAGATCACAAGGGTCATCAGCGCGCCAGTCAGCGCGCGCACCCGCCAGTCCATTCCGTATCCTCCCCGGCATTCCTGGTCGTGCCCGCGTCTTGCCTGTTTTTTGGCTGCGGGAACCGAAGGCCTTATACCCAGCACCGGCCCCGGTCACCATCCGGTAACGATAACGAATACCGCCGCGCTCAGGTGAATGACCCGTTAACATTGTCCTTCGCATTGTCCGCATCATGCTGCGGACCTTGTGTCATCACTGGCGCAGATGCGTCACCGGATTGAGCCTCGTGCTGCTGGCCGGTTGCGCCGGGCATTATCTCGTCCAGCGCGAGCCGTGGCGGAAGGACGCCGAACTCGCCTGCCTGCAATCCGGCGCGGTGAGGGAGAGCGGCACCATCGTGCGCGTCGAGCCGATCAGCGGCCCCGGCATGTGCGGTGCGGATTTTCCGCTGAAGGTCGCGGCCCTGGGCGATCAGCCGCTGCTTGGTTATTCGGATATTCGTCCGCCGGGTGAGGTGCCGAATGCCGGTCCGCAACGCTGGCCGGTGACGACGGTGCCGGCCGCGCGCGCCGCCGCGCCAGTGCGCTCCGATCCCGAACCGGTGCGCTCCTATCCCGACGACGAGCCCCGCTTTGCCAATCCGGCTCGGCCGTCCGCCGTGCAGCGTCAGCCTCTGACGCCGGCGGCGTCGAGACAGAATGCCGGCGCGCCGCTGCAGATCGTGCCCCAAACATCTGGTGTCGGCTCCGGTGACCGCGGCATCGCGCGGCCGTCATCCGAGCCATCGATCGATGACGCAGATATCGCTGCGCCGCGCAACGATTCGCGATCGCCCTATCCGATGCCGCCGAAACCGCAGACCTATCAGCCGCCGATGCGGACCGCGGCGCAGTCGCGCTCTGCTCCGTCGCAATCCACCGTACCCTTGGGAAGCAGCGCGATTTCGGCATTGGGCCCGGTGGAAATAAAGCCCGCAGCCACGCTCGCCTGTCCGATGGTGTCGGCGCTCGATCGCTGGATCATCGATTCGGTGCAGCCGGCGGCCCGGCGCTGGTTCCGCCAGCCGGTGGTCGAGATCAGACAGATCTCGGCCTATTCCTGCCGGGGAATGAACGGCCAGCGCGGGGCGCGCATTTCCGAACATGCTTTCGGCAATGCGCTCGACATATCGTCGTTCACGCTTGCCGACGGGCGGCGCATCACGGTGAAGGATGGCTGGCGGGGGGCTCCGGAGGAGCAGGGCTTTCTGCGCGACGTGCAGGGCGCGGCCTGCGAGCAATTCAACACGGTGCTGGCGCCGGGCTCGAACCGCTTCCACTACGACCATTTCCATTTCGACCTGATGCGGCGCCGCAGCGCCAATCGCATCTGCAACCCGGATCAGGTTTCGGGTGATGCAATTGCGGCGAAAGTCGCGCGCGAGCGTGGCCAGGCGTGGCGACCCGTGCCGGCCGCCACCGGTTCGTTCGGAAGAGCCGGTGAAAATTCTCGCAGTGCGCTCAACGGCCGGCCGAAGACCGCGGCCAAGGCGAGGTCAAAGCGTAATATTCTCGACGACGACGACTGGATCGAGGACGACGGGCCACGGCCGTTGGAATGATGTGTCTTGAGTCCGCGCGAGCCAGAAACTCCGTTCATGACCGCACAAGCGGGAAGCCGGGTTTGTGAGTCTGGTGCCCGCTTTCCTGGGGACGAGCGGACAACCAGATAGAGTTGCGATGCACGACGATTCCCACGATCGCGCCGGCCATGCGCATGCTGGCCATTCGCACGCCCACGCGCCGAAGGATTTCGGCCGCGCCTTCGCGATTGGCGTGGCGCTCAATCTCGGTTTCGTCGCGGTCGAGGCGATTTTCGGAATTCTCGCCAATTCCACCGCGCTCCTGGCCGATGCCGGGCATAACCTCGGCGACGTGATCGGCCTCTTGATCGCTTGGGGCGCGGCCAGCCTGGCGAAGCGTCCGCCGAGCGAGCGCTTCACTTACGGCCTGCGCGCCTCGTCGATTCTTGCGGCACTCGGCAACGCGCTGCTGCTGATCTTCGCCTGCGGCGCGATCGCCTGGGAGGCGGTGTGGCGCTTCACCGATCCGCAGCCGGTTGCAAGCGTGACTGTCATGATCGTGGCCGGGATCGGCATCCTTATCAACGGCTTCACGGCCTGGCTGTTCATGAGCGGGCGCGAGGGTGATCTCAATATCCGCGGCGCCTATCTGCATATGGTGGCAGATGCCGGTGTGTCGTTCGGTGTCGTGCTCGCCGGTGCGGCGATCATGCTGACCGGCTGGCTCTGGCTCGATCCGGTGACCAGTCTGGCGATCGTTGCAATCATTCTCTGGAGCACCTGGGGGCTGCTGCGCGACTCGATCACGCTCGCGCTCGCCGCGGTGCCGCGGAACATCGAGCTTGCAAAAGTCAAAGCCTGTCTCGAAGAACTGCCCGGCGTCGCGCGGGCGCATCACGTGCATGTCTGGGGCATGAGCACCAGCGAAGTTGCGCTCACCGCGCATCTCGTCATGCCGGGCGGACATCCGGGCGACGATTTCCTGACGGCGGCCGCGCATGAACTGCGTGAGCGGTTCGGAATCGCGCATCCGACATTGCAGATCGAGACCGGTGACAGAGCCTCAGACGTCGCGGATTAGACTGCATCGTTCTGCCGCAGGCGCATTTAGCCCGCATTCATCAATGCCAAGGCAAATGCGCCTCGCATGGGGGCAAACGAAAGCAAGGAACGAGGAACCGAAACGAACATGAAAAAGACCCTGCTTGCCATGGCTGCGCTGACGGCGTTCGCCGCAGCGGCGCCGGTTGGATTTAACGGCGTTGCCGAAGCGCGCGACGGTTGCGGCCGCGGCTTCTATTACAACGGTTTCCGCTGCGTGCCGATGCGCGCCGGGCCTCCCGTGGTTGTGGTTCCACCGCCGGTTTATGTCCCGCCACCGCCGCCGCGCTATGTGGCACCGCGCGGCTTCGTGTTTGCCGGTGCCGATCGCTGGGGCAAGCCGCAATATTATCCCGGCCCGCGCGGACAATGCCCGCGTGGTTTCACTCTGCAAGCGGGACTCTGCAAGCCGTATCGCGGCTTCTGATCGCTATGCGCGACGCGACGCGATCGGGACCACCCGATCGCGTCCAGTCACGCGGGCGGTTTGCCATAACCGCCAGCGGTGGGCACCTGGATGATGATCGCTTCATCCGCGTCGATCATGGTGGCGTCGCAGCCTTGCAGATTTTCGATTGTGCCATCCCTGCGCCGCACCGCGTTCTGGCCGGTCTGACCGGCCTCACCGCCCGCCAGTCCGAACGGGCGCACACGGCGATGGCCGGTGAGCAGCGTGCATTCCATCTTCTCCAGAAAGCGGATGGTGCGGCGGATGCCGTCGCCCGCATGCCATTTCCCCTGGCCGCCCGAGCCCTTGCGGATGTGGAAATCCTCCAGCACCACCGGATAGCGGAATTCTAGGATTTCCGGGTCGGTGAGACGGGTGTTGGTCATATGGGTATGCACGGCATCGGTGCCGTTGAAACCGGGACCGGCCGGTGAGCCCGAGCAGATCGTTTCGTAATATTGATAGCGCGTGTTGCCGAAATTGAGATTGTTCATCGTGCCCTGCGCGGCGGCGAGCGCGCCGAGCGCGCCGAACAGGCAATTGGTCACCGCCTGCGAGACTTCGACATTGCCGGCGACCACGGCAGCCGGATATTCCGGCGTTAGCATCGTGCCTCTCGGGATCACGATGTTGATCGGCCGCAGGCATCCGGCATTCATCGGGATGTCGTCGTCGACCATCACGCGGAATACGTAGAGCACCGCCGCGCGCGTCACCGGTTCGGGCGCGTTGAAATTGGTCGGCTGCTGCGGCGAGGTGCCGGTGAAATCGACGGTCGCTTCGCGCTTCTTCCGGTCGACCGTTATCTTCACGCGGATCACATTGCCCTGATCCATCTCGTAGGAAAATTCGGAATTGTGCAGGCGGTCGATCACGCGCCGCACGCTTTCGGCGGCGTTGTCCTGCACATGCTTCATGTAGGCCTGCACCACCGTTAGCGAGAACTGGGTGACCATTTTGCGCAATTCCTGCACGCCCTTTTCGTTGGCGGCGATCTGCGCCTTCAGGTCGTTGACGTTCTGGACCGGATTGCGTGCGGGATATTTCGCGCCGGTGAGCGCAGCGTAGATCTTCCGCTCGCGGAAGCGGCCGCGATCCACCAGCTTGAAATTATCGAGATAGACGCCTTCCTCCTCGATATTGGTTGCGTTCGGCGACATCGAACCCGGTGAAATGCCGCCGACATCGGCATGGTGGCCGCGCGAGGCGACCCAGAACAGGATCTTGCGCTTGGCGCCGTCGAACACCGGGGTGCAGACCGTGATGTCCGGCAGATGGGTGCCGCCGTTATAG
>CAZXJZ010000196.1:0-9015 GCA_964641065.1 uncultured Hyphomicrobiales bacterium | reverse complement strand
ACTTCAAGCTCTATACCGAAGGCTACCACGTGCCGGCGGGCGAGACCTACACCGCGGTCGAGGCGCCGAAGGGCGAGTTCGGCGTCTACCTCGTCGCCGACGGCACCAACAAGCCCTACAAGTGCAAGATCCGCGCGCCCGGCTTCGCGCATCTGCAGGCGATGGATTTTCTCTGCAAGGGCCACATGCTGGCCGACGTCTCGGCCATTCTCGGTTCGATCGACATCGTATTCGGGGAGGTCGATCGCTGATGGCCGTTCGTCGTCTCGCCCCGAAGGAATTGCAGCCGAAGGACTTCTCCTTCACGCCCGAAAATCTCGAATGGGCGCGCGGGCAACTCGCGAAATATCCGGACGGCCGTCAGGCTTCCGCAGTCATTCCGCTGCTCTGGAAAGCGCAGGAGCAGGCCGGCGGGTGGGTGCCGGAAGCCGCGATCCGTTATGTCGCCGAGTTCCTCGACATGGCGAATATCCGCGTGATGGAAATCGCGACCTTCTACACCATGTTCAATCTGGCGCCGGTCGGACGTCATCACGTGCAGCTTTGCGGCACCACGCCATGCCGGCTGCGCGGCGCGGACGATTTGATCCATGTCTGCGAGAAGCGCATCGGCCACCAGTTCGACGTGACGCCGGACGGCGCGTTGTCCTGGGTCGAGGTCGAATGCCTTGGCGCCTGTGTGAATGCGCCGATGGCGCAGATCAATTACGACTTCTACGAGGACCTGACTCCGGAAATCCTGACGCGTATTCTCGACGATCTCGCCGCCGGGAAAGAGGTGAAGCCCGGCCCGCAGATCGACCGGCAATTCTCCGCGCCGGAAGGTGGACCGACCACGCTGCTGGAATCTCCCTCGATCAGCAATGGCAGCGCGGGCGCTCCGTCGCAGACGCCGCTCACCGATGCTGCACCGAAGAAGCCAACGGCGGATGCCAACGTTCGCGAAGCGCCGGCAGAGGTCGACACGCTGGTGAAGGCTGCGGCGAAAGAGGGCATCTCGCCGAAAGCGACCGAAAAGGCGCTGACCGAGGAGCCACCTGTCTCCGAACAGCACAAACCCAGCCTGCTCGACAGGGCGCGCGAAGGCAACGCAGACGACCTCAAGCTGATCCGCGGTGTCGGACCCAAGCTCGAGGCGATGCTCAACCGGATGGGAATTTTCCATTTCGATCAGGTCTCAGCCTGGACCGAGATGAACTTGCGTTGGGTCGATCATAATCTCGTGGGATTCATGGGCCGCGCGCCCCGCGACAAGTGGATCGAGCAGGCAAAGAAGCTCGCGACCGGATGGCGGCCTTCGGGCGGCACAGGCGAGAAATCAGGCGACTGAACCATGCTGGCTGACAAGGACCGCATCTTCAAAAATCTGTACGGTCAGTACGACTGGGGCCTGAAGGGCGCGCGCGCACGCGGCTCATGGGATGGCACCAAGCAGATCCTCGAACGCGGGCGTGACGGCATCATCAACGAGATGAAGGCGTCGGGCCTGCGTGGCCGCGGCGGCGCTGGATTCCCGACCGGCATGAAATGGTCGTTTATGCCCAAGGAAAGCAAGGACGGCCGGCCGAGCTATCTGGTCGTGAATGCCGACGAGTCCGAGCCCGGCACCTGCAAGGATCGCGAGATCATGCGGCACGATCCGCATCTTCTCGTTGAGGGCTGCCTGATCGCAGGCTTCGCCATGGGCGCGGTCGCGGCTTACATCTATGTGCGTGGCGAATTCATAAGAGAGCGAGAAAGGCTGCAGGCCGCGGTCGATCAGGCCTATGAGGCGAAGCTGATCGGCAAGAACAACGTCAATGGCTATGACTTCGACGTCTATGTCCATCACGGCGCCGGCGCCTATATCTGCGGCGAGGAGACCGCGCTGCTTGAAAGCCTCGAAGGCAAGAAAGGCATGCCGCGGCTGAAGCCGCCATTTCCCGCCAATGTTGGTCTCTATGGCTGCCCGACCACGGTCAATAACGTCGAGTCGATTGCGGTCGCGCCCGACATCATGCGCCGCGGGGCGGCGTGGTTCTCCTCGTTCGGCGCGCCCAACAATGTCGGCACCAAGCTGTTCTGCATCTCCGGCCATGTGAACCGGCCGTGCAATGTCGAAGAGGCGATGAGCATCCCGTTCCGCGAACTGATCGACAAGCATGCCGGTGGCATTCGCGGCGGCTGGGACAATCTCAAGGCGGTGATCCCGGGCGGTTCGTCGGTGCGGATGGTGCCCGCGGCGCAGATCATGGACTGCCCGATGGATTTCGACTCGCTCGCCAAGCTGAAATCCGGTCTCGGCACCGCGGCGGTCATCGTGATGGACAAGTCGACCGATCTGATCGCTGCGATCGCGCGTCTGTCGTATTTCTACAAGCACGAAAGCTGCGGCCAGTGCACGCCGTGCCGCGAAGGCACCGGCTGGATGTGGCGGGTGATGACGCGCATGGCGCAAGGCCGCGCGCATAAGCGCGAGATCGACCAGCTGCTCGATGTGACCAAGCAGGTCGAGGGCCACACCATCTGCGCGCTGGGTGATGCCGCGGCGTGGCCGATCCAGGGCCTGATCGCGCATTTCCGTCATGAGATCGAGGAGCGCATCGACCGGTACGCGGCCAATCCGCATCCCGATCCGGTCCAGGTGGCGGCGGAGTGAACATGCATGTCCGCGCCCGTCGTTCTCTGGTGGCAGCGCTACGGCAACATCGCCCAGATCGCGTCGGCGGTATTCGCCGTGGTGGGCTTTGGCGCGGTGCTGCTTCAGCTAAGCGAGATCCGGCACAACAATCGGGCGACCGGTGCGCGGCAGGTTTATCTCGCCTATACCGATCTGAATTTCAAACACCCGGAATATGCGCTGCCCGAACTCGACAAGCTGAAGGCCGGCGACCCGGCGGTGTTCGAGCGTTACAAGACCTTCGTGTCGTATCTGCTCTATGCCTGCGACGAGGTCATGAGCGCGTTTCCAAAGCAGCAGGAATGGCGCAAGTCCTGCGCCTACGAACTCAAGGCGCATCTGCCCTTCCTGTGCGAGACGCTGTCGAACGATCCGGCTTTTCTGGAGACATTTGGCGGCCGCAGCATCGATTTCGTGACCTCCGTGATGCAGCGCAACGGCGTCACCGCGCCGGAATGCCGTCCGAAAAAGGCTTGATATGAAAGCGATGGGAATGCCGCAGGAGCTCTCACGATGACCAAGATCGTGGTTGACGGCATCGAGCTTGACGTGCCGGCGGAATACACGCTGTTGCAGGCCTGCGAGGCGGCGGGTGCGGAAATCCCGCGCTTCTGCTACCACGAGCGGCTGTCGATCGCCGGCAATTGCCGCATGTGCCTGGTCGAGCTGAAAGGCTCACCGAAGCCGGTCGCGTCCTGCGCCTGGGCCGTGCGGGATTGTCGTCCCGGTCCGAACGGCGAACCGCCGACGGTGAATACGCGCACCGCGCTGGTTAAGAAGGCGCGCGAAGGCGTGATGGAATTCCTGCTGATCAATCATCCGCTCGATTGCCCGATCTGCGATCAGGGCGGCGAATGCGACCTGCAGGACCAAGCCATGGCCTATGGCGTCGACACCTCGCGCTACTGGGAAAACAAGCGCGCGGTCGAGGACAAGTATATCGGCGCGCTGGTCAAGACCTCGATGAACCGCTGCATCCATTGCACGCGGTGTGTTCGGTTCGCCACCGAAGTCGCCGGGGTGCCCGAGCTTGGCGCCATCGGGCGCGGCGAGGACATGGAGATCACCACCTATCTCGAACAGGCGATGACCTCGGAGCTGCAGAGCAACGTCGTCGATCTCTGCCCGGTCGGTGCGCTGACGTCGAAGCCGTATGCGTTCACGGCGCGGCCGTGGGAACTGAACAAGACCGAGACCATCGACGTGATGGATGCGGTCGGATCCGCGATCCGCATCGACACCCGCGGTCGCGAAGTGATGCGGATCCTGCCGCGCCTCAACGAGGACGTGAACGAGGAGTGGATCTCCGACAAGACGCGGCACGTCGTCGACGGTCTGCGCGCGCAGCGGCTCGACACGCCCTATATCCGCGAAAACGGCCGCCTCCGGCCAGCGACCTGGAACGAAGCGTTCGCGCTTGTGTCGCAGAAGGTGCGGGCCACGCGCCCCGACCGGATCGGCGCCATCGCCGGCGACCTATGCGCGGTCGAGGAAATGTTCGCGCTGAAGGAGCTGATGGCGCGGCTCGGGTCGCGCAATGTCGATGCGCGTCAGCGCGGCTCGATGATCGATCCACGCTGGGGCCGTTCGGCTTATCTGTTCAATGCGACGATCCCGGGGATCGAGCAGGCCGACGCGTTGCTGATCGTCGGCTCCAATCCGCGCAAGGAGGCCGCGATCCTCAATGCGCGGATCCGCAAGCGCTGGCGTATGGGCCATTTTCCGGTTGCGCTGATCGGCGAGCGCGTCGATCTGACCTATCCGTATCATTATCTCGGCGCCGGCCCGGACTCGCTGTCCGAACTGGCGAACGGCAAGGGCGATTACGCCGATCTGCTCTACAAGGCCGAACGGCCGATGGTGCTGGTCGGGGCCTCGGTCTTCACCCGCAATGACGCGGCACGCGTTGCCGCTTTGGCAGCGCGCGTCGCGGTCGGGATCGGTGCGGTCTCGGATGTCTGGAACGGCTATTCGGTGCTGCATTATGCGGCCTCGCGCGTCGGCGCGCTCGATATCGGCTTCGTGCCGGGCGAGGGCGGGCAGGGCGCGCCGCAGATGGCCTCGGGCGGCGTGGACGTGCTGTTCTCGCTCGGCGCCGACGAGATCGACGTCGATCGCGGTCCGTTCGTTGTCTATATCGGCACCCATGGCGATGCCGGCGCGCACCGTGCCGATGTAATCCTGCCGGGCGCTGCCTATCCCGAAAAGTCGGGTCTCTATGTGAACACCGAAGGCCGCGTGCAGATGGCCGCGCGGGCCTCTTTCCCGCCCGGCGATGCGCGCGAGGACTGGGCGATCATGCGGGCGCTGTCCGATCACCTGGGCGCACGGCTGCCTTACGATTCACTGGCGCAATTGCGGCAGGCGATTTTTGCGGTTCATCCGCACCTGCAGCGGATCGGGACGGTTACGCCGGGCGACGGCGCCGACCTGCGCCGGCTTGCGCAACTGCCGGGGGCGCCCGACAAGGCGCCGTTCGTCTCTGTCATCGACGACTTTTATCTCACCAATCCGATCGCGCGTGCGAGCGCGGTGATGGCCGAGTGCTCGGCCCTCGCCGAGCAGCGCACCATGACGGCGGCGGAGTAGGCGCATGGCCGATTTCTTCTGGACTTATCTCTGGCCGCTGATCATCATCGTCGCGCAAAGCGTCCTGCTGATGGTGATCCTGTTGGTCGCCATTGCCTACATCCTGCTCGCGGACCGCAAGATCTGGGCGGCCGTGCAGATCCGCCGCGGGCCGAATGTGGTCGGCCCATACGGGATGCTGCAATCCTTCGCCGACCTGCTGAAATTCGTCCTCAAGGAGCCGGTGATCCCGGCCGGCGCAAACAAGGGCATTTTCCTGCTCGCGCCGCTTGTTACCGTCGTTCTCTCGATTGCCGCCTGGGCGGTGATCCCGGTCAATGCCGGATGGATGATTGCCGATATCAATGTCGGCATTCTCTACATCTTTGCGATCTCGTCGCTCGGGGTCTACGGCATCATCATGGGCGGCTGGGCGTCGAACTCGAAATATCCGTTCCTCGCGTCTCTGCGGTCGGCGGCGCAGATGGTGTCCTACGAAGTGTCGATCGGCTTCGTCATCATCACCGTGCTGCTCTGCGTCGGCTCGCTGAACCTGAGCGACATCGTCAACGCGCAGAATGGCAGCTACGGGATGTTCAGCTGGTTCTGGCTGCCGCTGCTGCCGATGTTCGTGATCTTCTTCGTGTCGGCGCTGGCGGAAACCAACCGCCCGCCCTTCGATCTGGTGGAAGCCGAATCCGAACTGGTGGCCGGCTTCATGGTCGAATACGGGTCGACCCCGTACATGATGTTCATGCTGGGCGAGTATGTCGCCATCGCCACCATGTGCGCGATGGGGACCATCCTGTTCCTGGGCGGCTGGTTGCCGCCGGTGAATGTCGCACCCTTCACCTGGGTGCCGGGCGTGGTCTGGTTCACGCTCAAGTGCCTGTTCATGTTTTTCCTGTTCGCGATGGTCAAGGCGATCGTGCCGCGCTATCGCTACGACCAGTTGATGCGGCTTGGCTGGAAAGTGTTCCTGCCGCTGTCGCTCGCGATGGTCGTGATCGTCGCCGCCGTCCTTCAATTCGGAGGTCTGGCGCCCAAATGACAGAGCCGGATCATGACCCTGTCGGCAACGGCACTTGCAGGCGCTGCGATCGGAGCGGCGCTGGGTGTGGCCAGCGCGCTGCTCGTGGTGTCCGCCGTGACAGAGCGGCTACGTGCGCTCGATCGTTCCGAGACCGCCCGGGAACGAGCGGCCTTGGAGCGCAAGTTACTGGCTCTGCGATGGATCGTTGTCGCGGTCGAAGCGCTGGTGTTCGCTATCCTGGGCTATTGGGTTGGGTCATGGCTGTTCGAGTAGTGCCGCCGCCTGGGCGGCTGACAGGCAGAGGATAGAACCATGCGGCTCGATCAGGCAGCGAAGTCGGTGTTTCTCACCGAATTCATCCAGGCCTTCTTCCTCGGCATGCGCTATTTCTTCAAGCCGAAGCCGACGCTGAATTATCCGTTCGAGAAAGGGCCGATCTCACCGCGCTTTCGCGGCGAACATGCCTTGCGCCGCTACCCGAACGGCGAAGAGCGCTGTATCGCCTGCAAGCTGTGCGAAGCGATCTGTCCGGCGCAGGCCATCACCATAGAAGCCGGTCCACGACGGAACGACGGCACCCGGCGCACCACCCGTTATGACATCGATATGGTGAAGTGCATCTATTGCGGTCTGTGCCAGGAGGCCTGCCCGGTGGACGCCATCGTCGAGGGGCCGAATTTCGAATTCGCGACCGAGACCCGCGAAGAACTTTTCTACGACAAGGAGCGGCTGCTCGCGAACGGCGATCGCTGGGAGCGGGAAATCGCACAGAATATCAAGCTCGATGCGCCTTACCGGTAACGAACGATGATCGTCGCGCTCTTCTTCTATCTGTTCTCCGGCGTGTGCATCGCCTCGGCGCTGATGGTGATCGCATCGCGCAATCCGGTGCATTCGGTGCTGTTTCTGATCCTCGCCTTCGTGAACGCTGCCGGGCTGTTCCTGCTGCTGGGCGCCGAATTCCTGGCGATGATCCTGGTGGTTGTCTACGTCGGCGCGGTGGCGGTCCTGTTCCTGTTCGTGGTGATGATGCTGGATGTCGACTTCGCCGAGCTGCGCGACGGCTTCCTGCAATATCTTCCGGTCGGAGCGCTGATCGGAATTGTGTTGCTTGCGGAAATCCTGCTCGTGGTCGGAGCCTGGACCATCGGCGGTGGCACCCCGCGCGTCGCGGCCGCGCCGATAACGGCGGGCGTGTCCAACACCGAGGCCATCGGCCTCGTACTCTATACCAAATACATCTACTACTTCCAGGCCGCGGGCCTCGTCCTGCTGGTTGCGATGATCGGCGCGATCGTTCTCACGCTGCGTCACAAGGAAGGGGTCAAGCGCCAGAATATTTCCGATCAGGTGGCGCGGACACCCGCGACCGCGATCGAGGTCCGCAAGGTCCAGCCGGGGCAGGGGCTGCAATCATGATTATCGGGCTCGGTCATTATCTGTCGGTCGCCGCCATCCTGTTCACCCTCGGGATTTTCGGCATTTTCCTGAACCGTAAGAACATCATCGTCATCCTGATGTCGATCGAGCTGATCCTGCTCTCCGTCAACATCAACTTCGTCGCTTTTTCGAGTTTCATGGGCGACATATCGGGTCAAATTTTTGCGCTGCTGATTCTCACCGTGGCGGCTGCGGAAGCGGCGATCGGGCTCGCCATTCTTGTGGTGTATTTCCGCAACCGCGGCTCGATCGCGGTGGAAGACGTCAACCTGATGAAGGGCTGAACGCATGATCCCGAAACCTGGGCACCGATTTTCGGGCCAGATCATGCGCATGGAACACTGAACGATGTATCAGGCGATCGTCTTTCTCCCGCTGCTCGGTGCCTTGATCGCCGGCCTGTTCGGCCGCCTGATCGGCGCGCGGCCTGCCGAACTGATCACCACGCTGTTGCTGTTCATATCGGCGATCCTGTCATGGATCGTATTCGTGCGCGTCGGCTTCGGCCATATGGACGAGCGCATCGTGTTGTTTACCTGGATGCAGTCCGGCGACCTCAAGGTCGACTGGGCGCTGCGCATCGACGCGCTGACCGCGGTGATGCTGGTGGTGGTCACGACGGTGTCGTCGCTCGTGCATCTGTACTCCATCGGCTACATGCATGAGGACCCGCACCGGCCGCGGTTCTTTGCCTATCTTTCGCTGTTCACCTTCGCGATGCTGGCGCTGGTCACGTCCGACAACCTGGCGCAACTGTTCTTCGGCTGGGAGGGCGTGGGTCTCGCGAGCTATCTGCTGATCGGATTCTGGTATCAGAAGCCCGAGGCGAATGCCGCCGCGATCAAGGCCTTCGTGGTCAACCGCGTCGGCGATTTCGGCTTCGCGCTCGGCATCTTCGCGCTGTTCATGATGACCGGTGCGATCGATTTCGACACCGTGTTCGCGCAAGCTCCGGCGCTGACCGGCAAGACCATCCACATCTTCGGCTGGCATGCCGACGCGCTGACGCTGATCTGCCTGTTCCTGTTCATGGGAGCGATGGGCAAGTCGGCGCAGTTCCTGCTGCACACCTGGCTGCCGGACGCGATGGAAGGCCCGACCCCGGTGTCGGCGCTGATCCATGCCGCGACCATGGTCACCGCCGGCGTGTTCATGGTGGCGCGGCTGTCGCCGTTGTTCGAACTGGCGCCGGTCGCGCTGATGGTGGTGACGCTGATCGGCGCCATCACCTGCATGTTCGCCGCCACCGTCGGCCTCGTGCAGAACGACATCAAGCGCGTCATCGCCTATTCGACCTGCTCGCAGCTCGGCTACA
>CAZXJZ010000195.1:0-9039 GCA_964641065.1 uncultured Hyphomicrobiales bacterium | reverse complement strand
ATTGCGGTGACCGAGGGCGTCTGCGCCGAGGAGGCGCGGCGCGACCATGCCGGTCACATCCGCCGCATTCTCGATGGCCGTCCTCATATCATGCTGAAGCTTGCCGTCTCTGCTGACGGCAAGGCGGCGCTGCCCGGCGGCAGGCCTGTCGCGATTACCGGCGAGGCGACGCGTGCGCGCGTGCATCTGATGCGCGCAATGAGCGATGCGATCCTTGTCGGGATCGGCACAGTGCTGGCCGACGATCCGGCGCTGACCTGCCGGCTTCCCGGAATGCTCAAGGCGTCGCCGGTGCGAGTGGTGCTCGATCCGGGTTTGCGCATACCGGCGCGGTCGCAGCTTGTCTCCAACGCCACGGAGGTTCCGGTATGGGTCTTCTGTGCGAGTGACGCGCTGGCCGAGCCCGAGCGCATGCTGACCGGTCTTGGTGTGACGGTGATCCGGAGCCCGGCCGGTGAGGGCGGTCTCGATCTTCACGCGGTGCTGCGGGCGCTGGCTGAGCGCGGGATCACGCGGCTGATGGTGGAGGGCGGTCCCAAGGTCGCGGCCTCTTTCCTGCGTGCCGGCCTCATCGACGAAGCGGTGCTGCTGCACGGATCGCGGACGATCGGGGCGGATGGCGTGGATGCGCTTGACGGGCTTGCGCTCGGCGCTCTAACCGCTTCCCCTGTTCTCGTGCTGTCCGATACCCAAGCGATCGGTGGCGACAAACTCGAACGATACGAGCGGCGCTAGATGTTCACCGGCATTGTCACCGATATCGGCGAAGTGGCTTCGGTCGAAGCGAAGGCCGACGGGCTGCGACGCATTGTCATCGCTTGCAGCTACGACCGCGACACCATTGCGATCGGTGCATCCATCGCCTGCGCCGGGGTGTGCCTCACGGTGGTCGAGACCGGGCTGACCGGAAACCGCACCTGGTTTGCGGTCGATGCCGCGGCCGAGACGGTCGGTCTCACCAATGTGCGTGAGTGGCAGGACGGCAGCCGGATCAATCTCGAGCGCGCGCTGAAGATCGGCGACGAGCTCGGCGGGCATATCGTTACCGGCCACGTCGATGGCGTCGCCACGATCAAGTCGCGTGAAGACCTGGAAGGCCAGGTGCGGTTTGTGCTTACGGCGCCACAGGCACTTTCGGCATTTATTGCAAAGAAGGGGTCGGTGGCGCTGGATGGTGTGTCCCTCACCGTGAACGAGGTGGATGGCAATGACTTCTCGGTTCTGATCATCCCGCACACGCTGGCGGTAACCACGCTGGAGAACTGGCAATCCGGCACAGCGGTCCATCTCGAGGTTGACATGATGGCACGCTATGCTGCGCGTCTGATGGAGGCGCGGAGATAGCGCCCCTGGCGCCCTTGCGGTGCGCCGCGCGGTGTAGTTAGTGGCGCCGCAACGGAGATCAGGGAATGGCCGGGCCACGTCAGGCAAAGAGCGACGAAGCGGGCACGAGCGTGGCGGGCGCGAGCCTCGAGGGCTCGCGCATCCTCGTCGTCGAGGCACGCTATTACGAGAAACTGGCCGACGAACTCCTCACAGGTGCAACCCGCGCGCTGGACGCGGCAGGTGCTGCCTTTGACGTCATCACCGTCCCCGGCGCGCTCGAAATCCCGACCGCGCTCGCGATCGCGCTCGATGCCGCCGCCGCAAAGAAGAAGCCCTATGACGGCGCGGTCGCGCTCGGCTGCGTGATCCTGGGCGAGACGTTTCATTTCGAAATCGTGTCGGAACAGTCGGCGCGCGGGCTGATGGATGTGTCGATCGCACGCAAGATTCCGATCGGCAACGGCATCCTCACCGTGGATACCGAGGCGCAAGCCTGGGCGCGCGCGCGGGTGAGCGAAGGTGACAAGGGCGGTGGTGCCGCGCAGGCGGCGCTGGCGCTAATCGAAATCAAGCGCGCCGTCTCCAAAACCGCTGTCTCCAAGACCGCCGCTTCCAAGACTGCCGCCTCCAAAACCGCCGTTGCGAAGGCGAAGCGATGAACGCTCCGCGCAGCGACGAACGCAAGGACGAGCGCAAGGCCAACCGGCGTGGCGCCGCGAGGCTGGCCGCGGTGCAGGCGCTCTACCAGATGGACATTGCCGGGACCGATCTGAGCGAGATCCTCGCCGAATATGAGAGTCATCGCCTCGGCGGCGAGGTCGATGGCGACAAGTATCTGCCGGCCGATGCCAACCTGTTCCGCGAGATCGTGCGCGGCGTCGTCGCCGATCAGCGCGCGCTCGATCCGGTGATCGACAACGCGCTGACCAAGGGCTGGCCGCTGAAGCGGGTGGAGGCGCTGGTGCGCGCGGTGCTGCGCGCGGGCTGTTTCGAGCTGCAAAACCGCAAGGACATTCCCGCCCGGGTGATCGTCTCGGAATATGTCGACGTCGCCAATGCCTTCGTCGACCGCGACGAAACCGGGATGGTGAATGCGGTGCTCGACATGCTGGCGCGCAGTGCGCGGGTGGACGAGTTCGGCGCGTCTCCATAACCGGTATCCGCCATGCCGTCAGGCGAAGACGAACTGATCGGACGCTATTTCAGGCCGCTGGCGACGGCGCCGGGAGCGCTCGAACTGACCGACGACACCGCCTTCTACACCCCGCCAGAGGGCCACGACCTCGTCCTCACCGCCGACGCCATCGTGTCCGGAATCCATTTCCTTCCCGACGATCCGCCGGAAACGGTGGCGCGCAAGGCGCTGCGGGTGAACCTGTCCGACCTCGCCGCCAAGGGCGCGCAGCCTGCCGGCTGCCTGCTGACGCTGGCGTTGCCGGCGGGCATCGCCGAGGCATGGCTGCCTGGCTTCGCATCGGGGCTGCAATCGGATTGCGATCTGTTCGGCTGTCCGCTTTATGGCGGCGACACGGTGCGAACCGAGGGGCCGCTGTGGCTCTCGGTGACGGCCTTCGGCATCCTGCCGCGCGGAACCATGGTCAGGCGCGCCGGCGCCAGGCCGGGCGACCGCATCGTCGTGACCGGCACGATCGGCGATGCCGCGCTGGGCCTTCGCATGCTGCGCGAGCCGGACCTGATCGGACAATGGTCGCTCGGCGAAGACGACGCAGCGCATCTCGCGGGCCGTTACAGAGTGCCGCAGCCTCGCAACGCGCTGGCGGATGCGGTGCGTGCATTCGGCTCGGCAGCAATGGATGTATCGGACGGGCTTGCCGGCGATCTTGCCAAACTGTGCGATGTCTCCGGCGTGTCGGCGCGGATCGAGGCGGCGCGCCTGCCGCTGTCGGCTGCGGCGCGCAAGGCGCTTTCGGCAGACCCGGGTTTGATCGAGACGATCGCAACCGGCGGCGACGATTACGAGATCCTCGCCGCCATTCCCGCCGACAGGCTCGCGGCGTTTCGCGAGCAGGCCAACGCCGCCGCGATCCCGGTGACCGAAATCGGCGAGATCGTCGCCGGCCGCACGCCCGTGCGGGTGATTAGTGCCGACGGCACAGAGCTGACATTCGCGCGCGGCTCGTTCAGTCACTTCTGAATGTCTGCCAGAACATGGGCGCGCTACAACGAATGCCGGGGGAGAAACGCCATGCATGACCGCACCGCAGTAAAGGCCGCGCCGACCGGCTGGGGCGTGTCCGGCAACGCGCGCGAGGCGCAACTGCGCCGGCGTTTTCCGACCGTCGAGGATCTGCGCAAGGCCTCAGAGCGGCGGGTCCCGTCGCTCGGCTACGAAACCGTGGCGGGCGGTAATGGGCAGAATCTCGCCGTCAAGCGCAACGCCGACGCGCTGGATGCCATCCAGATGGCGCCGCGGACCGGCGGCGACCGGGGACCGGTCGCAACCGACGTCACGTTGTTCGGCCGGCATTATGCCGCGCCGCTCGGCATCGCGCCGATGGGATTGCAGAGCGTGTTCTGGCCCGGCGCGGAACGGCATCTGGCGCGCGCCGCGCAACGCGCCCGCATCCCCTATACCGCCGGGACCGTCAGCGGCATCGCGCTGGAGGAGGCCGCCAAACTCGCGCCGGACGTGGTCTGGTTCCAGCTTTACCGGCTGGCACGCGACGATCACAAGGTCGGTTTCGATCTGGTGCGCCGCGCGCAGGCCGCCGGCGTGCATGTGCTGGTGGTGACGGTCGATACCCCGGGTCGGGCCAAGCGGCCGGGCGAATTGCGCAACGGACTGACGCTGCCGTTCCGCCCCACGCTGCATACCATCATGCAGGCGGCGGTGCGGCCGAACTGGATGCGCGCGCTCGTGAGCAACGGGCAGCCAAGCTTTCCTTGTCTTGCGCCATATTGCGGCGCCAATCGGAGCAAGTCGGACATCGCCTGGTTCGCCCAGAATGAGGTCGGCGGCGCCTTTACCTTCGAGGAGCTCAAGCGCTATCGCGACGCCTGGAGGGGACCGATGGTGATCAAGGGCGTGATGCATCCCGCAGATGCGGAAAAGGCGATATCCATCGGGCTCGACGGCGTTCAGGTGTCCAATCATGGCGGCCGCCAGCTCGAAGCGGCGCCGGCGGCGATCGACGTGCTGCCGGCGATCGTGAAGGCCGTCGGCAACAAGGGAACCGTGCTGTTCGACAGCGGCGTGCGCTCCGGGCTCGATGCGGTGCGCGCGGTGGCGCTCGGTGCGCAGGCGGCGCTGGCGGGCAGGGCGTTCCTCTATGGTGTTGGGGCGGCCGGCGGCGACGGCGCGAGTTACGTGACCGACATGCTGGTGGAGGAAGTCTCTGTCGCGATGCGGCAGCTCGGCACCCCGGACATCGCCGCATTGCGGGCGCTGTCGATCCGCCATCCGGGTGCATGGCAGTTCTGACTAGCCGTTTTGGCGCTGGTTTATATTCAACCGGCCGGATATGTAGGGCGCCCTTGCCGGGGATTCCTTCATGTCGGTAGCCGCCCAGGGCCCGCACCATCTGATTGACGACGCGCTGGCGCGTCGCAACGCGATCGTGCTGTCGATCGCGCAGGCGATGGCCGGCGGCAACAACACCGTATTGCTTGCGACCGGCGCCATCACCGGTGCGATGCTGGCGCCCGACAAGATTCTGGCGACGGTTCCGATCACCGTTTACGTCATCGGCATGTGGCTCGGCACGCTTCCGGTCGGTGCACTGGCCCGCCGCTTCGGCCGCCGCACCGCATTCCAGATCGGCACGGTTTGCGGCGTCGCGACCGGGCTGATCTGCTGCGCCGGCGTTCTCCAGGGTTCGTTCTTGCTCTTCAATATCGGCGCGTTTTTCTCCGGCCTCTACGCAGCAGCGCATCAGGCCTATCGCTTCGCCGCCGCCGACACCGCGAGTGACGCGTTCCGCCCGAAGGCGATTTCATGGGTGCTGGTCGGCGGGGTGGCTGCAGCCATCGTCGGTCCGCAGGTCGTGATTGCGACCAAGGACATGCTGTCGCCTTACCTGTTCGCGGCGACCTATCTCGCGCAGGCGGCGATCGCCGTGGTCGCAGGCCTCGTCCTGATGCTGCTGAAAATCCCGATGCCGTCGGCGGCCGCGCGGGCCAATTCCGGGCGCCCGCTTTCGGAGATCGCGCGGCAACCGAAATTCATCGTCGCCGTGGCCTGCGGCATCGCCAGCTATTCGATGATGAATATGGTGATGACCGCGGCCCCGCTGGCGATGATCGAATGCAATCATACGGTTACCGATGCGGCGCTCGGCCTGCAATGGCATGTGCTTGGCATGTTCGTGCCGAGCTTCTTTACCGGGTCGCTGATCGCGCGCTTCGGCGTCGAACGCGTCATCGCCGCGGGCTTCGCGATCCTGCTGGCCAGCGCGGCGATCAGCATTGCGGGCATTACGCTGTGGCATTTCTGGGTCGGTCTCGTGCTGCTCGGGATCGGCTGGAATTTCGGCTTCGTTGGCGCCACGACGCTCGTGACCCAGACGCATCGGCCCGAAGAGCGCACGCGGGTTCAGAGCTTCAACGACTTCCTAGTGTTCGGCTCGATGGCGATCGGCTCCTTCGGTTCCGGCAAGGTGCTCGCGATCTATGGCTGGGCGGCTGTCAACGAAATCGTTTTCCCGGTGGTGCTGACGGCCGCGATGCTGCTCGGCTGGCTGGCGCTGAGGCAGCGTCGCAACCCGGTCTGAGTGACGCAGCCTTCGGGGCACTTGCGGCAACCGCTTCACCGGCGCAATCTGCATATGGCTGCCGGGCCTTCGTCGAGAGCACATGCCAATGCAGAATCCCCTCCGTCTTTCCATCGCCGCCGCCATCGCAGCGTCAGCCCTCTGGGTGTTCCCAACGAAGGCGCAGACCTATCCTACGAAGCCGATCACCATGATCGTGCCTTATGCCGCGGGCGGCAGCGTCGATGCGGTCGCGCGCCTCGTGTCCGACCGGCTCGCGGCGAAACTCGGTGGGACCATCATCATCGAGAATGTGCCCGGCGCCGGCGGCGTGGTCGGAACCACGCGGGCGACGCGCGCGGCACCGGACGGCTACACGCTTCTGTTCTCTGTCGAGAGCACGATCGTGATTGCCAAACTCGTCTCGCCCAAGACCGTACAATACGACGCGCTGACCGAATTTCAGCCGATCTCGATGGTCGGGTCGTCGCCGTTGGTGCTGCTCGGCCGCAAGGATTTCCCGGCCAACAACCTCGCCGAGCTGATGAAGCTGCTGAAGGACAATCCCGGCAAGTACAATTACGCTACCTCCGGCGTCGGTACCTCGCTGCATGTCGCGGGCGAAATGATCAATGCCGAGGGCAAGGTGAACATGGTGCACGTGCCCTACAAGACCGGCGCGCAAATCCCGACCGACCTGATGGGCAACAATATCGACCTCGCGGTGCTGCCATTGGTGATGGCGATGCAGAACGTGAAGGCGGGCAACATCAAGGCATTCGGGATCACCGAGCCCAAGCGGTTCGAACTCACCCCGGACGTGCCGAGCCTCGCCGAACATCCCGACCTGAAGAACGTGTCGGTCACCGTCTGGTACGGGCTGTTCGCGCCGGCCAAGACCGAACCGGCGATTGTCGAGAAGCTGCACAAGGCGCTCTCCGAGGTCGTGAAGGAGCCGGGGATCGTCGAGAAGCTGACGGCATCGAATCTGATTCCGGTCGGCAATTCGCCGAAGGAGTTTGCCGAATTCCTGAAGGCGGAGAACGAGAAGTTTTCCGCGCTGGTGAAGGCAGCCGGCATCAAGGCCGAATAGTCGTGTTGGAGCCGATTGCGTTCGAGGTTCGCAGGCGCGCGATCGAGGCTGCGCAGGGCAGGGCGCCGTTCGACCTGCTGCTGCGTGGCGCACGTATTGCCGATGTTGCGACCATGGAGATCCGCGAAGCCGATATCGGCATCGTCGGCCCGATGATCGGGAGTGTGCATGCGCCGGGTGCGTTCACGGAAGCGGCGGTGACTCACGACCTGTCAGGTCTGATCATCGCTCCGGGCTTCATCGATGCCCATGTGCATGTCGAATCCTCGCACATGCTGCCGCATCGCTATGCCGAGGTGGTGGTGCCGCAGGGAACGACCACGATCTTCTGGGATCCGCATGAACTCGCCAATGTGCTTGGCCTCGACGGCATCCGCTATGCGGTCGAAGCGTCGCGCAACCTGCCGCTTCGCTTCATCGTGCAGGCATCGTCCTGCGTGCCGGCGGCGCCGGGCCTTGAAATATCGGGCGCCGATTTCAGGGCGGACGACATCCGCGAATTGATGTCCTGGCCGGACGTGGCCGGGCTCGCCGAAGTCATGGACATGCGCGCGGTGCTGGAAGCGCAGCCGCGGATGATGGGCATCCTCGAAGCCGCCAACGCGTCGGGCAAGATCATCGAAGGGCATGCCCGCGGCCTGACCGGGCCCGGCCTGATGGCCTATCTCTCGGCTGGCATTTCCGGCGATCATGAAATCACGTCAGGCGCCGATGCGCTGGAAAAGCTGCGGGCCGGCTTCACCGTCGAGATCCGCGGTTCGCACGACTATCTGCTGCCGGACGTGGTCGCTGCCATCAACACCCTGCCGGTGATCCCGACCAGCCTGACGATCTGCACCGACGACGTGTTCCCGGATTATCTGGTCGAACATGGCGGCATCAATGACGTGCTGCGGCGGCTGATCCGCTACGGGCTCGACCCGCTGCAGGCGATCCGCTGTGCCACCATCAACAACGCGATCCGGCTGCGCCGCGACGATCTCGGTCTGGTCGCGGCGGGCCGGCGCGCGGACCTGGTGGCTTTGTCGGATCTGACTGCAGTGAGGGTGGAGGCGGTCTATAGCGGCGGCCGCCACGTCGCTCAGGGGGGACAGCTGATCGTCCCGCTGGCGGAGACGCCACCGCCGCTCGTCAACACGATGAAGGTCGGTCCGCTGACGGCCGACGACTTCCGCATTCGCGTGCCGGGCGTCACCAACGGCCGGGCGCTGATCCAGACCATCAAGGGCGCGCGCTTCAATTCGTGGAGCGAAGTCGAGGTCGAGGTGCGGGACGGCTTCGCTTTAGTGCCGTCGGATCTCAGCGTGATGGCGATCGTGCATCGCCACGGGCGCAACGATCCGAGGCCGCAACTCGCCATCATCGAGGGGTGGGACCGCTGGGGTGGCGCTTTCGCCACCTCCTATTCGCACGATTCCCACAACCTGATCCTGTATGGCCACGACCCGGAGGAACTCGCGCTTGCAGCCAATACCGTGATCGGCATGCAGGGCGGCATCGTGGTGGTCAGGGATGGGCAGGTGGCCGCGCAGCTCGCCTATCCGGTCGCCGGGATGCTGTCGCTGGGCGACCCGGACGACGTGGCCGCTGCCCACAAGCGCATCGTCGAGGCCGCGGGCGAAATCTGCGCCTGGCAGCCGCCCTACCGGACCTTCAAGGCGCTGAGCGGCCAGTCGCTGGCCTGCAATCCGGGTCCGCATCTCACCGACCTCGGGCTGACTGACGGGACCACCAAGGACATCCGGCCGATGCTGATCCGGGCAGGTGACGTTCACTGAGCTTGTCACCGGGCGTGTCATGGAGCTAGTCGGGATCGGCCGAGGCACGACGGAATGGGGCCTGTGGGCGGAGGCTTGCGCGCAGCGCGCAAGTCTTTGGCGAGCCCCCGAAAACCCCAAGGAAATCGGCGAT
>CAZXJZ010000194.1:0-9197 GCA_964641065.1 uncultured Hyphomicrobiales bacterium | reverse complement strand
ACACCTCCGGCACCACCGGGCCGCCCAAGGGCGCGCTGCATGCGCATCGCGTATTGCTTGGACACATGCCGGGCATTGAATTGCCGCACGATTTCTTTCCGCAGCCAGGTGACTTGTTCTGGACGCCGGCGGACTGGGCCTGGGCCGGCGGCCTGCTCGATGCGCTGTTGCCGTCGCTGCATCACGGGGTGGCGGTGGTGGCGCACCGGTTCGACAAGTTCGACCCGGAAGAGGCCTATGCGCTGATGGCGCGTAGCGGCGTCCGCAACGCGTTCATTCCGCCGACGGCGCTTCGCATGCTGCGCGCGGCACCGAATCCGCGCGGGCGATACGATCTGAAACTGCGCAGCATCGGATCGGGCGGCGAGGCGCTCGGCTCGGAAACGTTCGAATGGGGCCGGGATGCTTTCGGCCTGACCATCAACGAGTTCTACGGCCAGACCGAATGCAATCTGGTCCTGTCATCCTGCGCGATGCTTGGCGTGTCGCGCCCGGGCGCCATCGGCAAGCCGGTGCCCGGGCATGAGGTCGCAGTGATCGATGCCGATGGTGTGCCAGTCGCGTCCGGCACCATCGGCCAGATCGCGGTGCGCCGTCCGAACCCGGTAATGTTCCTCGATTACTGGGGCCGGCCGGACGCGACGCGCGACAAGTTCATCGGCGACTGGATGACCACCGGCGATCAGGGCATCGTCGATGAAGACGGCTATTTTCATTTCGTCGGTCGCGATGATGATGTCATCACCTCGTCGGGCTATCGGATCGGGCCGGGCGAGATCGAGGATTGCCTGATCCGTCATCCCGCGGTCGCGCTTGCGGCTGCGATCGGCAAACCCGATCCGTTGCGCACTGAAATCGTGAAGGCGTTCGTCGTCGTCAAGCCGGGCATCGAGACGCCGCGCGACCAACTGGTCGCCGAGTTGCAGGAGTTCGTTCGCACGCGGCTGTCTGCGCACGAATATCCGCGCGAGATCGACTTCATCGATCAGATGCCGATGACGACCTCCGGCAAGATCATCCGCCGGCTGTTGCGGGATCGCGGCTAGGATCAGCGGCGCGGCGCGAGACTGTTGATATAGGCGATGATCGCGTCCAGTTCCTGATCCGTCGGCCTGAATCGCGGCATTTCGTCATGCGGCGCGGCCAGGCCGCGGGTGATCGGCGTGCGCAGAGACAGCATCGCGTACCGCTTCTGAAGTTCGTGGAACGGAGGCGCCTTGGCATTCGGGCTTGTTCCGCTTGGGCCCACGGCATGGCAGGGCGCGCAACTGACCTCGACCAGCGTCCGGCCCTCGCGCAGACGCGCATTGCTTTCGCGCTCGGCCGGATCGAGGGCGCCGAGCTTCTTCAGCGCGTTTCGCACCGAAACTTGCGACGGGTCGAGACGCAGCGCTTCGGAGAGATCCTGTATCGCGTCGTCGGTCTTGCCGATGCTCTCGTTAAGACGACCGCGATTGGCATAGGCCAGGGCGTAAGCCGGATTGAGTGCGATCGCAGCGGTGTAGTCCGCGAGTGCTGCCGTCGTGTCGCCCTTCTTGCGGTAAGCAAGGCCGCGATTGTTATAGGCCACCGCACTGCCGGGCTGCAGGCGAAGCGCCTCGCTCAGGTCGCGGATCGAAGCATCGGCATTGCCGCGAACCAGATAGGCATGGCCTCTTCCGACGAAGTTGGCGCTGTCGGACGGCGAGATCGAAATCGCCTTGTCGTAGTCGCGTATTGCACCCGCCACGTCGCCGGACGCGGCGTACGCCTCGGCCCGTCCTGCATAAGCGATGCTGTTTTCGCTATCCAGTCGCAGCGCCAGGCTGAAATTCCGGATCGCCTCCTTGAGCGCGCCAGCCTGCGTCCGCAATTCGCCGATATTGGTGTAGGCCTTGCTCTTTGTTGCCGCGTCGAAAGACGGAGAGCGGATGACCTCGCTGCAGCCCGCCAGTCTCAGCCGCGGACGGTAATTTTGCGTGCAATCCTCAAACGGACCCGCGCCGGCCGGTGCGGCAAGCACCGAGAGACCGATTGCGATCAGCAATGCACCGTTGCGAAGGCCGGTTCTCATCGTTCCCTCCGTCAGATGCGCGCGGTGAATGCGCTGCATCTTCCGGACGGGATTGCTTGGCTGAAAGCTGGATATT
Organism: uncultured Hyphomicrobiales bacterium; assembly: GCA_964641065.1. GTDB lineage: Bacteria > Pseudomonadota > Alphaproteobacteria > Rhizobiales > Xanthobacteraceae > Pseudorhodoplanes. The sequence continues at coordinate 7,068 of CAZXJZ010000194.1, read as the reverse complement.
GCCCCTACGGGAGATTACGGAGCCATGGAAAGCGCAGGCTACTGGCTGCAGCCACTTGGCTGACCCCGACAAACTCGAGGACGCTTGATCGTCCTCGAGGTCGGACGCGTTCAGATTCGATTGTTACACGCCGAAAAGCGGCCATAGCCGTCGTCGATGTAGCATTGCCCGCGGAGATATTCCGGAACCTTGTAAGGCTTTCCATCCGGGCCGAACGAGGGATCGGCGAAGCCGCGGCGGACATAGGGGGTGCCTTGTGGCACGGGCTTCTTGGGCTTGCGCTTTGTCGCCGCAGAAATCTCGGTACTGCGCTGCAGCATCAAGTTTTGTTGACCAGCCAACGCATCCGAAGGTGCCGGCGCCGACGCGCTCAGGGCGCAAGCGAAGAGCGCGATGAAAACAAATTTGGCGCGCATGAAACTCTCCATAGACACGATGTCTTGTCGTACACTGCCTTGGTCCGCAGCGGACCCAGCCAGCATTCTGTGTTTAGTGCTTGCCGCGTTCGCCAGCCGGCACGAGACCGCTCCGACGAATGAGCTTACGTTATCTGACGACGATTTGAATTTTATCAAGATCCATCAAACGATGTCGCCTGACCCTTGCATTCCGGAAACCCCGCAGCACCGGAAATATTTCCGGCGCCGGACTTGAGAGAGGTCAACGCGGCGTGGTCCGATGGATCCCAAACAGGTGAGGCCTTGGCGGTGGTGCGAGTTTGGCTCAACCGCGCTTCGGCATTCGGACCTGGGTGCAAGGTTCTCGGCGCGAGGAGGAAATAACGATGTCATCCGACGAGCACACGAAATGGCCGATGCCGATGTTCAACCCGGCAGACTTCACCAAGCTGGGAAAAGAGCAGGCGGACGCGCTCACCGACATGCAGAAGGAGTTCGCCAAGCTGATTGAGCAAGCCAATGCGGACTGGCTCGCCCGCATGGAACAGGAAAGGGAGCTGGCGTCCGATCTTGCCGCCAAGCTGGCTGCGGCCAAGTCGCTCCCGGATGCGGCCAAGGCCTATCAGGACTGGATGGGCCGCCGCATGGAGACCATCACCAAGGACAGTCAGAAGTTCTTCGCCGACAGCCAGAAGCTCGTCACCTCGATGAACCGGTTCATGTCGACCGGTGGCAAAGGCTCGAGTACCTAATAGTTCAATCAGCCCGCAACGCCGGACGGCCGCACGTCGGTCTGCTCGGGGTGAAACGGCAATCGGGGGACAGCACGTCAATCTGGGACAAAGAAACTTTGCATCGGAGGACGCCCATGGAACGTAACGTCGATCCGCAGGAAATTGCTGACCCGGTGGAACGTCCGACGTCGGTGGAGCTGGTCAAGCTGATCCGGAAACTGCGCTGGATCGGGCTTGAAGACGAGGCCCGTCAACTGCAGATCGCGCTCGACCGGTTCCCGGCCGAACAAAGTGCAACTCTGCCCGGCGCCCCATCGATTGCGACTGACGGGACTGCGACCGACCGATAGACTGACCGATCCTCGGTCTCCCACGCCTTCGGATCGCGATATCGCAGACGGCGCGGCAAAAAGACCTGTAATATCTGCGGCGGGACGGCGATCTTTGCCGGCAATCCCCGACGTGGCTCAGGTTATGACAGATCAGATTATCGATGGCCGTGTGGCCTCGCGGCAGCAGCTTCTTCAATTGTTGCGGAACGTATGCACCGGCGCCGCCGCATTGTCCGAACGCGAGCTTCGGGCATCCGGTCAATGGGAGGATCGCGCGAAAGCCGCAATCGGTTCCTGCGTCCAGTTGCAGCGCGGACTTAACAACTCGCATCCGAAGCTGGCGGATCAACTGCATATTCTGGCGACCGAAATCCAGATTGCGCTGGAAGCCCGCTCTCATGATGGCCTGTTCGCGGCCCGCATCGAGAAGATCGGGGCTGCCATTCGTCGCGTCCAGCAAACGGGACTCGACAGCGATCAGCCCGCCTGACGAGCGCGACAGGTAGCTGCGATCATGCGCGCATCTGAGGGCTGCCGTACGCGCGGTTGGTTGCGACGGCGGTGCAAAGTCGGGCAGTGTGGAAGTCCATCCGCGCTCCGTCGCCGCATTTTGTTCCTCAGGTTCTAGCCTTCAATGAAACGCCAGTTACATCTCAATCTCTTCGTTCAGAGCCGCGGACATCATGAAGCCTCTTGGCGCCATCCGACGTCGTCGCCGCTGGCCTTGACCGATATCCGCTACGTTCAGGATCTGGCGCGCCGCGCCGAGGCCGCGTGCTTCGATTCCATCTTTCTCGGCGACACGCTGGCTCTGGGCGAGGATATGCAGGCGCCGCAGGCCTGGCTCGAGCCGATCACGGTGCTGGCGGCGCTTGCGGTGACGACCAGCCAGATCGGGCTGATCGCCACCGCCTCCACGACTTATACGGAGCCATTCAATCTGGCGCGGCAATTTGCGTCGCTCGATCACATGAGCAATGGCCGTGTCGGCTGGAATATCGTTACGTCGTGGTTGCCCGCGGCCGCGCGCAATTTCGGCGGCGCCGGTTCGCCCGCGCACGAGGAACGCTATGCGCGCGGCGAGGAATTCGTCGCCGTTGCAAACGCGCTGTGGGATTCATGGGCGGAAGACGCGGTGCTCGACGATCGCGCGGGCGGGCGCTATGCGCGCCCCGACCGCATCCGGCCGATCAATCACAAGGGCCATTACTACGATGTGGCCGGGCCGCTGAATATGCCGCGATGCCCGCAGGGCCGGCCGGTGCTGGTGCAGGCGGGCTCGTCCGATACCGGCCGGCGCTTTGCCGCGCGGCACGCGGAAGCCGTGTTCACCGCGCATATGGAGAAGACGACGGCGCAGGCCTTCTATGCCGACCTGAAGGCGCATGCGCAGGCCGAAGGGCGCGACGCCAGCCAGATTCATATTCTTCCGGGCTTAAGCCCGACGATTGCGTCCACCGAGGCGGAGGCACGCCGGCTCGAGCAGGAGGCGAACGATCTGGCCGATCCTGAAATCGGCCGCCGGCGGCTGTCCAATCGCTTCGGCGGGCATGATTTCTCCCACCTCGATCTCGACCGGATATTGTCGCCGGAGGATTTTCCCGATCCCGCCACGGTCGAAGCGGCGCGTAGCCGGGCTGAGGTGATCGTCGGCTTTGTGCGGCGGCAGAAGCCGACGCTGCGGCAATTGCTGTCCAGCCTTGCCGGCGCGCGCGGTCATCTGACGATTGCGGGCACGCCGGAACAGGTCGCCGATCTGATCGAGGACTGGTTCAACGACGGCGCAGCGGACGGTTTCAACCTGATGCCACCGGTGTTGCCGAATATGCTGGACATATTCAGCGCGGAAGTGGTTCCGTTGCTGCAGCGGCGCGGCCTGTTCCGCACCGCGTATGAAGGCACGACGCTGCGCGATCATCTTGGCCTCAACCGACCGCCGAGTTCGTTCGCGGCGGCCGGGTGACAGGAGGCCGTGTCGCTTAATTCGGCTTCATGCCGAGCGCGTTCGCAACCGAGGCCCAGCGATCCATCTCCTCGGCAAGCTGGACTTGAGTCTGCGCGCTCGTCGTTGCGAGCACATTCGCGCCCTGGTCGGCAAAGCGCTTCTGCAGATCGGGATTCTTCAGTGCAGCCGCAACCGCCTGTTCGAGCCTCGCAATCACGGCGGGCGGCGTCCCGGCCGGTGCCGCGAGGAAGATGCGCGCGCTCATGTCGAAGCCCGGGATCACGTCGGCGATCGCCGGAACGTCCGGCAGATTGGTCGATCGATCGAGCGATGTCACGGCGATCACCCGCGCGCTGTTCGCGCGCGCCAGCCCGACGGCGACCGACGAACTCATGATCGCAATATGGACGCGGCCCGCGATCAGGTCCGGCGAGAAGGCGGTCCCGCCTTTATAGGGGACGTGCTGGGCATCGACGCCCGCGACGCGCTTGAACTGCTCGAAGGCGAGATGCTGAACGGTGCCGACACCGGGCGAGGCATAGTCGTATTTCTTCGGGTCCGCCTTCAGGGTCGCAATCAATTCCTGCGTGGTCTTGGCGGGGAAGCTGTTGGTCACCGCGAAGGCCATCGGAATCTGCGCGACATATCCCACCGGCGTGAAGCTTTTCTTCAGGTCGAAGGACAATGACGGCAGCAACGCCGGCGCCAGCAGCAATCCTGTTTCGCCGAGCAGCAGCGTGTAGCCGTCCGGTGCCGCTTGTGCGACCGCCGCCGCGGCCAGCGTACTGGTTGCTCCGGGGCGGTTCTCGACCACAACCGAAACGCCGAGATTCTCCTCGAGCCGTTGCGCGAGCACGCGCGCGATCGTGTCCATGCCGCCGCCCGGCGAATAGCCGACGAAGATCCGGATCGACTTGCTGGGATAGGCATCGGTTTGGGCATGAGCGTGGCCGACGAGCGCACTGCCCACGAGGACGGCAACAAGGCCGATAAAGAACAAACGGACGATCGATCTCATCGGGCTTCTCACCTTGCACAGCGGCCGCGTGGTGCGGCAACGCATAACGATGCCGCAGTCCGGCGTCCGTGACAATGGTCATCCGGATTTGGCCGCGGCAGAGGCAGGATCGCTCAGCGTGATCGAGAAGCGATCGGCCATGTCGTTGAGTTGGCCGCGCACGATCTCCAGCAGCGCCGCGGTGGCGGGCGACAGCGCCTCGCCTGCGCGCGTGATCACGCCGACCGTACGCGTTGCGTCGGGTTCGTCGATCGGGACAAAGCCGATATCGGCTTGCGGCTCGTTGACCGAAAGTTGCGGAAGAATGGTGATGCCGATATTGGCGCGAACCAGCGCCAGCAGCGACAGCACGTTATAGACCACGATCGGCGCCTGCGTCGGCGACGGTATTGCGCCGATATTGTGTGCGTCGGAAATCGCATTCGCGAGCAGCGTGCGGCTCTCGAGATCCGACCAGCGCCGCTTGCCACGTTTGCGATAGAGCGGGTCATCCTTCCGGCAGACGATACCGAGCGGCTCTTCGAACAGCGGCGTGAACACAAGCGCCCGGCGTTCGCTGGGCATGCTGGCGATGCCGAGTTCCACGGTGCCCGACTGCACGAGATCGGCGACGCTGCGCGAGTCGGCATCGCGTGCAGTGATCTCGACCGCAGGCCATTGGCTTCTGAAACGCGCGACGACCGCAGGAAGCAGCGTGGTGGCGATCGACGGCACCGACGCGATGTCGATGCGACCGATGGCGTTGCGCGAGTACGCCTGCAGCGACGCCAGCTTGCGGTCGACATGGCTCAAGAGGTCGCGAACCTGGGTGTGAACAAAGCTGCCGACCGGGGTGAGCCGGTTCTTGCGGCCGCTTTCGAATAGCGGCGCGCCGATGTCCTGCTCGAACTGCTTCAGCTTCTCGGAGATCGAGGACGGGGTCCGGCCCAGCCGCTCGGCCGCGAGGCGGATGTTTCCTGATTCCGCCACCGTGGCGAAGACGCGAAGGGTGGCCAGCGAGGTGCGCATCGGAGTTACCCAAATTCGGAAAAACCGAAATACTGTACCGCATTTCCGAATTGACCGAAATGTGTCATCGGCCTTCGATACCGATGGAAATGGCGGGTGTCACGATGGCGTCGGACAAGCACAATTACATCGATGGCCGCTGGGTCGCTGGCGGCTCCTCCCGTCCCAGCGTCAATCCCTCCGATATCTCTGACATCGTTGGCCATTTCACCGAGGCGACGCCGGCCCAGGTCGGCGAGGCGATCGCGGCCGCGCGCAAGGCGGCTGGCGTCTGGGGCGTCTCGCCCCTCGAGACCCGGTACAAGGCGCTGATGGCGATCGGCGACGAGATTTGCGCCCGCAGCCAGGAGCTGGGTGGATTGCTGTCGCGCGAAGAGGGCAAGCCGCGCGCCGAGGGTGTCGGCGAGGTGTTTCGCTCCGGACAGTTCTTCCAGTATTTCGCTGCCGAGGCGCTGCGGATTTCCGGCGATGCGGTGGACTCGACGCGCCCCGGCATCGAGGTCGATGTGCGGCGCGAGCCGATTGGCGTGGTGGCGGTCATCTCGCCGTGGAATTTTCCGCTCTCCACCGCATGCTGGAAGATCGCGCCGGCGCTGGCTTTCGGCAATGCGGTGATCTGGAAGCCGGCGAGTGCGACCCCAGCCATTGCCTGGCAATTCGCCGACATTGTCAGCCGCCAGAATCTGCCGGCGGGCACTTTCAATCTGCTGATTGGCTCGGGCAGCGTCGTCGGCAATGCGCTGGCCGCAAGCCCCGACATCGATGCCGTCACCTTCACCGGCTCCTACGAGATCGGCCAGCAGGTCGCGACTCGGGCCGCGCCGAACTTCACCCGCATCCAGCTTGAGCTTGGCTCCAAGAATCCGCTGGTCGTCATGGACGATGGCGACATGGAACTGGCCGTCGCGCATGCGCTGAACGGCGCCTATTTCGGTTCGGGCCAGAAATGCACGGCTTCGTCACGCCTCATCGTGCATCGCAAGGTGCATGATGAATTCGTCTCAAAGCTAAAAGCCAAGGCCGAGGCTCTGGTGGTCGGCCACGCGCTCGACGAGGGCACGCAGATCGGTCCGGTGGTCGACGAGAAGCAGCTCGCGCAGGCGCTCGATTATGTGAAGCTCGCCGAGAGCGAAGGCTGCGAGCGCGTCTGCGGCGGCGAACGGCTGACTCGGCGCACCGAGGGCTATTACTTCGCGCCGACGCTGTTCATCCGGACGAAGAACGACATGCGCGTCAATCGCGAAGAGATGTTCTGCCCGATCGCCTGCGTGATCGAGGCCGGCAGCTATGAAGAGGCTCTCACGCTGGCAAACGACACGCCTTACGGCTTGACCTCGGGCATCATCACGAAATCGCTGGCGCGCGCGAACCATTTCCGCCGCAACATGAAGACAGGCTGTGTGATGGTGAACCTGCCGACCGCGGGCACCGATTATCATGTGCCGTTCGGCGGCCGGAAGAAATCGTCCTACGGGCCGCGCGAGCAGGGCCGCGTCGCGGTCGAATTCTTCACCGCGATGAAGACGTCCTACGTCAATGCGGGAGCGCCGGAATAGGCCATGACAGCCAGCGACCGCGTCCTCATCGACGGCCTGCAATATTGCAACTGGTCGGAGAAGATTTTCCGGGAGCT
>CAZXJZ010000193.1:0-9200 GCA_964641065.1 uncultured Hyphomicrobiales bacterium | reverse complement strand
AATGGGCTGCCCTGTCGCATTGTGGACATGATAAGCGCCTTCAGTGCCCGCGCAGAACAGGTCGGTCAGGTAGTCGCGCAACACGTTGCCGGTGACCGAGATGGTGTCCAGGCCCTTGCGGATGCGTTCGAGCGAGAGTTTGGTGGCCTCGACCGGCGGCATGATGCGGATGTCGAGTCCTGACGTGTCCTCGTTCTTGAGGTACTTCTCGACCTTGGCAATGAGTTGGGCGTCGTGCGCGCGGTTCTTGTCGAGCCAGAATACTGCGGGCGTGTTGGTAAGCCGCGCGCGGCGCACGCCGAGCTTGACCCAATCCTGGATCGGCGCGTCCTTGACCTGGCACATGCGGAAGATGTCGCCGGTCTCGACCTTCTGCGACATCAGCACCGTGCCGTCCGCCGCAACCACGTTGACCGTGCCGTCCGCGGGGATGCGGAAGGTCTTGTCGTGCGAGCCGTATTCCTCCGCCGCCTGCGCCATCAGGCCGACATTCGGCACGGTGCCCATCGTCTTCGGATCGAACGCTCCGTTGGCCTTGCAGTCGTCGATGACGGCCTGAAACAACGTCGAATAGCAGCGATCGGGAATCGCGGCGATGACGTCGTGCAGTTTGCCGTCGGCCCCCCACATCTTGCCGGACTCCCGGATCATCGCCGGCATCGACGCGTCGATGATCACGTCGCTCGGCACGTGCAGATTGGTGATGCCCTTGTCCGAATTGACCATCGCGAGGCCGGGGCGCTTTTTGTATTCGGCGTCGATGTCCGCCTTGACCGCAGCCTTCTCGGTGTCGGGCAGGGTTTCGATCTTGGCCAGCATTTCGCCGAAGCCTGTGTCGGGATTGACACCGAGCTTGGCCAGCGTGGCGCCATGCTTCTCGAACACGTCGGCGAAGAACACCTTGATGCAATGACCGAACAGGATCGGATCGGAGATCTTCATCATCGTGGTCTTGACGTGCAGCGAGAACAGGATGCCATCCTTCTTCGCCGCTTCGATCGCATCGGCGTAGAATGCGTCCAACGCCTTGGCGTTCATCACCGCGCAATCGATGACCTCGCCGGCCTGAACCGGCACCTTCTCTTTCAGCACGGTCGTCTTGCCGCCAGCCTCGACCAACTCGATGCGGGCGTTGGTCGCTGCCGCAACGGTGGTCGCGACTTCCGAACCGTAGAAATCCTTGCCGGTCATGTGCGCGACGCGGGTCTTGGAGTCCTTGCTCCACGCGCCCATCTTGTGCGGATGGCTGCGCGCATAGGCCTTCACAGCGCCGGCGGCGCGGCGGTCGGAGTTGCCTTCGCGCAGGACCGGGTTGACGGCGCTGCCCAGGACCTTGCCGTAGCGGGCCTTGATGTCCTTCTCGGCGTCGGTTGTGGGATTCTCGGGATAATCGGGACCCGCATAGCCCTTGCTCTGTAATTCCTTGATCGCGGCCTTGAGCTGCGGGATCGACGCGGAAATATTGGGCAGCTTGATGATGTTCGCTTCCGGCTTGACCGCGAGCTTGCCGAGTTCGGCCAGTTCGTCGTTGATCTTCTGTTCCGGCTTCAGCTTGTCGGGGAAGTTGGCGATGATCCGACCGGTCAGCGATATGTCCTTCAGCTTCATCTTGACGCCGGCCGTGGCCACGAATGCCTCGACGATCGGCAGGAGGGAATAGGTCGCAAGCGCCGGGGCTTCATCGACTTTTGTCCACACAATTTCGAGATCTGGCATGCTCGCACCTTTAGGTCGCCATACGTGTTGGGCCGACCGGAAACTGACCATCTACGGGCGGAGGGAATCTTCTCCCCCAAGCCTTCAAATGAATTGTTCTCGGCGGATACCGTCAACCGGGGATCCGACTGACGGAAGTTGGGCGCGCGCCCTATAGCATCCGGACCCCGCCGGTAAAAGCCTTGTCCGCAGGCACAGGAAACGGGCCGCCGGCCGGTCAGCCCCGCACGTACAGGGCCTGATCGGTCACCACGAAATCGATCCGGCCGTCGGTCAGCGCCCGGGCGCACTCGGCGGGCGTGTTCACGATCGGCTCCTCGTGGACGTTGAACGAGGTATTGACCAGTGCGGCAAGCCCGGTGGCGCTTTCGAATGTCGTGAGGATGTCGTGGTAGAGCGGATTGTCGGCGCGCTCGATCACCTGCGGGCGCGCCGACTGGTCGACATGCACCACCGCTGCGATCCGCTTGCGCCAGTCCGGGCGAACGTCCGTTGCGATCGTCATGTAGCGGCAGGCGCGGCGGTTCACGTTGGTGATGTCGAAAACCGCAGCTGCGCGTTCGGCGGTAGCGACCGGTGCGAACGGCATGAACTCGGATCGTGACAGCCGCTGGTTCAGGAGGTCATGGGTGTCCCGGCGGGCGGGATTGGCGAGGATGGTGCGGTTGCCTAGCGCACGGGGGCCGTATTCCATCCGGCCGGTATAGATCGCGCCGAGTTGCCCGGCTTCGAGCCGCTGCACCGCGCCCGCGACCGGCGCCTCTTCGGTGCGTTTCACGTTGGGGATGCCGGCGAGGGTGGTATCGACGGTCGCAGTGAAATCGCGGCCGAGATAGACCGGGCCAAGGTCGCGGCGATTGTCGAGCCAGGTGGCGAGGCCGTCGCGGCGCAGAAGCCACGCCAGCGCTCCGCCAACCGGGAGACCATCGTCGCCCATGGCTGGGAAGACGAAGACCTCGTCGAGCCCGAATTTTTCGGCCAGCAGCCGGTTGAGCTTCACATTGGCGAATACGCCGCCCGACACGCCGATATGCTTTGCGGGATATTTGGCCAGCAGCCGCTCGAACGACAGCTGCATGGTGTCTTCCAGCACCTGCTGCACGCTCGCCGCATAATCTTCCTTGGTGAGGCCCTTGAGCAGCGCCTGCATGAAGGCGTTGATCTCGCGGTCTGAGCGAAGCGTGGAATGCACGCGCCCGTTGGCGTCGACAGAGAATTTTGCCGCGAGCTCCGCGGCGCGCACCGGCTTGCCCATGGCTGCGAGGCCGGTGACCTTGCCTTCGTGGCGAACACGCCGGAAGCCGAGCGCGCGGGTGGCGGCGCCGTACATCTTGCCGAGCGAGTCTTCGACCGCAGGTGTCAGGATCGTGCCTTCGCCGCCATAGATGTCGGTCAGGGTGCCGTTGGCGAAATGCCGATGGCTGTAATGCACGTTGTCGCCGCCGCCGTCGGCGGTGACGAGGAGCGCGTCGTCCCAGCCGGGGCTGTAGAAGAGCGCGGGCAGGGCATGCGCCTCATGGTGATTGTAGAAAAAGGATTGCGTACCGTCGCGGAAGCCCTTGTCACGCAGGAGCGCGGCAGAATCGTAGAAGCGTTCGACGTCGGCGCTGCCGTGGCGGACGATCTCGGGCATCATCTGCCGGCGCGGCTTGCCGCGCAGATGCGTGCGATACTGCTCCTTGATCCGATCGAATAACGAAAGGTCGCGGAAATACCGGGTCGGCATCAGGGTGCGGCTGTGGCAGACCACATCCACATCCTTGCGGGTCGCGCCGGCGATGGAGAGCACCTCGTCGATGGCGAGGTCGGGATAGGCGCCGTCGCCCTTGTTGCGGGTCAGCCGTTCGAGCGACACCGCGGCTTTCAGCGCGTAGCCGTCGAACAGGGCTGCCGCGGCGTCATGAGAGCCGGAGTGAACACCGAGAATGAGTTGGGACATCAGGAGGATCGACTGCCTTTAGGGCGCGCTGTTTAGCCCGATTTGGGGCAGGGGACAATCGCCCCGCCACCGGGAGGCTTATATCCGGCCGTGTTGCAACCTGGCGAGATAATTGCCGACGAATTTCTGGGGTCCGACATGAGCGATCGTTTCGGTCGCCACCGCCCAGATCTCGCCGCCACAGCCCTCGACCCAGCGGCGGCAGAATGCAGTGTCTTCGCCGGCGTAAACACCATGTTCGTTCGGCAGGGGCTGGAAGCACTGCAACAGGCCGCCTGCAAGGCCAAATTTGTCGTAGAAACCCGCCGCCGCCTCGCACCACAAATCCGGATAACGGTCCTTCATGCGCTCGAAGACGTCCCGCTTGATCAACATCACGCCGGTGCCGATGTCCCGCACCCGGATGCATGGGCCGTCAATCACGAGGCTGGTGCCGGTGCTGACGTCGCCGTCCTTCGTCGTGCTCTCCACGACATCCAAGCCTGATGCATTGACGTATTCGATCGCCACCAGCCTGGCGATGGCCGGGTCGGCGATCTCGTCATGCAATGCGTAGAGCGCATTGAGATCGAGCTGACGGAAGGGCGACATGACACCGACCACCGGCTTGTCGGCGGCTATCATTTTTTCAACCAGCGAAGGGGCGAAGCCCATATCTGCGTCGATAAACAGAAGATGGGTGAAGCTCTCGTCGTCCAGGACGATGCTCGCATAGACGGCGCGCATGAACGCCAGCAGCGACAGCGACATGAACTTTTGCTCGAAGCGAATATGCGGATGCCTGTCGCGGAAATGCGCGCGCAGCGCGATCAGCGACTCACAATAAGCGGTGGTCAGCTCCCCGCCATAGGCCGGTGTCGCGATCAGGACTTTCATCGGCTACATCCGTTCGTGCTGCAGCTTGGTCAGGAAATTGCCGACGAACTTCTCGGTCCCGACATGCATGATGGTCTCGGTCACGACCGCCCAGACCTCGCCGCCACAGCCCTGCACCCAACGCCGGCAGAACGACGTGTCCTCGCCGCAATAATGGCCATGCTCGTCGGGCATCGGCTCGAAGCATTGCAGGACGCCGCCTGTCAGGCCGAACTTGCCATAGGTATGTTCGACCGCCTCACACCATAATTGCGGATAGCTCGCCTTGATCCTGTCGAAGACGTCGCGCCTGACCAGCATGATGCCGGCGCCGACATCGCGAACGCGGATGCACCGGCCGTCGATCACCAGATTGCTGGCGGAGCGGGGCTCGCCGTTTCCGGACGCGCCATCGACGAGTTCGACCGAGCCGGCATAGTCGATCGCCACCAGCCGGGCGACGGCGGGGTCCGCAATCTCGTCATGCAGCGCATAGAATGTCGCAAGGTCAAAGCGGCGATGCGGATAGATCGCGCCGACAACCGGCTTGTCGGCGGCAATCATGTGTTCGATCAGCGAAGGGGCGAAGCCCATGTCGGCATCGACGAACAGGAGATGGGTGAAGCTCTCGTCCTGCATGACCAGGTTCGCATAGACGTTGCGCATGAAGGGCAGCAGTGAAAGCGACAGGAACCTGTGTTCGAACCGGATATGCGGGTGCTTGTCCGCAAAGTGGTCGATCAGTGCGGTCACGGCTTCACAATAGGTCGTGGTCACCTTGCCGCCATAGGCCGGTGTCGCCAGCAATATCTTCATGGCCGCTACTGTCCCGAATCCGAAGTCTGCGTCAATCGGCGCCCCTGCGGCGGTCATGCCACGATCGCTGTCGCGCGATCGGCAAATCCGGTAGCCACCGTCGCCGGTCGCGCGATATAGAGCGCGCGGAGGACTGCAATGCCGGGTGCGGGTACGGACAAGACCAGGAACTGGGTGGCGGAGCCTGCACCGGTGATGATTCTTGTCGAGTCGCAGCTCGGCCAGAATATCGGCGCCGCCGCCCGTGCCATGGCGAATTTCGGCCTGTCGGAGCTGCGTCTCGTCAATCCGCGCTGCGGCTGGCCGAGCCGGGAGGCGGCGATCATGGCGGCCGGCGCCGACCGGGTGCTGGACGCTGCGACAGTTTACGAAACCCTCGCTGACGCGATTGCCGATTGCAATTTCGTGATCGCCGCGACGGCGCGGTCGCACGATCAGGCCAAGCCGGTCATTGCCGCGGATGAGGCCGCGCGGCTCGCGCGTCCCCGCATTGCCGCGGGCGAGAAGGTGGCGCTTGTCTTCGGCCGGGAGCGCAACGGCCTGGAAAACGACGAGGTCGGCCTCGCCGATGCGATCCTGACGCTGCCGGTCAACCCGGCCTTCGCGTCGCTCAATCTGGCGCAGGCGGTCGTGATCGCGGGGTACGAATGGTTCAAGCTGAGCACGGCCGGCGATCTGCCATTCGCAACGCCAGAGAAATCGCCGCCGGCGCCGAAGCAGCAATTGCTCGCCTTCTTCAACGATCTCGAACGCGAACTGGAGCGCATCGAATATTTCCGGCCGCATGAGAAACGCGGCACCATGACCGTCAACATGCGCAACATCTTCATACGTATGCAGCCGACCCAGCAGGACATCCGCACGCTGCATGGTGTTGTCATGGCGCTGGTCGAGGGCCGCAAGGGTCCAGCGCGCGGCGGCCTGCTCGACGGACCGGAAGCCGAGATGCTGCGCAACCTTCTTGCCCAACACGGAAAGGCGGAGATCGTGCGTTCGGACTCGCCGGTGCGCGGGCTGGCGCGACTCCTGCGCCGCAATCCGACCGACGCGGAGCGGGCGCTGTGGACCGCGATGACGGGGGACCGGCGGTTTGCCGAGCTTGGCTTCAAGCGGCAGACGCCGATCGGTCCACATGTCGCCGATCTGGTGTCGTTTCCATTACGCATCGTTGTCGATGTGGTGCCGGACAGCGAGGATGCGAAAGCAGCCGAAGCGCGGCGGCAGAAGCTGGGCTGGATGCGCGAGCGCGATTACCGGATCGTCGAAGTGAGGGCGGACGCGGTCATCGCGGATGTGTCCGCGGTCCTTGATCGCATTCTCACAGTCATCGCGCCGGAGCCGAGTGACGGCGGGACGGCCTGACCCGCTATTGCTTCAAACTCTTGAGCTGAGCGGCGGTCCCGGCACGCAGGAAGATGAGGTCGCTGCCCACTGTCAGGAATTTGAACCCGGCTGTCGCCTTTTCCAATGCGCGCTCGGCATCGCGGCAGAACAGCCCCGGGATTTTCTTGTGGCGGTCGCAGGCGGCGAGCACTTGCTCTAGCGCCTTGTCGACCGCCGCCGAATGCGGGTCGAGCGTCGCGCCGTTCGAGAGGCTGAAAGAAAGATCGGCGGGGCCGACGAACAGCACGTCGATACCGGGCATCGCCGCGATCAGGTCAAGACTGTCGAGTGCGGCCCGGGTTTCGATCATCGCGAAGGTCAGGGTCGTATCGTTGGCGTCGGCTATATAGAGCTTCTGATCCGGTACGCCTGCGATCATCGCCGCGCGATGCGCGCCGATCGAGCGTTCGCCGACCGGCGGATACTTCGCAGCCTGCACGAAAGCGTGCGCTTCGGCCTCGCCGTTGATCATCGGCGCAATGATGCCTTCGGCACCCCAATCGAGCATGCGGCTGACCAGCGAGTTGTGCCAAAGCGGCACGCGGACGACCGGAGCCGCACCAGCGAGATGCACATGCGCAACCGCCTGCAGAGCGGACGGCTCGTCCCACATGCCATGTTGCATGTCGACAACGACGGCGGCGAAGCCCTCCCGTGCAACCGCTTCGCAGATCAGCGGCTCGGGCAGGCTGCACCACGCCGAATAGACGGTTTCGCCGGCGCGCAGGCGGCGGGCAAGCGTGAAGGCGGGGGAGGACATGTCTGGTTTCCCGGCGGGGGCCGCTACAGCTTGGCGATTGCGACCTGATAATCGTTGTGGACCATACGATACTGGCCGTCGATCGACGCCAGGAAGGCATCGACGCCGGGCTTCGGATTGTCCATCGGGTCGGGCATCTCGGCCCATAGATAATCGTCCAAGATCACAAGCCCGCCCGGCGCCATCAGCGGCCAGGTCAGCGCGCTGTCGGCATAGACTTCACGCGCCCGATGGCCGCCATCGATATAGGCGATGTCGAAGCGGCGATCGGCGAGGCCGAGCTGGATTAGGCCGTCCACCGACGGCGCCTTGAGCTTTTCAAGGCGCCCGGAGAAGGCGCCGGTATTGGCGTCGAAACGCGATTCGACGCCAGCCAGCATCTCGGCTTCTTCCGCGGTTCGCGCGGCGGCCTCCTGGTGTTCCTGGCCGCCGGCGAAGGTGTCGATGCAGGTCAATTTCACCTGCGGCAGATAATTCAGGAAGAAGATCGCCGAGCGGCCTTCCCAGGAGCCGATTTCGAGCATACGCGCGGGGCGGTCGCGAAACGGTGCAAGCAAAGTCATCCAGTTCGGGAAGTGCCACGACGTCCAGTCGGTGCGAAACTGCTTCCCGTCATACCAGCGGGCGGTCTCCTCGATGGAGACCGGTGAGAGCGAATGAGATGCCTGCATGACGATTGTAATGCTCTATGTGCCGGCCTGAATCTGCCTGACGGCTTCCGCCAGCAATTCCGTCATCTTGGCGCGGACCTGACCCTCTGTCACGCCCTTGGCGGCGAGATCCGCAACAACCTTGCGCACCACATCATCGTCGCCGGGTTCGTCGAAGTCTGCGGCGACGACTTCTTTGGCATAGGCGGCGGCCTCGTCGGCGGTCTTGCCGAGTTCGGCGGCGGCCCACAGGCCGAGCAGCTTGTTGCGGCGGGCCGTGGCCTTGAATTTCAACTCCTCATCATGCGCAAACTTCTTCTCGAAGCCTTCTTCGCGCTTGTCGAACGTCGTCATCGATTCCTCACTGCCAGTTGGTATCGCGGGACATAGGGTGCGGGCGCCGCCGGATCAACGGAACTCAGCAATTGTGGTTCACCAGGTAGCGGATGTCGAACAGCGTGCCTTCCATTCGCCCGCCGGCCGAAGCGGTGGCAGAGATGCCGACCACTTCTAAAAGCGCTGCATACCGGCCCCAATCGTGCGAAGTCCAGTATAGCGGGCCAGGCCGTGCGAAGTGAAGGATTGCCTCCCGCACCGCAGACCGGAAGCTCGGCTGGCTTGCATATCGGCCGAATCGCGTCAAGGCGAGGCCGATTCGATGGTGCGGCGACATTGCCGTGTGGATGCGCGCCCCTATCTGATTTGTGCTTCCGATCCCAATCGGCTAGGTTCGCCGCGACTGGAACGGCCGCGCCGCGCTCGCCGCAGGTCGTGCCGTTCGCCTCCGCCGCGGACTTCAAGAACACCAACAGGAACCCCGGCATTCGATGGACTTCCACAACACACGGTATATTCCGATGAGCCGCCGTCGCCGCATCTATGAAGGCAAAGCCAAAGTCCTGTACGAGGGCCCGGAGCCGGGCACCCTCATCCAGCATTTCAAGGACGACGCCACCGCCTTCAATGCCAAGAAACATGAAGTGATCGAAGGCAAGGGCGTGCTCAACAACCGGATTTCGGAATATATTTTCCAGAATCTGAACGATATCGGCGTGCCGACCCACTTCATCCGCCGGCTCAC
>CAZXJZ010000192.1:0-9238 GCA_964641065.1 uncultured Hyphomicrobiales bacterium | reverse complement strand
GCGCATCTTCATGCCGCCGGACAATTCGCGCGGATAGGCATCGGCGAAAGCCGCGAGCCCGACGCGCGCCAGCGCCTCCGTGATACGCGGCATGGCGGCGTCGCGGCTTATGCCGGCGAGCTTCAACGGCAGATAGACGTTGCCCGCGACACTGGCCCAGGGCATCAGCGTCGGCTCCTGGAACACGAAGCCGATATCTCCGCTGGCGCCATCGGGCGCGGCATTGCCGCGCCACACCACGTCGCCGTCCGAGGGTTCGATCAAGCCGGCGAGGATGCGCAAGGCGGTGGACTTGCCGCAGCCGGACGGGCCGAGCAACGAGACGAATTCGTGCTCGCGCACGGAGAAGCTGGCATTCCGCAGCGCGACGACGCCGTTCGGAAAGGTCTTGCCCACGTTGTGGAGGGAGACGAGGGGTGATGCTGTTGAAGACAGTGCTTCCACGCTTGGCGTCTTTCTTCACCTCTCCCCGCTTGCGGGGAGAGAGAAACGGCACTCACTTCGGCCGGATATCGTTGCCGACGCCCTTGTTCACGAATTGCAGCGTGTAGGCTTTTTTGTAATCCAGGTCCGGTTTCAGCACGCCGGAGCGCGCCATCTTGTCGAAGAAATCCTTGATGCGCGCGTCGGTCATCGCGCCGATGCCGAGCTTGATCGAGTCGCCCGAGTCGACGATGCCGTATTGCTTCATCTTCTCGATCGAATAGGCGAGGCGCTCGTCGGTCATCTCCGGGTTCTGCTTTTTGATCAATTCATTCGCGGCCTTGTTGTCGCCGTAGATGTAATTGGCCCAGCCAATCGCGGAGGCATCGACGAAGCGCTGCACGAGGTCCGGCTTCTTCTCGACCAGATCGCGCCGCGTTTCGATCAGCGTCGAATAGGTCGAGAAGCCCTGATCGGCCAGGAGGAAGATCACCGGCTTGAACTTGCCCTGCGTCTCGACCGCATAGGGTTCGGAGGTGACATAGCCCTGCATCGCCATTTTCTTGTCGGCGAGGAAGGGCTGCGGGTTGAAGGTGTAGGGCCGCACCTGCGCGTCGGTGAAGCCGTAATCCTTCTTCAGCCACTGGTAATAGCCGGCCATGCCTTCCTTCGAGACCAGGATCGTCAGCTTCTTCAGGTCCTCGAACTTGTCGATGCCCTGCCCCGGATGCGCCATCAGCACCTGCGGATCCTTCTGGAAGCTCGCGGCGACGGCGACCGTCGGGATGTTCTGCGCCACGGCATCGAAGGCCTGCAGCAGATTGGCGCTCATGTAGAAGTCGATCTTGCCGACCGGAAGCAGGATGCGGTTATTCGCATTCGGTCCGCCCGGCAGGATGGTGACATCGAGGCCGTATTTCCTGTAGGTGCCGTCGGCGAGCGCCTGGTAATAGCCGCCGTGTTCGGCCTGCGCGACCCAGTTGGTGCCGAACGTGACCTTGTCCAGCGCCTGCGCGCCGGACAGATTCGCCTGCACCAGCAGCGCGAACGACAGCGCGCACCAAAGCAAACTTCGCATCGTTGGATTCCCTGCTTCGCCCGGCAAGGGAACATAGGCGAGGATGGCGGTTTTGCCCAGCCTCGCACCGATCGATCAATCCAGACTTGCGAGCGGGCGCGCCACCTGCTCCAGCGGCTTGCGCTCGGCCGCGACGCCATACCGCAGCGCGACGAAGGCGGCACCGATCATCAGCACGGCGGCGAACAGATAGCCGGCGAACACGGTCGGGCGCGATCCGGTTTCGATCAGCATGCCGAACACGATCGGGCCGGCGATGCCGCCAACGCCGGTGCCGACGGCATAGAAGATCGCAATGGCGAGTGCGCGGACTTCCAGCGGAAAGGTTTCGCTGACGGTGAGATAGGCCGAGCTTGCGGCGGCGGAGGCGAAGAAGAAGATCACCATCCAGCAGATCGTCTGCGTAGTCGCGGTGAGGTATCCTGCCATGAACAGCCATCCGGTCAGCGCCAGCAGCAATCCCGACATCAGGTAGGTGAAGAAGATCATCGGCCGGCGTCCGATCGTATCGAACAGGCGGCCGAGCAGGACGGGCCCAAGGAAATTGCCGGCCGCGAACGGCAGGATGTACCAGCCGACCTGATAGGCGGCGATGCCGAAGAAGTCGGTCAGCACCAGCGCATAGGTGAAGAAGATAGCGTTATAGAAGAAGGCCTGCGCCGCCATCAGCGCGAGGCCGACCCAGGCGCGATCGCGGTGGATGACGAACAAGGCGCGCGCGGCTTCGATCAGCGGCGTGTGGCTGCGAGACCGCAGCCGCACCCGCGGTAGCGGTTCTGTGGGCGCGACATAGGCCGGGATGCGCGCCTCGATGCCCGCGACGATGCGTTCGGCCTCCGCGGCGCGGCCATGCGTCATCAGCCAGCGCGGACTTTCCGGCAGCCACATCCGCATGAACAAAATGATCAGGCCGAGGACACCACCGATCAGGAAGGCGAGCCGCCAGCCGGTCTCCGGGTCGATGATGGCCGGGTTGAGCAAGATGATCGATCCGGTGGCGCCGATCGCGGCGCCAATCCAGAAACTGCCGTTGATCACGAGATCGGTCCAGCCACGCACCCGCGCCGGGATCAGTTCCTGGATGGTGGAATTGATCGCGGCGTATTCGCCGCCGATCCCCGCGCCGGTGAAGAAACGGCACAGCGCGAAGGTCCAGAGATTCCAGGTGAAGGCGGTCGCCCCGGTGGCGACGAGATAGACGGCGACGGTGATGAAGAACAGCTTCTTGCGGCCGAAGCGATCGGTCAGCCAGCCGAAGAACAGCGCCCCCAGCACCGCGCCGGCGAGATACGCGCTGCCGACAATCCCGATATCGGTGTTGGAGAATTGCAGCACCGGGCTGTCCTTGAGAGCGCCCGACAGCGCACCCGCGAGCGTGACCTCGAGCCCGTCGAATATCCAGGTGATGCCGAGCGCCACGACCACCAGCGTGTGGAACCGGCTCCAGGGCAGCCGGTCGAGCCGCGCAGGTATGTCGGTCTCGACAACTTCGCTCATTTCGGCATGCGTCCCGTGCACAACGGCCGGGGTTCTAACCAATCTTTGTCTGGACGGTTCCGCAAAAATCTGGCGCTTTGCGGCGACAGGGTGGGCCTGACGGATAATCCTCGATTCATGCCACGACGCGAACGCGTGACCTTACCGCAGCGGACGGTATCGAGAGCCCTGCTCGTGCTCCTCACGGTGGGCGGCGCGCTGCTGTCTATTTACGCCGCGCGCGAGGAGTCGCACCAATATCGCGCGCTGGAGCGGCTTCGCATCGGCGAGGTGGTGGATGCGCATTTCTCGGCAGTGAGCGAGCATCTGCAGGAGCGCGCCAATCTGGCGAAGACGGTGTCGCGATTTTTCCTGCCGCCGCCGCTGCGAACACCCACGCCACTTGGAACTTTCGGCATGCGGGCGGTCGGGCTGGCCGACGATCTCGCCACCGTCGGCTGGCTCCCCGAAGTCAACGCCACAGATGCCGGACAGGTGCTGGATTCTCTTCGGGCGTCCGGCGCTCCCAATCCGATCCTGCGCGCGGGCAACGGACAGCCGATCGATCCGGCGACACTCGACCGGCCGATGTTCCCGGTGGTCGATATCGCACCTGCGCATAACCGGTTCGCGGTCGGCATCGATGCCGGTTCCTTTCCCGACCGGCTGACGGCGATCCTCAAAGCCAGGCAATCGCATGAGGTGACGCGCACGCGGCCGGTCCAGCTCCTGCAAGCGCCGGATGACAGAGCATTGCTGCTCTATGCGCCGATCTTCGATGCCGAGGACCGCTTCATCGGCGTGATGGGCTTCGGCTTTCCGATCGACCGGCTGTTCCGGACCGCGCTGGCCGACGCGAAAAGTCCCGCCGGCACCGCGCTCAACGTTTATTCGCACGGGCTGGACGAACCGCTGTTCAGCCTGCCCTCCGATAACGAGATGCGACGGCCGACGCTGTTCGAGCGGACCATGGATTTCGGCCAGGGCGAACTGAAATTCGTCTATGCAGTGCCGCGCAACCTTCAGCGCGAAGGATTTCTGCGCGGATTGAGGATCGCGGGCGCCGGCATTGCGATGACGCTCGGCGCCGCGTTCATCATGGGCTTCGTCACCCATCGCGCGGCGCTGCTGTCTGACGAGGTCGCCTCGCGCAAATCCGCCGAGGAGCGGCTGAAAGTCCTGATCCATGAACTGAACCATCGCGTGCGCAATGTGATGGCGGTGACGCAGGCGGTGGTGCGGCTCAGTTTCACGCCCGGCCTCAGTCTGTCGGAAATCCAGAAGACCTGCGAAGGGCGGCTGCAGGCGCTGGCCAAGGCGATGTCGATCCTCACCGCCAGCGACTGGAAAAGCGTCGGCCTGCGCAGCCTGATCTCGGACGATATCCTCCCATTTGCCGGCCGCATCGAGATGGAAGGGCCTGACATCGCGTTGCGCGCGCGGACCGCGCAGACCTTCTCGCTCCTGCTCTATGAGCTTGCCACCAATGCCGCCAAGCATGGCGCGCTGTCGGTGCCGGAGGGACGCGTGACGCTGCAATGGTGGATCGACAATCTCGGCGGCGATCCGCTGTTTCACCTGCACTGGAAGGAGAGCGGCGGCCCGGTTGTCGACACGCCGACGCGCAGGGGGTTCGGCGAATTGCTGGTGCGCCGCATCGCCCCGCGCGACATGGCCGGCAAGAGCGAGGTGCGCTACGCGCCTGAGGGTTTCGAATACCAACTGCAAGCGCCGCTGCGGGAACTGATCGACACGAAATCGGCGGCGAAGACGGTGGGTTGATAACGGCGTCTATTCGGTTCGCTGGATGCCTCGCGTCCGGCGTTGCCGTGCAAGTGCAAGGAATCGCTGTCGGACGTGATTGAAAAAACGTGGCGGCAGGAAACCGTAACCGACAGTGAGAAGATCCGCGCCGGGCGCCGGCCGTAGATCCGGTCCCGGCCAGACAAACTCGTTGCCCTCATCGAGTATGATCCACGAGCGATCGCTATCGAGTCCGAGGCGGCGTTTGGTATCGAACGGGACTTCCACGGCGACAGAGGGATCGCGAGGCGCGCTGTGTGCGATCGGCAAGACTGTCACGCGCGTGTCGCCGTCTGCATCGACCAGCGCAAGAATGATTGCGCAGGGGCGATCCTTTGCGCCCTCCTCCTGTCCTTGCTCATATTCTCGTAGCCAAAGGTAGCTGTACCGTATGACAAGACCGGGCTCTGGCGCGGGTATTGTCACGGTTTCCAGTCTTTCAACTCGTCGTCGAGATACCGGTGCGGGTCCGGCACCTGCGCTGCTTCGACAGCGGCGAGTTGCTCGTCCGTCATATCTTCGATTTTGAACGCGCGGCGGTCGCGGCGTTTCAATCGCTGGTATTCTTCAACCGACAACAGCACGAGCCGCTCGCGGCCGTTTTTTGTGATGGTGACAGGCTCGGCCAGTGCTTTGTCCTGATAAAGCCCAAGGTTGCGTTGGAACTCGGCTGAGGTCACTGAAGACATCGATGATCCTGATTTTCCATATTATTCGTATTATCCGTATAATACATATTCCTGAGAGTCGATCAAGATGATCGCCCTCTAGCAATTTGGCTCTTGCCAAGCGGACCAAAGCCCGGAATCTATAAGAACAAATAGAGAACTAATCGCTTATCCTGCGAGGCTCCTGGAGCAGCTGATGACCGGCGCGCAAGCCCCGGATGCGCTCGCGCGCCTCCGGCAGACCATAGAGAATACCCAGTCTTATCAATATGATAAGGCTGCACATCCACTGTCGCTCGGGCTCGGCGGGCCGGACGCCCTGCTGGGCGGCGGGCTCGCCCGCTGCGCCCTGCATGACATCTCGCCTGTCGCCCCCATCCATCTGGGCGCCGCGACGGGCTTCGCCCTGGCGCTGGCGGCGTTGTCTGGCAAGGCGGGTGCCGGCAGGGCGGGTACGGGCGGCCGGGAGACGCTGTTCATCCAGACCGACATGGCCCGGTTCGAAGCCGGTGCGCCTTACGGCATCGGCCTCGATCTGTTCGGGCTGCCGTCGCGGCGGCTGCTGGTGCTGCGGGCGCGGCGCCCGATCGACGCGCTGTTCGCGATGGAGGAAGCCCTCAAATGCCGCGGCATTGGAAGCGTGATCGCCGAAATGCCGGACGATGCCGCCGACCTGACCGCCACGCGGCGGCTGTCGCTCGCCGCCCGCACCCATGACGGCATCGGTTTCCTGCTCCGGCATCGGTCCACATCGGCGCCGAGCGCCGCGATGACGCGCTGGGAGGTCGCGGCAAGCTCAGGGCCACGCGACGCTTTCGGCGGCGTCGGCACCACCGCCTTCCTGCTCTCTCTGGTGAAGAACCGGCGCGGTCCCTGCGGCGGTTTTCGTATTGCGTGGAGTCATGATGAGCTCGCATTCGTCGAGGCGGATCCTGTCGCTGTGGCTGCGGCGCCTGCCGACCGACCGGCTGACGCGGCAATCGCCTGAGCGTGCCGGCCAGCCGCTGGCCGTGGTCGCAACGGTGCGGTCGGCGCGGCAGATCGCAGCGCTGAACGACGAGGCGGCACGGCTCGGCCTGCGCGCCGGGATGGCGCTCACCGACGCGCGCGCGATGTATCCGCAGCTTGCGGCGATCGATGCCGACGACGCAGCCGACGCGGCAACGCTCGCGCATGTCGCCGACTGGTGCGACCGCTATACGCCGCTGATCGGGCTCGATCCGCCGGATGGCTTGTTCCTGGACATCAGCGGCTGCGCGCATCTGTTCGGCGGCGAAGAAGCGTTGCGACGCGATCTGGTGCGACGGCTGGCGGCGCAGGGATTCCATGCGCGCGCGGCGATTGCCGATACGCCGGGATGTGCCTGGGCGGTGGCGCGATATGGCTTTGCTGTCTCACGGTCCTTACCTCCCCCTGAAAGGGGGAGGTCGACGTGCGAAGCGCGTCGGGTGGGGGTCAATCCTAACCTCACACCGACCCCCTCCCCACCCCTCCCCCTTTCAGGGGGAGGGAGCGCGCAGCGCATGCTGTATCCCCTCCCCCTCGCCGCCTTGCGCATCGATCCGAAGATCGCCGCTCCTCTTGCGCAGAGCGGCCTCAAGACCATCGGCGACGTCATCGACATGCCCCGCGCGCCGCTCGCCGCCCGTTTCGGGCAAGGTTTCGTGCGCCGCATCGATCAGGCGCTCGGCCGTGAAGACGAGCCGATCGTGCCGCGTCTGCCGCTACCGTCCTTTCTGGCCGAACAGCGCTTCGCCGATCCGATCGGACGCGAAGAGGATGTGCTCGGAACCGTCGTGCATCTCGCGCAGGAACTGGCTCGCGCGATGGAGCGGCACGGCAAAGGCGCGCGGCGTTTGCAGACCGCGTTGTTTCGCACCGACGGCAAGGTGGTGCGCATCGATATCGGCACCTCCGAACCGCTGCGCGATCCCGAACGCATCAGACGGCTGTTTCTCGACCGGCTGGCGGTTATCGGCGACGAGGCCGATCCAGGCTTCGGCTTCGACATGATCCGGCTGTCGGCGCTTACGGTGGAAGACTTCGATCCGGTGCAGTCGGGATGGGCCAACGGCGATCCGGCGCGCGAGACCGCGCATCTGGTCGACCGGCTGATTGCGCGCTTCGGCGCCGACCGGGTGCAGCGTCTTGTTCCGCAAGACACGCATATCCCGGAATTCGCGAGCGTCGCCGCGCCGGCGCATCTGCGGCAGCAGGCTCAAACGGCTTCGCATGATTTCGTACAGGACAGCCACATCCCGGCGCGGCCGATCCGGCTGTTCGAGCGACCCGAACCGATCGAGGCCAATGCGCAGGTGCCGGACGGTCCACCGGTGCAATTCAAATGGCGGCGCGTCACCCATGACGTCGCCCATGCCGAAGGCCCGGAGCGGATCGCGATGCAATGGTGGCGCGACGAGCAGGGCCGCGCGCTCGCGCGCGACTATTTCCGGATCGAAACGCGGCAGGGCGCGCGCGTCTGGCTCTAT
This sequence comes from uncultured Hyphomicrobiales bacterium, assembly GCA_964641065.1. Lineage (GTDB taxonomy): Bacteria > Pseudomonadota > Alphaproteobacteria > Rhizobiales > Xanthobacteraceae > Pseudorhodoplanes. Next base: position 1,301 of record CAZXJZ010000192.1, on the reverse strand, counting down.
CGCGAGGGCATCTATGCGGCGGGACAGGCGCTGCCGCGCTGGTTCCTGCATGGGATTTTCGCATGAGCGATATTCTCGATTTTCCCACGCGCCCAAACGATCCGTCGAGAGGCGCTGAACCGCGCGCCCTGCCGCCCGCCTATGCCGAATTCGCCGTGACCACCAATTTCTCCTTCCTGCGCGCGGCCTCGCATCCGGAGGACATGATCGAGCAGGCGGTGCTGCTCGGCCATACCGGCATCGGCATCGCCGACCGCAATTCGGTCGCGGGCGTGGTGCGCGCGCATGTGATGGCGAAGGAGCGCAAGCTGAAGCTTGCGGTTGGCGCGCGACTCGTGTTCGCCGATGGCACGCCCGACATCCTCGCCTATCCGTCGAACCGTGCCGCCTGGGGAAGGCTGACGCGGCTGCTGTCGCTCGGCAAGCAGCGCGCCGAGAAGGGCGATTGCATTCTCAATCTCCCCGACCTGCTCGACAAGGCCGAGGGCCTCAATCTCATCGTCATGCCTCCGGCGCGCATCGACGCCGCGCGGCTGACGGCGCTGATCGGAAAACTGACGCAGCACGCATCGAAGCGCTCGGTCTGGCTCGCTGGCGGCTTTCTCTATCGCGGCGACGATACCCGCCGGCTGCGCAGGCTCGCGCAGATCGCGCATGATGGCTTCGTTCCGCTGATCGCGATCAACGACGTGTTCTATCATGTGCCCGAGCGCCGCATACTGCAGGACATCGTCACCTGCATCCGCGAGCATGTCACCATCGACCAGGGCGGCCGGCTGCTCTCGCTCAATGCCGAGCGTCACTTGAAATCGCCGCAGGAAATGGCGCGCCTGTTCGCGCTTTATCCGGATGCGCTGGCGCAGACGCAGGCCTTCCTCGCACGCTGCCATTTCTCGCTCGACGAGATGCAGCACGATTATCCGCATGAAGCCCATCACGGCACACCGCAGGAGCGGCTGATCGCTTTGGCCGAGGAGGGCATGACACGCCGCTTCCCGAACGGACCCGCACCGAAAGTGCGGCGCGCGCTCGATCACGAATTGCAGGTGATCGGCGAACTCGGCTATGCGCCGTTCTTTCTCACCGTCCATGACATCGTCCGCTTTGCCCGCACGCGGCCGGAGCCGATCCTGTGCCAGGGCCGGGGATCGGCGGCGAATTCGATCATCTGCTATTGCCTCGGCATCACCGATGTCAGCCCCGACACCGTCGATCTGTTGTTCGAGCGCTTCGTGTCGGCCGAGCGCCGCGAGCCGCCGGATATCGACGTCGATTTCGAGCATGAGCGGCGCGAGGAGGTG
>CAZXJZ010000191.1:0-9297 GCA_964641065.1 uncultured Hyphomicrobiales bacterium | reverse complement strand
GGTACAGTTCGACGAAGACCTTGAGCACGGCCTTCGACAACCCTTCGTCCATGGTGAAGCGTTCGCGCGACCAGTCGCAGGAGGCGCCGAGCCGCTTGAGCTGGTTGATGATGGTGCCGCCGGATTCGGCCTTCCACTCCCACACCCGCTCGAGAAACTTCTCGCGTCCCATGCTGCGGCGGTCGGGCTGCTGGCGCTCCATCAATTGCCGCTCGACCACCATCTGGGTGGCGATGCCCGCATGGTCGGTGCCGACTTGCCAGAGCACGTCCTTCCCGCGCATGCGCTCGAACCGGCACAGGATGTCCTGCAAGGTATTGTTGAGCGCATGGCCCATATGCAGCGAGCCGGTCACATTCGGCGGCGGAATGACGATACAATACGGCTTCGCGTCGGCGCGGTCCGGCCGGCCGGCACGGAATGCCAGGGCATTCTCCCACGCCTCTGAAATGCGCGGCTCAACGTCGGACGGCTGATAGGTCTTGTCGATCATCTGGGAATTCGGGGTTTCTGCGTTTGGCACGCGCGGGCTACAAAGCCCGCCGCCATGTAAACTGTCAACAATCGCGCGAACCTTCGTATTGCGGTGAAACGTTAAAATCGTGGCCAATCCCGTTGCCGTCTCGAGCCCGAACCGGGCCATTTTTCTCCTGTCGCTTGCCGGCTTTGCCAGCCAGGCGATGGTACGGGTCTCGGATTCGCTGCTGCCGCAGATTGCGACCGACCTCGCCGTCACCATCGGCGCGGCGTCGATCGTGGTGATCGCCTACGGGCTCGCGCACGGCGCGGTGCAGTTATTCGCAGGCGAAATCGGCGACCGTTTCGGCAAGTATTATTCCGTCGCCGGCTTGAGCGCGATCGCGGCCGCGGCCACGGTCCTGTGTGGGCTGGCGTTCTCGCTCTCCGAACTTGTCGCCTACCGGCTCCTGTGCGGTCTGGCGGCGGGATGCATCATCCCGCTGGCCATGGCCTATATCGGCGACGTGGTTCCCTACGATCAGCGCCAGCAGATCCTCGGCCGCTACCTCACCGGCCAGATCTCCGGATTGCTGTTCGGTCAGGTCGCGGGCGGCGTGCTCGGCGACATGTTCGGCTGGCGCAACGTGTTCTTTATTCTGGGCGGGATATTCGCGCTCGCTGCGGCGGCCCTGATCGCAGAGCTGGCGTTCAACCCGGCCACCCGCGCATCGAGCGCACGTCCGGAGCGCAAGGGCGGCCTGATCGCGGAATACAAGGTCGTGCTCAGCTCGCCCTGGGCGCGGTTCATTACGATCTGCGTCTTCGTCGAGGCGGCGCTGCTCTATGCGGTGCTGTCCTTTGTGGGCGCCGACCTGCATCTGCGATTCGACCTCAGCTTCACGATGGTCGGCCTGGTGGTGGGCTGTTTCGCCATCGGCGGCCTGATCTACACATTCGCCGTTCGCATACTGGTCAACCGTCTGGGTCAGATCGGGCTCGTGATCACCGGCGGCGCCCTGGTCTCGATCGGTTTCCTGACGCTGTCCTTCCAGCCCGTGTGGTGGTTCGCACCGCTCGCGACCACGCTGATCGGGCTGGGCTTCTACATGGTGCACAACACCTTCCAGACCAACGCAACCCAGATGTCGCCACAGGCACGCGGCACCGCGCTCGCGATCTTCTCGTCGGCGCTTTACATGGGCATTACCGCGGGCGTGGCGGCGGCGGCGCCGATCGTCGACCGATTCACAGCAGTACCGGTCTTTCTGACCTCGGCGGTCGGCTTTCCGCTGCTCTGCGCGATCTTCGCGCGCGGCCTGATGAAACAGCGGCGAGCGGAAACGCAGCCGCAGCCGCCCTCGCCTGCGGTCTAGTGGAGCGAATTTGACATTCGCTACCCACCTGGCCACGAGTTCGCAGAGCGAATGTCAAATTCAAAAGCTCCACTAGAATCAGATTCTTGCTAGTGGTCCTCTGATTCTAACGTTCGAAAAAAGAGGTCGCCGAAAAGGGATGCGAACGTTAGAATCGGACCACTAGCGGCCGCGCGAGACCCGCTCGATCTCGGCACGCACCAGCCGTTCAACAAGGCTGGGGAGATTGTCGTCGAGCCATGATTTCAGCATCGGACGCAGCATGTCCTTGACCAGATCGTCTAGCGTTCGCGCATTCTGGCTCAGCACGGTGTGGGTCAACGATGCGAATGCGGAATCAACTGCGGCCGTTGCCGACCGCGACAGCAGTGGCCGATCCAACTCTGCCTGCTCCGCGAGCGTTTGCCGCGCCGCTTCCAGGGGATCGTAGGCCGGCGTCTCGTCCTGCATGGCGAACGCGGGCATCTCGGGCTCGGGCTCGACGCGTGGCGGAAGACTGTCGGCGAACACGACATCGGCCTGTGCATCGATCGTCGTGAAGGACGGAGCCGACGGTACCGGTTCGGGCGCGCGCATATCCTCGGTCAGATCGAGGATATCGGGTGCCTCCTGCGGCATCTCAGGCGCAGGCGGAGGCGGTGCGGCCGCCGGAATCTCGCTCAGGAATTCGACCGGAGATGGCGCCATCGTCGGCATCGGTGCGGCTGCAACCACCGGGCTCGGAGCAGGCGCCGGAGGCGGTTCGGCAAATGCGGCTGGCTGGGGCGTTTTGGCGTCATCGTCTGCGATGATGCGACGGATGGAGGCGAGAATCTCCTCCATTGACGGTTCATGCGATTTTGCCGGCTGGTTCATCCCGCCTCGTCACGCTTCTGCGAAATTCGTCAAATTTCCGGTGCGACAGCGACGCCGAAGGTCCATATCGCACAACGCCGAATCAACGCATCACTATCGCTGTTTTTGCCGGGCTTGGGGAGTATCGCACGCGAACTTCGAACCGTAATCCGAAGGCATTTCGATGTGTGGATGAAAGGCCGCCGCACTCTGCATGCGGCGACCAAGCGTCTAGCGGCCGTCCGGTGTCCGGATGCCGATCCAGGCGTCACGCACCTGCTGGTAATGGATCATCGGGTCGTAGAGCGGGACCTGCAAGCCGAGCACCGGAATGGCCAGGCGGCCGACCGCGGACAGCAGCGTGTAGGAAGCAACGACGCGGTCGCGCTGCGCGGTGACCAGCGCAACCCGCGCATTCAGCAATTCCTGTGTCGCGTTCAGAACGTCGAGCGTGGTGCGCTGCCCGACCCGCGCCTCTTCGCGCACGCCGTTCAATGCGATCTCGGCCGCCGTCACCTGCGAACGCGTCGCGTCGATCTGCGCCTTGGCGGCATCCAGCTGGCCCCAGGACTGGACGACATTGGCGCGGGCCTGATCGCGGTTCAGCGCGAGTTCGAGACGCCGCTGCCCGACCGTCTCCTTGGCCTGACGGATCAACGAATATTCCTGCCCGCCCTGATAGATCGGCACCGTGATCTGACCGACGACCGAGCCCGTGAAGTTCTGCACACTGTTCTCGCTCGGCCAATGGCTTCGCTGGGCCGAGGCAGTGACGTTGACGGTCGGGTACAGCGACCCCTCATTCACCTTCACCTGAAGCTGCGCAACATCGACGCCGAATTCGGCGGCGCCCACCGACGGGTTCTCCGACTGCCCCTGCGCTACCGCGAGGTCGAGCGTGCGCGGGACGAACCGATCGACGGGCGTGCCATTGGCAAGCCGACCCGGATCGAGACCGATCACGCGGCGATAGGCAGCGCGCGAGGTGGTCAGGTTGGCCTGTGCGGTCAGGAACTGCGATTGCGCGGCCGCCACGCGAGACTCGGCCTGGGCGACGTCGGTGCGCGTCACCTCGCCGACATTGAAGCGGTCGCGGGTCTGCCGCAATTGCTCCTGGATGACTTCGACGTTGCGCCGTTGCAATTCGAGCACGGCGGTATCGCGCAGGACGTTCATATAGACGGTCGCGGCATCGAGCAGCACCGTCTGCTCGATCACCCGCAGGGTTTCGCGAGCGGCAAAGACCTGTGCCTCGGCCTGCCGGGTGCGATTGCCAGTCTGGAAGCCGTTGAAGACATTCTGGGTCAGCGTCGCGCCATAGGTGTTGGGGTAATGGCGATGCGAGTTGGTGGTGCGCTGGCCGACCGTTTCACCGGTTTGCGGGACAGTCACCCGCTGTTCGGTCACGTTGTCCGTCCACTGGACCGCGGTCGACGCGGTCGCGCTGATGCGCGGACGGTAGCCGGACAAGGCCTGCGGCACGGCTTCGTCGGTCGCTCGGACCAGCGCGCGCTGCGCATTGATCTGTGGATTGTTCTGGTAGGCTTGGACGAGCGCCTGCTCGAGATTGGTCGAGCCGCCGCCATTGCCGGCGCGGGAGGCGTCGACACTGCGATCGGCGGCAAAACCAGTCGCACTGGCCACCGTGAGCGCGGCGGCAAGCAACAACGATCCCGCACGCACAAGCGGCATTCAGAAAACCCCCGTACGCCCGTAGTCCGCAAACCCCTGTCCGGGATTCGCGAGACTCGGGCAACAACTTGGTAACTATATCCTTAAGCTCAGGGGTTTGAAGCCCTGCTCCTCATCCATAGGCAAAAGAACACGGACCTGAGTATTTCAGGTTACAGGTGCCCCGGATTGGGTCAGAAGGCGAAGGCGAGCGGCTTCGCAAAGCCCGGCAAAGTTGGCCCGGCGGCATCGAAAATGGTCCGCGGCGTGATATCCGCGGCACTTTTGCTGTAAACCACGGCTTTTCCAGCCGGCCCGGTCCCCTGAATGCAGATCAGCCGGCCGCCATCGGCCAGCTGCTTGCAAAGCTCGTCGGGGCCGAGTTCGATCGCGCCCTCGACCAGGATCGCGGCATAGGGCGCCCGGGACCGATAGCCCTTCGCGAGCTCACCCTCGACCACCTCGACATTGGCCTGACCGGCCAGATTGGCCCGCGCCTTCGCAGCCAGTTGAGGCTGTTCCTCCAGTGCCACCACTGACGCGCCCAGCCGCGCCAGCAGCGCCGCGGCATACCCGGTCCCGCATCCGACATCCAGTACGCTCGTATCGGCGGTGATATCCAGCGCCTGGAGCATCCTGGCGAGTACCATCGGCTTCAGCAGACGACGGTCAGCATGGCCGAGGGGCAGATCGAGATCGAGATAGGCAAGTCCCGCCTGTGAGTCCGGAACGAAATGTTCGCGCGGGGTGTCGAGCATGGCCTGGATCAGAGGCCATTGGGTGACATCGGCGGTTCGGACCTGACCGTCCACCATCATACGGCGCAGCGTTGCGAAATCGGCCATGACCTTGCCCGGAAGAGGTTCCGGCTGCTTCTGCGGCAGCGGAGCGAAAAACGCAAGATCAGGAGCATCGCCGGGATCGCAACATGCTGGCCGGCGCCACGATGTGTTGCCCGCTCCCCGGCGCTCCTATATGAGCAAGCCCAGTGGGCGGTGCTCATGACACCCTGCGCGCGTGACTTGATGCGCGAGCCCTGGTGTTCATGGCGCAAGGCTTATGGCGACGTGGCGGAGTGGTTACGCAGCGGTCTGCAAAACCGTTTACACCGGTTCAATTCCGGTCGTCGCCTCCACTTTTTAGGCAACATTCCGGGGCATCCTGCCTGGACTGGCCTGAAATGCTTGCAATCGGGCGAGGCTTTGTTATAGCCGCGCTGCGTTCCCCGGTAGCTCAGTGGTAGAGCAACCGGCTGTTAACCGGTTGGTCGCTGGTTCGAATCCGGCCCGGGGAGCCAAACATTTCAAGCACTTAGCTGAGGCCCTTCGGGGCTATTTTCATTTCGGGGTACCGTTGGGGTACCAAGCGACAGATTCGCCCCTTCTTCTGCGCCTTACAACGCAATGGTCGGAACACGGGCGTTCTTTTCGCGCCGCGCTGCCAAACTTTGAATTCGCCCAGTTGCGCGCATTATATACGGCTCATGCGTGAAGACCTGAGCTTTGTACTTTACATCATAGCTGTTTGCGCCTTTTTCGTTGCCAGCTTCATTGGCCATTTGATCAACGGTATGGCGCGGACCAAGAAGCTATTCTGGAAGGTCAGGATAATTTCAGGTTACGGCAACATTCCGATCGTATGGTTCGTCGCCCTGGGGGCGTGGCTTCTTATAGCGGCTGCCAGCTTTGTAAGTGCTCGCTCTCTCGATACAGGTTGTTATGACGAAGCGTCAGGCGTCGGCCACGTCTTTATGCGCCATTGCGGACGCTAGGCCGTTTCAGTCGCCTAACTGAGAGCTACGATTTCAGCCCTCCTCCAACCACTGCGCCCAACACCCGAGCCCTTGCGGATCAACACCCGCTACGTCCGCCGGCCGACCCGCTTGAACAGTCCGGCTTGAGGTTTGGATCGTTCATGATGATCGGAGCGCCGCTGATGTTCGGTACCTGAGGCCGTGACGCGGCGTTCGGGTTTGCAGGACTAACAGCACCCGGGATGCCGCCGCTTTGCTGGTTGTTCGTACCGAGTTGTGAGGAGGCCGAGCCAGTCGTGCTGGGTGCGGGATTGGACGGCGAGACCGAAGGGCTGATTGCGCCGCCCGGACTTGTCGTGCCGGGGCCGCTTCCGCCGGGACTAGCTCCGCCCGCGCCGCTGCCACTCGAACCCGCGCCGCCGCTCCCGCCAGAGCCTCCGCCGCCACCACCAGACTGAGCCTGGGCAGCGGCCGCGAGTCCGACAACAATCAAAGTAGCGATAGTGCAGATGCGCATCTGATGCTCCCGTTTTCGGAGCAACGCAGGGCGTTGTCGCCTGTTCCTCAACACGTAATCAGGAGACACCGGTCTGGTGGTTGAGATGACCGCGCTCAAGCTCCTCCCCGCCAACGAGAACCGCGACGGCGGTCCGTGGTCGGCTGACGACTTCGGTGTGGTTCTCGTCGATACAAGCGAGACTGTCGGGCACACATGGGTCGCACGAACGCCGGGATCGGTGCGCGTGACTGTTGACGCGCCTCGACACACGGCCCCACGAACGTCTGCCATGCACATTATTCAGAATATGTCCCTTGGGGTTACCTTTTGATAATTTAGGTTTTCAAAAGTACAATTTTCGGTTAAAGTTCCCGACCATAATTGACCTCTGCTCGTGTCGGAGAGCGTTATGCGCATCAGCTATTTGAGCCTGATCGCGGTTCTAATGCTTCCCATGCCCACTACTCTCGCTTCCCCGTTCGACGTGGGCGAAGTGGTTGAGCAACGTGGTGGCGGAGGAATGGGTGGTGGTGGAGCCGGATTTGGAATGAGAGGCGGACGTTGCGCCTCCTTTGCAAAGGCCAACCGGTGCAGACCAAGGTTTGATCCTCGCGTGCGGAGCTGCGTCTGCATGTGAGGCCACAGATAAGCTTTACGACACAACCTACTCCCCGCAAGAACTTCGCGGAGCGGTGGCGGTCGAGTTTGCCGACAGCGAACTGCTATCCAAGCCGTTTAGATTTTGAAGATTTGGCGGAACTAGGAAGGTGACTTTATGCCGACCGTGACAGTGACATATTCCGCTTCCGCGAGTGCCGGATATAGCTTTCAAACTTGGTATCAAGACCTGGCTGGTGGCTCGACGTACAGTGATCAGTCCCCAACCCAATACACACTAACAAACACGGCAGCGCGTGGGATCGGCATCACACCGGGGACTGTCAAATATCATTTCCTTGGATCCGGTCTAGCATTTGATGCGAACGGTCAGCCCACCGGCGGCACCGTCAATACGATCCAGATTCTTGATAGCTCTAACTCTGTCCTCGTCACCATGGCAGGATTTAGTTTCGACGCCGGAGCTTTCGAGGTCGCGCTGGATACACTAAGGGGGAATCCAGCAAGCATCGCTTTACAGCCGTTTTTCAGGGCTAATGTCGGATATAATTTCACCGGGAGCACTGGTAACGACTCTTTTTTATCCGGCGAACTGGCCGACCAGTTCACCGGCGGCGGCGGCGTGTTCAATGTAGTCAGCTACCAGAACGCTGCGACGGGAGTGACGGCTGACCTTTCCAACGCGGCGTCCAACACCAATGATGCCGCAAACGACACATACAACGGCATCACCGGCCTGCGGGGGAGCAATTTTAACGACGTCCTAATCGGAGATAGCAGCGACAACAGGTTCCGCGGCGGCAACGGCGGGGACATCCTCAACGGCGGCGGCGGCTCTGATACGGCGGACTATTTCGGTGCAAACACCAATAACGCAAATTTAGGCGTTACGGTCGACCTCAGTGGCGCCGTGCTAACCGCTACCGGCGAGGCTCAGGGCGATATTTTCATCTCGATCGAAAACGTTCGAGGCACTAATTTCGCAGATATCTTGAGAGGCAATGATGAAAACAACGTGCTGACTGGCATGGGCGGTGGCGACCGCTTCTTCACGACGGGCGGTACCGACACCATAACAGACTTCAACCGGTCTTCTGGAAGCTACAACGCTGCCGAGGGCGACAAGATTCAGCTCTACAATGCCGCCGGCATTTACGACTGGACGCAGCTTCAGTCCCGCATGAGTGGCACCACCGATACTCTGATCGCACTCGGTAGCGGCAATACGATCACGCTCACGGGCGTTTCGCCAGGGCAGCTTTCGGAAAGCGATTTCTTTTTCTCGCAAGGTCCTAGCCTCGTCGTCACCCTACGAGGCAATGGCCGCACCATCGTTCAGGAATCCCAAGACGGCAGCACCGAATTCAGCGCGTTTTGGGCCTTCGGCGACAGCAACTCCGATTCAGGATACTTCTGGAATCATACATTCTCCAACAACGCGGCACGGCAGGCACTTTACGACGCAGCAGAAGCGGCGGGCGGCGGCAAGTCGACGACTGTCGGCGGCTTGGTAAATGTCGAATATCTTTCGGCCTTTTATGGACTGACGGCAACCCCGGACGGTGTGGTAGGAGGCACGAACTACGCAGCGAGCGGCGCGACAATTACCGGCAGCCTTGCGAACAGCCTAGCGCCGAACATCGTCGCCCAGATCGGCACATATCTAAGCAGCCATGGCAACGTCGCGGACCCGGACGCCGTCTACTTCATTGGCGGCGGACCTAACTCTATCCGCGCCGCTACTGCTCTGGGTTCGTCGGTGGACGGCGAAAATTACATGATTGCGGAAGCGCGTGCCTTGGCCGAAGCGATCGTGGAGTTGCGGGATGCGGGCGCACGTTATTTCCTGCTGGATGCCAATGTGAATGGCAGCAGTTTGCTCGGTGCAGCTTATCTCAACGCATTGTCAAGCGAACTGACTGAAGCAAGAGTGCCTTTCCTGTTCGCCGGCAGTATCGGATACTTTAACGACATCATCGCAAATCCGGACGCCTACGGGATCACCAATATCAATCGTGCGCCTGTCGGGCCGTTCCATTCGGGTAACCCTTACGAGCCGGCAGATGGCGGCGCTGTAATAAATCCAGATC
>CAZXJZ010000190.1:0-9341 GCA_964641065.1 uncultured Hyphomicrobiales bacterium | reverse complement strand
TCCTGCCGGTGGCGATCCGGCACTCGTGACGCGTTGCGCAGGAGGTCCGGCCGGTTAGCAGGGAAATGTGAGTGGAGACGGGTTCGCATCGCGCTGGGTCGCCAGCCAGTCATTTCAGTTTTGAGAATTCGCGGCCTCGGGGCGAGGAACGCCCGCCAATCCACCGCTGCCAATCGATCCGAAGCGCGCGGCCTACGAATGCGATCGCGATGCATAAAAGCCGTCAGGTCCATGGCCTGCGTCGCGATCGAAGATGTCGTGCCGACGCGCAGGATGTGAGCCCTGTCTCGCGACGGCAGCCTTCAACGGCTTCATCCGGTGACTGGCGTCGCGAATGGCTGGGTCGACATAACGACGCCGATCTGCCGCGAGTTTGTGCTTGAGTTGCTTCGATGCATGGTCGAATTGCAACTGCAGAAAGCGCGTCACGCAGCGATGAAGTTTACGCGGCGCTGGTCTGAGCGCAACGATGTGGCTAAGGTTCTCCAGGCACGGTCAACTCGGTTGCTGGAGACGGAGGCACGGCTTTTTTCCGGCCGCCGGGCAGGTTCAGTTGGTGTTCGGGGCGATGCTCCGATTTGTCGGTGGGGATGGTTTCTGCAAATGTCGGTTGAGCGCAGGCTGAGCGAACTGGGTCTTGTTCTTCCGGAGGTGATGAAAGTTCCTGACGGTGTGCGGCTGCCGTTCTCCTGGGTCCGGGTCGTGGGCAAGCGCGTCACCATCTCAGGTCATGGTCCGAGTTTGCCGGATGGTTCGGTCGCAGGTCCGTTCGGCAAGGTTGGACGGGACTTGTCGCAGGAGCAGGCCTATGAGGCCGCGAGGCTGACTGCACTCGGCATGCTGGCGAGTCTCCGTCGGGAACTCGGTGCTCTCGATCACGTCACCTGGCTGAGGGCATTCGGCATGGTCAACGCCGCTCCGGGATTTCAATCCATGCCGGCGGTGATCAACGGCTTCTCCGACCTAATCTTGTCGGTGTTCGGTCCCGAACGCGGGCAGCATTCGCGTTCGGCCATCGGCGTCGCGGAATTGCCGTTCGGGATACCTGTCGAAATCGAGGCCGAGGTCATCCTGGACTGACCGCGCGACGTCAACGCAAGAAGGAACATCATCGATGAAAGCGCTGCCGCATGTGGGGGACAAGCGGATGATCGATATGCATGTGCATATCGGTCCCGAATTCCTGCGCCGCAAATACAGTGCCGCGTCGCTCGCGGAAGAGGCACGGCGCGAAGGCTTTGGCGTAGTGATGAAAAATCATTTCCAGCCGACGACCGGACAGGTCAGCCAGATCCGCCGCCCGGACGACAAGGTACCGCTGATCGGATCGGTCGCGCTGAACTACAATTGCGGCGGCGTCGACGACCATGGCGTGCGCGCGGCTTTGTCTGGCTGGAAGAGCGATGTCACCGCCTCCGATCCCGATCCGCAACGGTTCGTCGTGTGGATGCCGACCATGTGCTGCGAAGCGCATCTTCGTCTCTACAATCGCCGGGACATTTCAGTCGATTGGGGCGTGCTCCCGAAATACACCCGCTTCTTCGCGGAGGGGACGGGCTATACGCTCGACACCGGCGACAGCGACAAGATGGCGGCGCTGGATCGCGCGCTGAGCCTGATCGCCGAATACGATCTCGTGCTCGCGACCGGCCATTTCGATCGTGAAGAGACGCTGACGCTGGTCAAGACGGCGCACAAGAAAGGCATTCGCCGCATCATCATGACGCACCCGCTGTTTCAATCGACCGAGCTCGATCCGGAGACGATGGCGGAGATGTGGGAGAAGTACGGAGCCGTCAGCGAACTGTGCTTTGTCAATCTCGCGATGGACCACCTGACCTACGAACAATATATCGACGTCATCCGGACGGTCGGTCCGCAGGGCGTCATCCTCTCCTCCGATGTCGGGCAGATTTTTTCGCCGACTGTCAGCGACGCGATGAGGGAATTCTTTGGGGAATTCCAGAAGCGCGGCATCAAGGAAGACGAGATCGTCCAGATGTCGGTGATGAACACCAACCATTTGCTGTTCGATCCCATCGAGACGTTCGGGACTTCATCGGCGAAAGACCGCACCGCGGTTCCGGCCTGACGTCGCAAGGTCCAGTTTTGGACGGTGCGGCGGCTGGGGGCTGCCTGACGGCGGCCGCTTGCCAGCCGGCCGGCCGTCGTGCGCGGCACCGTGCTCCAAAATTGGAACCGCTCCTTCGGCCCGGCGGTCGGGTATCTCCGAAACCCGATTAAACGGGCCCAATTCCTGCCGTTCCGCGCAGGCCGGCGTGTTCCAATTTTGGAATTATTCCTCTAAATGTGTATTGTGAGGCCTGTTTCCGGCCCGCCATCACACATTGTCGAGGGGTTTCATGGTCGACCGCATTACGATCCGCAAGCCGGACGATTGGCACCTGCATGTCCGCGATGGCGACATGCTGCAGGCGGCCATTCCCCATACCGCGGAAAAATTCGGGCGGGCGATCATGATGCCCAATCTGGTGCCGCCGGTCGCCACGGCAGCGGATGCACGGGCCTATAGCGAGCGCATCATGAAAGCGCTGCCGAAAGGCAGCACCTTCAAGCCGCTGATGACATGCTACCTGACCGACGATACCGATCCCGACGATGTCGAGCAGGGATTCACGGACGGCGTGTTCACCGGCGTGAAGCTTTATCCCGCAAACGCCACCACGAATTCCGCGGCGGGTGTCACCGACTTTCGGAAAATCCGGCGTGTTCTCGAGCGGATGGAGAAGGTCGGTATTCCGCTTCTGATCCATGCCGAAAGCGTCGATCCCGCGGTCGATGTGTTCGACCGCGAGGCGGTCTTTATCGAGCGCACCTTCGAGCCATGGACCCGCGAGTTTCCCGGCCTGCGCTTCATCCACGAGCATCTGTCGAGCAAGATCGGCTGCGATTTCGTCCGGTCGAAATCCGGTCAGGTCGGCGGCACGATCACGCCGTATCATCTGGAGCTCAATCGCACCGACTGGCTCGGTTGGGGTAACCGGCCCTACATGTATTGCATGCCGGTGATCAAGACCGAGGCCGACCGTCAGGCGCTGCGCAAGGCGGCGACTGGGGGAGAGACATGCTTTTTCCTCGGCACCGACTCCGCCCCGCATTCGATCCACAAGAAGCTGGCGGTGGTCGGTGCAGCCGGGCTGTTCAATGCACCGGTCGCGATCGAGACCTACGCGAAGGTCTTCGATGAGGAGAACGCGCTCGACAAGCTCGAGGGTTTTGCATCGCTGCACGGTCCGGCGCATTACAAGATGCCGCCGAACGACGGCACCATTACGCTCGAGCGCGTGACTTGGACCGCGCCCGAAGAGATCGTGGTGAAGGGGCCGGAAGAGCGAGCCCTGATCTATCGCGGCGGCGAGACCATCGAGTGGAAGGTCACCAGCGTCAACTGAGGCACATCAGATGACAGACCTCAACCGGCTGTCCGCGGTCGAAGTTGCATCCCGCACGCGCTCGGGCGCGGTCAGTTGCGAGGAGATTGCGCGCGACTGTCTTGCCCGGATCGATGCGCGCGAGTCTGTCGTTAGGGCGTGGTCATATCTCGATGCGGACGCGGTGCTACGTCAGGCGAAGGCGTTGGATCGTGCGCCCAATCGCGGACCGCTCCACGGTGTACCGGTCGGCGTCAAGGATGTGATCGAGACGTTCGATATGCCGACGGAGATGGGTTCGCCGATCTATCGCGGTTACCGCACCATGTCGGATGCGTCCTGTGTCGCGATGCTGCGCGCTGCCGGGGCTCTTATCTTTGGCAAGACAGTGACTTGCGAATTTGCCGGGGTGACGGCGGGGCCGACGACAAACCCGCATGACCCGTCGCGGACACCGGGCGGCTCTTCGAGCGGTTCCGGCGCCGCGGTCGCCGACTTCATGGTGCCGCTTGCTTTCGGCACCCAGACCGGCGGCTCGGTTCAGCGTCCGTCGTCGTTTTGCGGCATCGTTGGCTACAAGCCGACATTCGGGCTGATCAATCCGCAGGGCGTGAAACCTGCGGCCGAAAGCCTCGACACCGTCGGCCTGATGGCGAGGTCCGTCGAAGACATCGAGCTGTCGGCGCGTGTCCTGACAAATGCGGCGCCTGTCTCATGGCTCCCCGCGGACACGCGGGTCCGCATCGGTATTTGCAGAACCTACGCATGGGAGAATGCCGAACCGGCAACCCGTGATGCGATCGAGGACGCTGCTTCGCGGATGGCACGAGCGGGCTTCCCGGTTCAGGATGCAGAACTGCCGGAGCGGTTCAAGACGTTGCAGGACACGCGGGAGATCATCAACGATTTCGAGCGTGCACGCGGGATGTCCTGGGAATGGCAGACCCATTCCGAACACATCAGCGAAGGGCTGGCGAAAAGCATTCGCAACGGGCTGGCGATGGACTTGTCCCGCTATGTCGCTGCGCTTGAGAGCGTGGAGGACTTCCGCCGCGAGATGACCGATGTGTTCGCGGGCGTCGATGTGGTGTTGACGCCAGCGGTGAATGGCGAGGCTCCGGCCGGCCTCGGCTATACCGGTCACCATGGCTTCCAGAGCATCTGGACACAGCTGCGCACGCCGACGGTGACGCTACCGACGCATGCCGGACCGTCCGGATTGCCGGTCGGTATTCAGCTGGTTGCGCCGCGTCATGGTGATGTCCGCCTGCTGGCCGCAGCCCAGCTGATCTTCCGGATTCTTGGTCGCGGGCCGGTGGTGAAGTCCTAGCAGCGGAAATCAAGCGGCTTTTGCTAGCTCCAGCATGTCCCACAAGTCGCGCGGCCGGATCGGAAACTGATTGATGCGAATGCCGAAGGGCGACAACGCATCTTCGACCGCGGACGCAATCGCAGCGGGAATGGGCAGGATTCCCGACTCGCCAATTCCTTTCACGCCAAGCGGATTGAGTGGCGTGGGTGTTTCGCGATGGCCCAGTTCGAGTGTCGGAATCTCCGACGCGGTGACGAGGAGATAGTCGGCGAGCGTCGTGGTGATCGGCTGAGCATCCTCGTCGTATCCCATCCACTCGTAAAGCGCGTTGCCGATCCCGTGTGCGATGGCACCAACGATCTGACCATCGGCAATCACCGGATTGACGATCCTGCCCGCGTCATGGATGAAGACGATGCGGCTGACCTTGACCGCTGCCGTCGCGATGTCGACTTCGACTTCGGCAATTGTCGAGCCGTTGCCGTAAGTCATTGCATCGATGACGACAGTTTCGGTCGCCTCCAGACCGGGGCTCAAATTGCCCGGCAGGACAAAGCCAGGAGCGCCCGACAGCGCCTTTGCGACCGCCCGCAGCGTCACTTTCACATCGGGCGCGCCCTTCACCGCGATCGTATCGCCTTCGATGTCGAGATCGCCGGCGTCGACCTCCAGCAAATGGCTCGCTGCGAGCAGCGCCTTGTCTCGCACCTTCAATGCCGCTGTATGTGCAGACGAACCGGCCATCACGGTCTGACGGCTGTTGAAGCCGCCAAAACCCATTGCGATCTTCCCCGAGTCGCCCGCAGTCACAGTGATCCGCTCGATGTCACCGCCGAGTTGCTCAGCGACAATCTGTGCGATCATGGTCTTCGTGCTTTGGCCCATGGCCGCTGCGCCGGTCGCAACCTCGATCTTGCCGGTCGAGGTCACCCGGACCTGCACCTGCTCGTAGGGACCGCGACCGGTCGCCTCGACGAAGTTTGCGAGACCGATGCCGAGGTAGCGCCCGTCGCGGCGTGCAAGTCGCTGGCGCTCCGGAAAGTCATCCCAACCGGCCTTCTGCAAGGCGTCCGCCTGGCAGGCGGGATAATCGCCGGAATCGAGCACGATCGGTACGCCGCCGCGCGTGACGAAACCCTTCTTGAACGGCATCTGGTCGGCTGGAACGAGATTGCGGCGTCGGATCTCGGCGCGATCCAGGTTTAGTGTCTGCGCCGCGCGGTCGAGCAGGCGCTCCATGACAAACACGCCTTGCGGCTGACCTGCGCCGCGAACCGGAGTCACGGGCACCTTGTTGGTGAGCGCAGCCTTCACGTCCATCGAAAAGGCCGGGATGACATAGGGCAGCGACAGCGAGGCGACGGCTCCTTGCGGCACGGTCAGGCCGCGCGCCGTGTAGGCGCCGTGATCATGCACCAGCGAACCGCGGACTCCCAGGATTCGGCCCTCGTCGTCGAACGCGATCTCGGCGTCCCAGTATTGATCACGCTCCTGCGTAGTCGACAGGAAATGCTCTCGCCGGTCTTCGATCCAGCGAACGGGGCGCCCGGTCGCCACTGCGGCCACCGCCACCGCGGCTTCTTCCGGATAAAAGACCAGCTTGGGACCAAATCCGCCGCCGACGTCGGGTGCCACGACGCGAATGGACGACTCCTCGCGGTCCAGAACCTCGGCAAGAATCCGTGCGCCGACGAGCGGCGTCTGCGTCGAACTCCAGAGTGTCAGCATGCCGCCGACGGGATCGCAATGCGCGAGACACCCTCGACCCTCCAGCGAATGAGCGCATCCACGATGCGTCCAGAAACTTTCCCTGACGACATGTGGCGCGGCCGAAAACGCCGCATCGACATCTCCGTAAGAGCTCTTGAAGGCGGCGACCAGGTTGTCGGAGGCGTCGCTATGCACCGTTGGTGCCCCGTCGCGCAGTGCATCACGACAATCCGCAGCGGCGGGGAGGGGATCGTAGCTGATGTCGACCAGCCCGGCTGCGTCTTCGGCGAGATAGGGATCCTCGGCGAGGACCAAAGCGATCGCTTCACCGATATAGACCGTCTCGGTATCGGCGAGGATCTGCCGGTCGCGTTGCTGCCTGTAGGTCTTGTCAGGCAGCGCGACAACCAGCCTGTCCATGACGACATGAGCGCGGATGTCGCTCGCCGTCAGCACCGCGACGACGCCCGGCACGGCCAGTGCGGCGGTCGTGTCGATCCCGTTGATCCGCGCGTGAGCGTAGGAGCTTCGCACGAAGGCGGCGTGCAGGAGCCCGGGCATGCGGATGTCGGCGACAAACTGCGCCTTGCCGCGCAGCAGATCGTTGTCCTCGATCCGCGGTGTCGATGTTCCAAACGTCTTTGACGGGCCAGATTGCATTAATGGCTGCGACGCTACATCAAGGCGCGCGGCTTGCGGGTGCCACGTGCGGCCGGCTTCTGGCGCTGAACGAAATCGCCGTCGTCGGGCAGGGCATCGCTTTCGGCCAACAGGCCTTTGACGAGATCAGCGGCGGCCTGTCCCTTCAGGGCGCGGCCCCACATCTCGTCGATGGCCGCCTCGTGGAAGGCCAGGGCGTCGGGCGCGGAGGTGATCATCGCCACACCGACACGAACGTTCGGCTCGCCGCCGAGACGGAACGGGCTGAGGACCAGAACCTTGCGGTCGGGCTGACGGAACAGTTGGAAGCCCGTATGCGGAAGCGTGTCGGTGACGATACCGATCTGCACCCCCATCGGCGGGTCCTCGAGACGCTTGATGAAGTGCTGGATTTCCGAACGCGCGAGCGCCCTTCGCTGCACGACGACTTCTTCCGGCAGGCCCTTGCGGCCGATGAGCCCGTGATGGAGGAAGCGCTCGATTTCCATCGCCGACATGAGATTGACGATGGTGGGCCGCCGGCGCTTGTAGGTCGCCTTGCGCTCGCGCAGGATATTTATGATCTTTGGAATATCGCTCAGCGCGCGCTCTCGGTTGGCGACGTTCTTGGTCACATTCTCGGTCAGGACCTCTTCGAGCGTTTTCTCGAAGCTGTCCGATGCCAGCAGAAAAGAGATAGGGCCCGACAGCACCATCAGATGCTCCGAGCTCTCTTCGATCTGACGCATCCGTTCAAAGTAGGTGACCGCGGAAGGGATGTACTCAATTCCGACGCCAAGCAGGGTCGGAATTGAAACGCCAAGCAGCTCGGCCAGCCGCTCCAGTGTCTCGATCTTGGCGAGTTCGCCCTTTTCGAACCGATACAGGGCGGTACGGGAAATGCCGAGCTGGTTTGCAATCTCGTCGGCGCTCAGACCTGAGCCGAGCCGATAGGCCTTCAGGCGGTTTCCGATCTCATCATAACGGAACGCCATTGATATCTCGCCAGAATCAGGGATGGGGTTCGAGTACGATACGGCCGGTGACGCGCCTGTCTACGATATCTTGCAAGGCGCTGGCGAATGCTTCAAGCGGGTAGGTGACGGTTGCGGCCGGCTTGAGCTTTCCGGCCTCGTAGAGGGCGAAAATCTCGTCCATGCATTGCGCCATCAGGGTCGGCATGCGCTTTCGATAGTCGCTGACCTGAAGACCGCTGACTTCGATATTCTTGACCAGCAGGTAATTCGCCTTGACGCTCGGGATGCGCCCGGCGGCGAACCCGATCACGACAAGGCGGCCCCGCCAGGCGAGCGCCCGGAGCGCGGCGTCGAATGCGTCGCCGCCTATTGGATCAATCACGACGTCGACCCCTTTTCCGCCGTTATGGGCATAGACATCCTCACGCAACGCGTCGCGGAGATTGTCCTTGGACAAATCGATCACCGCATCGGCGCCGGCTTCGAGGGCGAGGGGCGCCTTGGCGGCATTTGACACGCCGGCCAGAACACGGGCGCCCATCGCTTTGGCGAGCTGGACCGAGGCAAGACCGACACCGCCGGTGCTGCCAAGGACGAGAACGCTCTCGCCATCTTGCAGTCTGGCACGCTCTCGCAAGGCAAACCATGAGGTATCGTATACCAGCGCCATGGATGCGGCTTCGACGTAGCTCATCTTCGGCGGGAGTTTGAAGCAGGACTTGGCATCGACCGCGACCTTTTCGGCATATCCGCCTTGCTCCGCGAGGGTCAGTACCCGGTCGCCAATCCGGAGGCCTTCGACGCCCGCACCCAGTGCCACGATCTCGCCAGCCGGCAATTTGCCTGGCGCAAAGGGGCGCTCGGGCAAAAACTGGTACTTGCCGGTCACCACCAGACTATCGACGTAATTGACCGCTGTCGCTTTTATAAGGACCAGGACTTGCCCAGGCGCAGGCACCGGGTCGGGCAATTCGCCAACCTGGTGGCTGGCAATGGGGCCGAACTCTTTGACGATCGCTGCGCGCATTTTATTTTTCCGCCAAAACTGCTATGTCATTTTTAGTACAAATTGCTGGCCAGTTGCAACCGGCACGGCGGGTCCCGGTCGCGTCGAATACATTAATCCCTTATAATTCCATGCTTTACGCAACATTGGAAGTATGTAAGTCTGGCTCCGTCAAGTGTAGCAATAAGTTTACAAACCGGCTGCCAGTGCCTGCTCCGGGCGCGCGGCCGCCCTCCCAACAGGCCGACGCCCGATGTAGATGGGAAGTTTGTGTTTTTTGGATAGAGTTTCGTTGGTTGTTTAGT
>CAZXJZ010000189.1:0-9397 GCA_964641065.1 uncultured Hyphomicrobiales bacterium | reverse complement strand
AAGAAGCGATGCCAATAATAGGCGCCGGCCTCCTGGTCGTAGGCCCAGTTCGACTTCTCGGTGTCGGTAAAGATAATCCGGGTGTCCAGATATTTCTGGTCCGTGTCGCTCCACACATACCAGTCGCGTGCGCTTGAGCCGCGCGGACTGCGCATGGCGCGCTTGAACCAAGGATGCTGGTCCGACGTGTGGTTGATGACGAGTTCGGTGATGACGCGCAGGCCCCGCGCATGGGCTTCCTGCATGAAGCGGCGGAAGTCGCGCATGGTCCCAAAATCGCTGTTGACGCTGCCGTAATCGGCAATGTCGTAGCCATCGTCGCGGCCCGGACTGGGATAGAACGGCAAAAGCCAGAGGGTGGTGACGCCGAGATCTTTCAGATAGTCCAGACGTCCGGTCAGTCCGGCGAAGTCCCCGATGCCGTCATTGTTGCTGTCGCAGAATGCCTTGACGTGCAGCTGATAGATAATGGCGTCCTTGAACCAGAGCTCATCGTCCAGTTGCACGTCGGAGCTGAATGTCGGTGCGATGTTCATTGTCAGGCCAGGCAGCGGAAGAGGAGGGCGGGATCGTTCTGGGGATCGATCCAGAGGCGCACGCCACCCCATTCGAGGATGCGACGTTCGCCGGTGACCAGATTTTCAATGGCGCGTACCGGCTCGCCGGTGCCGAGCCGCGCGTTGCCGAAGTGGAGCCAGAATTCGCGCGCTTGCGGTGACAATGCGATGGCCGCCGCCACCGTATTCGTCCCGTCGACAGACGTCTTGATAAAGCCGATGAGATGGTCGTCCTGGATATCGAGGAAGCGCAGATCGGATGTCTGCAGCAGCGCAGCGTTCTCGCGCCGAAACCGGTTCAACCGGCCGAGATAATCGGAGATGTTGCCGGCCTTGTACCAGTCGCGGGTCCTGATCTCGTATTTCTCGGAATTGAGATACTCTTCCTTGCCCGGTATCGGCTCATGCTCGAGCAGCTCGTAGCCGTTGTAGATGCCGTAATTCGAGGACAGGGTCGCGGCCAGCGCCGCGCGCGCCTTGAAAAGCCAGGTCTCGCCGGTTTGCAATTGCACCGGTAGGATGTCTGGCGTGGTGACGAAAAAGTTGGGGCGGAAATAGTCCCGTTCGGGATGAGAGGTGAGCTCGGACAGATATTCCTGGAGCTCGGCCTTTGTCGTCCGCCAGGTGAAATACGTATAGGACTGCGAGAAGCCGAGCTTGGCGAGCGCCTTCATCAGCTTCGGCCGCGTAAAAGCCTCGGACAGGAAGATCACGTTGCTGTTGCGGCGATGCACCTCGCCGATCACCCACTCCCAGAAGGGCAGAGGCTTGGTGTGCGGATTGTCGACACGGAAAATCTCGACGCCTTGGTCGACCCAGAACAGGAAGACGTTGCGCAGTGCGGTCCACAGGGCGACGCGGTGGTCCGATCCAAAATCCGGGTTGACGATGTCTTCGTATTTCTTGGGCGGATTTTCCGCGTATTTTATCGTGCCGTCCGGTCTCTTCCTGAACCACTCAGGGTGCTGTTTGAGCCACGGATGGTCAGGCGAGCATTGCACCGCGATATCGAGCGCGATCTCCATGTTATGCGCACGGCAGGCTTCCACCAGCCGGCGAAAATCATCCAGCGTACCCAATTGAGGGTGTACGGCGTCGTGTCCGCCGCTGACGTTGCCGACAGCGTAAAAGCTGCCCGGATCGCCTGGCTCGGCGCGCAGGGCATTATTCTTGCCTTTGCGGTGAGCTGAGCCGATCGGGTGAATGGGTGTCAGATACAGGACGTCGAATCCGAGCGCGGCGATCTCCGGCACGCGCGCGATGCAATCGTCGAAGGTCCCGTGCTGACCGGGCACCTTGCTCTGGCTGCGAGGCACCATCTCGTACCAGGCGCCTGCGCGAGACCGAGGCCGCTCGATCATGATCGGAATGATTGCACTACGGCTGAGATCAGACCGAACCGGACTCCGGGCCATGCTCTTGACCATGTCCGGGGAGAGCAATGCGTCCGGTCGGCCGGTCGTTTTGAACTGCGCCAATGCGGTCTGGACGACGGCGTAGTCCGGCCAGTTCCGCGGCGACAGTTCGGCGATCAGTTCCGCGCCCTCGCGTGCGTCGACCGTCACATCTTGTCCTGCATCCTGTTTGAGCAGAAAGCCCTTGCGCCACGAGCTGTAGCGGTCAGACCAGACCTCGATCTGGAACGCGCTACGCCCGGTCTGTGTCGGCAGAATTGTTCCAGTCCAGCGGTCGTTGCCGAATAGCTTCATCGGCGCGCTGTGCCAGTCGGTCGCATCCTCAGGCCGCCAGCGGATCGAAGCTGCAATGGCGTCATGACCGTCGGCAATGAGATCCGCCCATATATCAATGACTTCGCCGACGACACGCTTGACGGCGTAACGGCCGTTATCGATGCAGGGGTAGATGTCTTCGATGCGGAAGCGCGGACCCGTAGGATCCGCCGAGGTGACCTCTTGTTCGACCGCCGTCGACGCAAACTCCCTACGCATGACCAGCGGTTCGTCGGTACATTGATCACCCCTTCGGCGAGGCAACGGGCGAAAATGATAGTAGTTCCCGCAATTTGCGAAACTTAATGCATAAGCGCGGCGTTGGACGCGCGACGAACTGAAATCTGGAAATGACAGACACAGCGCGGGCGTGGGGGGTCGAAGACGGATATCACGACGTTTTCGGCAACTGGCATCAGGCAGACGGAGAAACTCTAGACCGGCTCGTCGATCGGCTTTCGGCAGGTCGCGCCGCGCCTTCGGATATGCGTACGTCGGTGGATGTCGACCTGCGCGCGTTCCAGGGTGATGGCGGACCGGGCTGGGGCCTTGCGGTGCAACTCTATTCGGTTCGCTCGGCGACGAATTGGGGGATCGGCGACTTCACGGATCTTCGGCATATACTCGGGCTCGCGGCGCGTAGCGGTGCAAGTGCGGTTGGATTGAACCCCTTGCATGCCCTGTTTCTGGACAGGCCGGAAGCCGCCAGTCCGTATGCGCCGAACAGTCGGCTGTTTCTCAATCCGCTCTACATTGACGTTACGGCGATACCAGAATTCGAGGGCATCGAGGACCCGTCGCTCGGCGGAGCGGTTGAGGCGTTGCGGGCGAACGATCTTGTAGACTATGTCGGCGTCGCGGCGTTGAAAGAGCGGATGCTGCGCGCGGTCTATGCCCGGTTTCTTGAGCGCGGGACGACAGAACGCGCAGCCCGGTTAGCGAACTTTCGCGCCGCGCAGGGGGAGAAACTCACCCGCTTTTCCTGCTTCGAAATCCTGCGGCGGCGTTTCAATCGTGCCTCCTGGCGGCAATGGCCCGATCCCTGGAAGAACCCCGACACGACAACGCTGAATGAACTTCGCAGACGGCAGGATCGTGAATGCGGGTTCTTCGAGTTTCTGCAATGGGTCGCCGACGATCAACTCGCCGCCTGCCGTGACAACGCGAAAGAACTCGGTCTGCCGATCGGGCTTTATCTCGATCTCGCCGTCGGCGTCGATCCGGATGGCGCCGATGCGTGGAGTAACCAGTCGGCGGTACTCCGCGAGTTTTCCGTCGGCGCGCCTCCCGACGAATTCAACCCGGCCGGACAGGATTGGGGGCTGGCGCCGTTTAATCCCCACGCATTACAGGATCACGACTTCGCGGCGTTTCGTGAATTGCTGGCCGCTGCGATGCGCCATGCCGGCGCGGTGCGGCTTGATCATGTGCTTGGTCTGATGCGTCTCTATCTCGTGCCGCATGGTGCGGGCGCATCCCGCGGCGCCTATCTCCGCTTTCCGTTCGAGCCGCTGCTGCGCGTGATCGCCGAGGAGAGCAACAAATATCGCTGCGTCTTCATTGGCGAAGATCTTGGCACCGTGCCGGAGGGCTTTCGCGAGACCGCCGCGCGGTGGGGGGTCTGGACCTATCGCGTGATGATGTTCGAACGCTGGGGCGACGGCGAGTTCAAGAAGCCGCACGACTACCCTCATGAAGCGCTCGCAACATTCAATACGCACGACCTGCCGACCTTTCGCGGTTGGGTCAGTGGGCATGACCTCGACGTGAAACGGGCGCTTGGAATCGATCCGGGAGAAGACAACGACAGCCGCCAGCGGGCCCGAGAGGCGCTGGGTCGTGCGTTGTCGTCTGGTGAGAACGGTTCAGGCGAGGGCCTTCCATCGGCGTGCGCCTATCTTGCCGCAGCTCCGGCAAAACTCGTGATGGTGTCTTTGGAGGACATGCTGGACGTCGTGGAGCAGGTCAATATTCCCGGC
Source organism: uncultured Hyphomicrobiales bacterium (assembly GCA_964641065.1). GTDB lineage: Bacteria > Pseudomonadota > Alphaproteobacteria > Rhizobiales > Xanthobacteraceae > Pseudorhodoplanes. The sequence continues at coordinate 5,131 of CAZXJZ010000189.1, read as the reverse complement.
ACCATCGATCAGCATCCGAACTGGCGGCGCAAACTTCCTGTCGCTCTGGAAGAATGGACTGAAGGCGATACCTGGAAGATGGTGGCGTCCACCTTTGAGCGCGCGGGGCGCAGCCTTCGCCGCTAGTGGCTCGCGCGCGAGGTCAGTTCCAAGCGCCGGGTGCAAGGACTTGGCATGGGATCGGCGCCGCATCTTTCGCGATCCGCCGCATCAGACGCGCACGGGCACATTCCAGATTTCAGCTGCATATTCCCGCACCGCGCGGTCAGAGTTGAACCATCCCATTCGGGCCGTGTTCAGGATGCTGGAACGCCACCATTGCGTGCGGTCGAGCCACGCGCGGTCGACCTCCCGCTGCTTCGTCCAGTAGTCAGAAAAATCTGCCGCCACCATGAAAGGATCGGTGCCGAGCAGCGTGTCAACGAGCGAGCTGTATCTCGACAGATCGTCGGGTGAGAAGGCGCCGGCCACGCACATTTGCAGGGCGGTCTGCAGTACCTCGCTGTCCCGCGCCGCCGCGATTCCCTCATAGTGTGACTGCCTGCGCTCCTCGACCTGCTCCGCTGTCATGCCGAACAGAAAGAAATGGTCGGTGCCGACATGATCGCGGATTTCGATATTGGCACCGTCGAGCGTGCCGATGGTCAGCGCGCCATTGAGTGCGAGCTTCATGTTGCCGGTGCCAGACGCCTCCATGCCCGCGGTGGAAATCTGCTCGGACAGGTCGGCGGCAGGAACGATGGCCTCGGCCAGACTCACATTGTAGTTCGGTATGAAAACCAGTTTCAGCCGATCGCCGACGACCGGGTCGGAGTTGATGACGTGAGCGACGTCATGCGCGAGCTTGATCAGAAGCTTGGCGCGCTGATAGCCGGGTGCCGCCTTACCGGCGATGATCTTGACCCTCGGAACGTGCGTACCTCCGGGATTGGCGCGGATGTGCGCGTAGAGGGCAATCGTCTCCAGCAGGTTGAGCGTCTGGCGCTTGTATTCGTGGATGCGTTTGACATGCACGTCGAACAGCGCGTCGGGATCGACGGCGATGCCGGTCCGCGACCGGATCAGACTGGCCAGCCGCTCCTTGTTCGCACGACGGATGCGCTGGGCGCGCTCGCGGAAACCGGCATCGTCGCTGGCGGCCTCGATCGACCGAAGCGCGTCGGGATGCTCGCGAATGTCACGCCCTGCGGCCTCCGAAATGAGAGCGGTCAGGGCTGGATTGGCCTGAAACAGCCAGCGGTGGAAGGTGACGCCGTTGGTCTTGTTGACGATCACGGTCGGCGCAGCCTTGGTCAGGTCGTGGAATACCGTGGCCTTCAGCAGGTCGGTGTGGAGGGCCGAGACGCCGTTGACGTGGTGCGATCCGACGAAGGCCAGATGCGCCATGCGGATCGAGCGATCGCCGCCTTCGTCGATCAGCGAAATATTGGCAATGAATTCAGGATCGGTCAGGCCGCGACGCGTCGCGTCTTCGAGGTGGTGCCAGTTGATCAGATAGATGATCTGCAGGTGGCGCGGCAGGACATGCCCAAACAGGAACAGCGACCATTTCTCCAACGCTTCCGGCATCAGCGTATGATTGGTGAAGCTGATGGTTGCGCGGGTGATGTCCCAGGCCTCGTTCCAGTTCAGATCGTGCTCGTCGATCAGCACCCGCATGAGCTCCGCCACCGCGATGGCGGGGTGGGTGTCGTTGAGCTGGATGGCGGCATGATCGCCGAGGAGGCGGATATCGCCGATCTGCTCCATGTGCCGCCGGATGATGTCGCGCAGCGATGCCGCGGTGAAGAAATACTCCTGCCGCAGCCGCAACTCGAGCCCCTGGGGAGTCTGATCGTTGGGATACAGGATGCGTGTGATCGCTTCGGCCTTGATCCGCGCCGCCATCGCGCCGATGTGATCGCCTTCGTTGAAAGCGGACAACTGGATGGGGTCCGGTGCCCGCGCACCCCATAACCGCAGCACATTGGCGTGCGTGCCCTTCCACCCGATTAGCGGAATGTCGTGGGTGGTCGCGATCACGGTCTCGCCGGGGTACCAGATCGCACGCGGCGTATCGTGATGGCCTTCAACATATTCGACTGCGCCGCCAAAGCCGATGGCGTATTCCTTTTCCGGGCGCGGCAATTCCCATGGATTGCCGGACTTCAACCATTGCTCCGGACGTTCTTCCTGCCAGCCGTCGCGGATCGTTTGCGCGAACAACCCGTGTTCGTACCGGATGCCGTAGCCGTAAGCGGGTATTCCCAGCGACGTCATGCTGTCCATGTAGCAGGCGGCGAGCCGCCCAAGACCGCCATTGCCGAGAGCGGCGTCCGGTTCGACGTCCTGGATATCCTGAAGATCGACGTCGAAGCCGGCCAGCGCCGCGCGCGCTTCTTCCGTCAAACCGAGATTGGCGAGAGAGTCGGACAACAGACGCCCGATCAGGAACTCGATCGAAAGGTAATAGACCCGCTTCTTGCGTGAGCGTCGGTTGTCGGGTCGGATGTCCAGCCAGAGCTCGGTAATGCGGTCGCGCACCGCCAGCGTCGTGGCGACGTACCAATCCTGCTTGTTGGCCTCCGCGACGGTCTTGCCGAGTCCATAGACCAGTCGCGCTCGGATCGCCTCGTTCAGTGAAGAAGGCGTTGATGTCGCGGTGGAAGGGGGGGCAATGGAACCCATTTCAGGAGCGGTTCGGTTTGCTGGAAGGCATTACGCCAGGAGAGGTCCGCGCTCAGGCTGATTGTTTAGGAGCGGGGAGCCCATGAACATGGTTGCGATACGCCAGAATTGACAGGGAGTTCAACCTGGCAACGGAGTCATGGCTCGCGCCCTGAGTTCCCTCAACCGCCCCAGTTTCCGTGCCCACGCCCCTCGCGCAGCAAAAGGACGTCGGCGCTCAGCGCGTTGCGTAATCCAGTTTCCGACGCACAATTGCGCGATCGGCGATGAGCCGGTCGTGGAGCACCTCGAACTCATGCAGCAAGTCCATTGCAGCGGAGGCGTCGCGATCGTCGCGCAGCAGATCCGCCACGATCTCGCGTTGCCGCGTCAAATCCTCCTCCACCAGCGCGATGTGACGCTCGAGTTGTTCCGACTGGCCAAGGATCGACGCGCGGTCCATGGTCAAAGTCTAGCACCGTACGCCAGCGGCGGAAGCCCCCTTGGGTGCTTCCGGTCGTCGCGTCTCTTACCGGGCGGATGAGCTGAGCGGACCCTGCGTCGGCGTTGACGCGCGGGTTCCGGCGGGCGAGGGCGTCACGGCGCGAGGGTCGAGATTGAGCATCGGCACCGCGCCGCCCGGCAACATCGTCACCGGCAGTCTGCCGTCCCATTTCTCGGCCTGAACCAGATTCACGAGATTGGGATTGTCGCCCAGTGCGGCGCCCCGGGCGCGGATCGCTGCGGCTTCCGCCTCGCCGCGTAACCGGATCGCTTCGGCCTCGGCCTGGGCGCGCTGGCGCACGGCATTGGCTTCCGCCGTCGCCTTGGTGACCACGATCTCGGCCTGCACCTTTTCACGCTCGGCATTTTGCCGCAGGCGCTGCACCTCGACCTCGGCCAGCATGCGCTGCTCGATCGACTTTTCGTATTCGTTGCTGAAATCGAGATTTTCGATCTGCACGGATTCGATCACGACCGGCCCCTCGGCATGCTTGAGCACGGCGGCCATGACCTCGGCATTCAACCTGCCGCGTTCCTGGATCGCGGTCACGGCGTTGAACTGACCGAAAACGATCTTCGACTGCGACTGCACCGTGGGAAGAAGAATGCGGTCGGCATAGCCACGCAGGCCGCCGAACTGCGAGTAAAGATCGTCGACCTTGTCTTCCGTGGCCCGAAAATTCACCGAGATCAGGAGATCCGCAGGTTGCTGGTCGCGGCTGTAGGAATTGACCTTGTCGAACTGCACGCGCTGGGTCTCCAGCGAGATTTTAACGATCGAATCGATGAAGGGAATCTTGAATCCCAGTCCCGGTGTGGCTGTGCCGATCAGCTTGCCGTTACGCAGGATGACGCCGCGCTCGCGCTGGTCGATGGTGTACCAGCTGCCGAGGACGATCGAGAGCCCGAGCACGAAAAGGATTGCGATTCCGACAATCACGAGGACGCTGCGGCCGCGTCCGCCACCACCGCTTCCGCTGGATGCGACGGCCGCCGCCTGTGTCAGGATCTTGGACATGGCTTCCCCTCTGTTCGACCGCTATCGCAACCTTTGCGTGGCACGGCTGCGCCAGGCGATCCGGTCAAGGATACTCGGCGTTGGTCGCAGGCCGAGCCCGTCCGGTTCACCCCAGGACAAGAATTTCGGTCAGGAGAATACCAAGATTTTTACGGCTGCGCGCGGACGCTTTGCGCCGCCTGTGCATACGAAAATGCCGGCCGGGCAGGTGCCCGGCCGGCAAAAACTGGAGCGCTACGGAGTTGTCCGCAGCTTCGCGTCGTGCCCCTATCGTGCCGTTAGGCCCGCTTCTGGATCATGCCCCATACCGCCAGCACGATGATCGCACCGACGATGGCGCCGATCAGCCCCGCACCTTGGCCCGCCTGGTACCAGCCGATCGCCTGGCCGAGGAAGGTGGCCGCAAAGGCGCCGACGATGCCCAGGAGGGTCGTCAGGATGAAGCCTTTCGGCTCATTGTCGCCCGGCATTATGAATTTCGCGATCACGCCCGCGATGAAGCCGATGATAATGGTCCAGATGATGCCCATGCGCCGCCCTTCCTTTGCTTGAGGCCGTGTCAAACGCACGGACTCAATCGAGGTTCCATCCTAGCGGAAAATCTCGGTCATTAATATTGGGACGGCGCCTCGCGCGCCGCCCGGGATCGCTGTGAGACCGGCCTCATGCCCTTCGGATCGCGAAGCTGTCCACATATTCGTTCGGCTTGGCGGGGTCGAAGGCCTTGCCCATGACCGTGAAGCCCTTGGTCGCGGAGGCGGGAACCGGCATGCCGGCATCCTTCATCGCCTTGCCGGCCTCGGTGGTGAGGAACACCTTCTTGGCGATGCCAGCATAGTCGACGTCGCCCTTGACCTGACCCCAGCGCTTCATCTGGGTCAGGATCCAGACCGCAAAGCTTTCATACGGGAAGGGATCGAAAGTGACGCGGTTCGGATCCTTCTTGATGCCGCCGAGCCCGTC